>CAZEMU010000101.1:0-11792 GCA_964513315.1 uncultured Acidimicrobiaceae bacterium | reverse complement strand
CGCGATGATCCACGCCGCGTCGGTCTGTCCGGCCGCCACGAGGCTTGGCCATGCGATCCAAGGGAGCAGCGCCCATACGGCAGCGGAGAGCCAAATCGGAAGTACGCCGCGTGCGAGGGTGCGGAATGTCAGCGCTGAGGCCCAACCGATCGTGGTGAGCGCGACGAGCAGCGACCAGGTCAGCGATCGCTGGAGCGAGAGTTCGTGCCGAAGCGCGATTGGCAGATAGCAGGCGACCGCCAAGACGCCGATCGTGTCAATGCGCCCCACGATGGTGCGTTGGGTAAGGAGCAGGTGCTGTTCCAGCGTCGCCAGAGATCTCAGCTTCCCGTCACCCTCGTCGGGATAGGACATACGACCCATCATCGGCGCCCATCGGGGGAACATGAGAGAAATGGCTCACATTTCTTGGGAAGGTTGCCGATGACGGGCGGCGAGCTCGGGATCGAGTCGGCGGAGCAGATCCAGGCCGACGGTGTCTCAATGGCGATGGCAACGATGCACGACGAGCAGGGACCGTTCGCAACGAGCGGCGGTTCGTCACGTACGCGGCCGCCGCTCGAAGACTGATCCTTGGTCCAATGGTGTCCTGGCTGCGACGATGAAGCCATGAGCGATGTCGTCGACGCTGAAGCTGCAATCGCCGAGGCCCAGGCCTGGCTACAGGAGCACCCCGTCGAGCCTGACGGAGATCGTGATGCGTGGCTGGCCGCCCTCGTCGACAGCGGCTGGGCCGCGCCGAGCTGGCCGGTCGAGGAGTACGGGCGGGGGCTGCCTCCCAAGGTTGCTCGTGCAACCGATCGGGTCTTCCGCTCCGCCAAGGTCGGTGGCTGGGGCCAAGACGTCACGAACCTGTGGGCGGCGACCATCATCTCATGGGCACAGCCCGAGCTGAAGCAGCACGTGCTGCGCCCGCTGTTGCTCGGCGAGATCGATATGTGTCTGCTCTACAGCGAGCCGGGTGCCGGAAGCGACCTGGCCTCGGTTCGCACGAGTGCCGAACGCGACGGCGACGAGTGGATCGTCAACGGCCAAAAGGTGTGGACGTCGGGTGGCCGCCAAGCTGACTATGCCTTCCTGATCACCCGCACGGATTCGTCCCAAGCGAAGCATCGTGGCATCACGTTCTTTTTCATGCCCATGGACCAGCCCGGTGTCGAGGTTCGCCCGCTTCGTCAAGCGACCGGTGACGCCCGCTTCAACGAGGTGTTCTTGACCGACGCTCGGGTGTCCAACGCGAACATGCTCGGCGAGTACAACTCGGGCTGGCACGTGCTCACCTCGGCGCTGGCCTACGAACGCTCCGCAATGGGCGTGTCCCGTCCTCGCAAGACCACCGATGCAGAAGATGCTGTCCGAGACTCGACGAGCGAAGCATCCGCGCCGATTCCCGACCTCTCGCTTGTCGAACTCGCCGTCAAGCGAGGCGTCAGCGACGACCCGTCGATACGACAAGACCTCATGCGTCTGTACGCGTGGCGCACGCTCAATGGTTGGAACAACCAACGCGCCAAGCAAGAGCTCGCGAAGGGCACCTCGTCACCAGTGGTGTCGCTGGGCAAGCTCGCGATGTCTCGCATGCTGCACTTCGCCGGAAGCTTGCAGGGGCGCATTCTCGGCAGCGAAGCAATGCTCGGTGGCGAGCCCTATCCCGAGGCCGCTGATGCGACCTACGCGATGCTCAACGCTTTCTTCACCTCGATCGGCGGCGGCACCGACCAGATCCAGCGCAACATCATCGGCGAACGCATCCTTGGCCTGCCCAAGGAGCCTGAAGTCGACAAGGGCGTGCCGTTCAGCGAAGTCCGCGTCTCGTAGTTCGCAGGTCAGGCTTCGCCGGACACGAGACGACCGTTGACCCAGACCGAGCGGATCGACGCCGGACTGCCGCGGCGAACGAGCTTCTCGAACGTTCGACTCCAGTCGTCGACCTCGGGCGCGATGCCGAGCGGGCCGTCGGGCGAAATGTCGATCGCTAGCGCATCGAAGACACGCCCGGGCGCCAGCAATCCTGCGTCAATGCCGAGCAGCTCAGCGCCGCCCGCGGTCGCGAGGAAGAAGGCCGTCACGATGTCCACGCGAGACCCGGCGACGCCGCGATCCTCGCTGCGAGTCACGTCGACGCCGTCTTCGAGCATGCGAGAGACCGTCACCGCGTGGTCGCACGCGTCGAACAGCGACGCACTGGCACCTCCGGCAACATCGGTACCGAGGCCGATCCGGAGACCAGCATCGAGGTTGCGTCGCAGCGGAAACACTGCGTTGGCGAAGTACGAGTTCGACAGCGGGCAGTGCGAAACACCCGCTCCCCCTGACCTGAGCAGCTGGCGGTCAGCTTCGTCCAAGTGAGTTGCGTGCGCCAGGACGGTGTGGTCGGCGATGAGCCCGAAGTCCGCCAGCGCGAATGCGTCGTTCTTGCCGCAGCGTTCCTGCACGTGGGCGTGCTGCCAGTCGCCTTCGGAACAGTGCGTCTGAATGCGCACGCCGGTCGCTGCGGCGAGTTCACCGTGACCGTGCAGCGAGCCGTCGCTGCAGGCGGGGATGAACCGTGGGGTGATGATCGGTTCAACCAAGACCGCTGCGTCGAGCGCTCGGATCGCTTCGATCACCCGCGCTGTTGCCGCCACCGACTCGGCCGGTCCGGCATCGCGGTAGTAGTCGGGCGTGCCTTCGGGATGGTCCATGGCGACGCGGCCGACGAACGCTCGTTGGCCCGATGCGATGCACTGCTCGGCCAGCGCGATCGTGGCTGGTTCATGGACGGAGCCGTAATAGACGGCCGTCGTCGTGCCGCTGGCGAGCAAGGTCGGCACCATCGACGACCAGACCGAGCGGGCGTAGACCTCGTCGGCGAACCGGGCTTCGAGCGGGAAGGTGTTCTCGAACAGCCATTGATCGAGCGGCAGATCCAGGCCCGTGCCGAGTTGAGGCCACTGGGGCGCATGCAGGTGCGTGTCGATCATTCCTGGCACGAGCACGGTCGAAGCGGGGAGATGGAGATCGACCGCTTCGCTTTCAGCTGCCGGTCGAACGGCCTCGATCCTGCCATCAAGGCCGATCTGAACCACGTGGTCCTCGAGTACCTCGAGACGGTCTGCAGAAGGGGTTTGGAGGATGGTCGCCCGAATCAGCACAGGCCAACGCTAGCCAGTCCGCCTCGGCCGGTCCGGCGGTGACTCGCTCGTGTCCGATTGCAGGTCGACCAACGAGATCGAATGGCCCATCACCGCATGGTTGCAGTGGGTAGATTCGCTCGCTTCGCTGATCCGCTCGGACCATGGCCGAGACATGGGGTATGGCCGATAGGTAGCAGTGCCTGCTGTTCTCCGTGCGCTTGTTGCGTTGGTCGCCACGACATTGGTCCTCTCGGGCCTCGTCGCGGGGTCGACGCCCCGAGCTGCAGCTGCCGCTAGATGCACCATGTTTGACACCGCTGCGGTCGACGAGATCGCAGTCCCGATCGTTGTCGAAGCAGACATGGGTGTTGCGTTCGAATCATCGGGTCATTCCGAGTTCGAGCCGAGGCCGGTGAAACAAGAACGCGAAGTTGCGGGCGCTCATGTGGCGCTTCTCATCGACCGGGCACGCACGTATCACGTCGACGCCAAAGCCCCCGTCGGCGCAAGCGGCGCCCTCGGACCGTGGACCTGCGATCAGCAGGGCGTGCTGCGATGCACCGGCACCTTGATCGATCCCGAGTGGGTCTTGACCGCTGCTCATTGTGTGTCCACGCTTGCCGGCACCGCTCCGGACGGCGGCGAACCAGGGCACCGAGACCTGCAGCTGTTTCACCTGCTTGCCCGCACGGGTTCCATCAATGCGAACGAGGGCGGCAACCTCACTTCGATCATCGAGACGCACGTGCATCCCGGCTGGTCAACCCGTGTCGCCGATGACGGCCGCTGGTCGGCGAACCATGCCGATATGCGAAACGATCTGGCCTTGCTCCGCCTGGCAGAGTCTGTCGACATTGAGCTCGCCGTTCTGGTCGAGCCACCTGAACGCCTCGACCGAGTTGACCTGGTAGCCGGAGGCTGGGGCGTGACCCCTGATGGCCCGACCGAGCTTCTCCACATGTGGACGTCTGAAGTCGCACCAGACGCCGCCTGCATTGAAGGTGACACTGCCGACTCGTTCGATCCCGACTCGATGCTGTGCACCGACGAGACCGACGGCTCCGGCACATGCGTCGGCGATTCGGGCGGTCCCCTCGGCGGGATCGGACAAGACGACCGCTACTACGTCTTCGCCGTTACGAGCTTCTTGCTCTTCCCTGAGTCGGACTACGCCTGCGATCAGCCTCGCCAAGCGAGCTTCACGCTCTTGAGCGCCGATCAACATGACTGGATCGCCGAAGTCGCTGGCGAACTACGCTCCGGAGATGGAGCTGACTGACGTCATTGCCCACAGCGACCGGATCGGACGCATCGCGTACATCGCGACCGCTCGAGCTGACGGTCGTGCGCATTGTGTGCCGGTAGGGATCACGTGGATCGACGGCGACCTCTGCACCTTTGTGATGCAGCCGTCGGTCAAGGTCTCGAACGCCCGCCGCGATCCGCGAGTGATGTTCCACTGGCAAGTCAGCCCCGAGACGAACAACGACAGCTTGATCGTCGAAGGCATCGCCACCGTCGTTGATACCTCTGACGGCCGGGCTGCGCTCTGGGAGCAGATGGGGTACGACCTCAGCGAGTTCGAACCTGGCGGGCCGACATCTGATGGCCACGTGTTTCTGCGCGTCATGCCGATGCGCGCCACCGTGCTCTACCGATTCGGATTCGACGGGCGCGAAACCTGGGAAGCCGAACCGCTCATCGACCTGCGCGACGCTCCGGTTCGGACGAACTAGGGGTTAGGCGGACTAGCGGCCGTCGGGCAGCGTCGGTTCGCCAGCGAAGGCCTGTGCGATCGAAAGCCATTCTGCGGCCAGCGGACCTTCGGTCTGCAGCGAGGTGTCGGCCGGCTTGCGGCGCTGGGTCGCGACCAGACAGAACTCTTCGGCCGAGCCGGTGATCTTGTCGGCGGCGTCGTCGGAGCCCCATGTCCACACCTCGCCCGATGGGGCGGTGAGTGCGACGTGCACTGGTTCGGTCGGGATGTCGCGACCACGAACCATGTAGCTCCAGCCGCGAGTCGTGACGCCGATGTGGCATACGTGACGGAGTCGTTCGGTTGCCGGCCACGGCACGCCGACCGTGTCGGCGACGTCTTGGCCGTGTGACCAGGTCTCCATCAGACGAGCGGTCGCGAAGCTCAGCGTGCTCATGTCCGGCCCAAACCATGGGATGCGGTCCTTGGGCCCGCGGCTGCGGAACGCGTCGAGCATCTTGGTGCGTTCGGAGCGCCACAGCTCGAGGACCTCGGCGCCGGTTTTGCCGGCCGCGGTCGCAAAGAAGTCGAGGCCGGCGCCGCCACCCGACATCATCTCGGACTTGGCGGTCTGGAACCCGTCGGCATCGGTCACCGCGAGGCTGGCGGCCATGTCCGCCTGAATCAGGTGGACAATGGTGTCCTTGACATCCCAGCCCTCGGCGGGCGTGTCCGCGGACCACGTGGCTTCGTCGATGTCGGCCACGATCGCATCGAGGGCAGCATGCTCGGCGGCAAGGTCATCACAGATTGCGTCCATGTCCGCAACGTACCGGGCCTGTTCGGCTCGGTAGAAATGCTCAGCAGATGGATCGGGCGAGCCGGTCGATACGTGGACGCATGACGAGCGTGTACTTGTCAGCGATCAGGTGTGCACGATGACGTTCGTACGCCGTGATGTGGTCGAGGTCGTTCACGACCGCGAGAAACGCCGACATGCTTGGGTACATCGTGAAGCGCACGTCGTCCCAGTGGCGACCGTCGCCAACGATCGTGCCTTCGACCGCGAACCAGCGGGTGCCACGGGCGCCATGGGGCACCGAAGCCGCAGCGAGTGCATGGGCGTAGGCGGCCATGTCGTCGGGGGACCAGTCGCTGTCCGCATAGCGAACTGCATGTACGGCGACGACGGGGCTGTCGTCGTCGGTCGCAGGGTGCGGCACAGCGTTCCAGGTCGGCACGGTGAGCTGTGCCGGTGTCGGCATCGACGGTGACGGAATGCAGCCGAGGATGATCGCCTCGTGCAGCTGCATGTGGTCGAAACCAGGGTGATGCTTGAACGCCGGATGATGCGCAAGCTGAACGAAGTTGCGCCGGGTCGGGAACTTGACAACGGTGAGCTGGTTCCAATGCGGAGCGTCGCCATCGACTTGACGAATCACGTCGCCTGCGAGCACGACCTCGCCGCCGCCAACATCGGCGACCGATTGGAGTCGGTCGAGACCGCCCTCGGCCCGTTGCATCGAGACCATCCAGATAGGACCGTCATCATCGACAGGGATGGTTTCGAGATGTTGCTTGTACGAACTATCGATCTGGCCGAAGCCGATCTCGTTCGGCGGGTCGCTGTTAACCATCGCCGTCACGCGCCCACAGCTGGGGCGCGAGGATCCCGTTGCGAGCCTCGATCGCTTCGAGGGCATCGCAGATCAGGTCTTCGCGCCAGCGCTGGCCGACGATCTGCACGGCAGCTGGTCGGTCGCCGGCGAAGCCTGTTCCGATCACACCGGCAGGCAGACCCAAGTAGTTGATGCCGGTCGACCAAACCGATGCTTCGAAGAGGTCGCGCACGGCATCAAGGCCCTGGGCGTCATCATCCCAGTCGAAGAACGGACGAAGAATGAACGGTGTGAGCACCAGGGGGTAGGTGTCGAGGAAGCGGCTCCAGTCGCGCTTGAGCGCGGTGCGATGACCCGAGGCGACGATGTGGTCCCGCATGTCGAGCAGGTGCGACATCTCGAAGTAGTTGTCGAAGATCTGTTGAATCGTCTCGGAACCGTGCTGGCGCAAGGGTGCATCGAAGACGTGCTTCATCTCGGTGGTGAGCGTGGTGAACCAGCCCGTTGCGGCGTCGCCGATCGAAGGGGTGTCGACTTCGACAACTTCGTATCCGGCGTCTCGTAGCTGATCAGCCGCTTGGTCGATGAGCGCGTTGATCTCGGCATCGAGCGGATACCCAGCGCTCTCGCGGGTGACCGCAACCCGCTTGGGAACATCGGGGCCGTTCCAGGGAACGGGCGGCGAGTTCGGATCCCGAGGATCGGGTTGCGCCATGATCTGGGTGGCGAGACGAACGTCGGCCGCGTGGCGAGCGATGATCCCTTGCACCGAGATCTCTTGTGCGAGCGGACCGCGCTCGGCCGTCGCCGAACCGTTGTAGACGGGGATGCGATAGCTCGATGGCTTGACGGTCATCACGCCGTTGGCCATCGACGGGAAACGCAATGAGCCGCCGATGTCGTTGCCGTGATGCAGCGCGCCCATGCCGGCTGCACAGGCGGCACCTGCGCCACCGGACGATCCACCCGGCGAGATCGGATCGCCCCAGGGGTTGTGGGTTCGGCCATGCAGTGGGTTCACCGTCGTTGCCCGCATCGAGAACTCGGGCGTGTTGGTTCGTCCGATGACGATTGCCCCGGCCTCTTGCAGGCGATCGACGAGCGGGTGGTTCTCGTCGGCCATCACGTTGGCGAACGCGGGCACACCGTTCGGGTTCGGATCGCCGGCGAGATCGATGTTGTGCTTGATCGTGACCGGCACGCCGTGCAGCGGGCCAAGATCCTCGCCGTTCGCGACCGCATCGTCAGCGGCGCGCGCCTGTTCCGTCGCTTGCTCGGCATGCGAGAGCACGATGGCGTTAAGTGCAGGGTTCTTCTCTTCGACGCGGGCGAGGACGTCGGCCATCAGCTCGCTGGGCGCGACTTCACGCGCACGGATCTTGTCCGCGGACGCTGCTGCGCCGAGTTTCCAGAGTTGTCCCATTGCGTCTACCCCCGAGCACGCAGTCTCGCGGAGGTAACGGCGCGCTGACTACCCCAGAGGGCTTCCTTGTGAGTGGTTCGCCTTTGCTACCACGCAGGGCTAGCGGCGGAACCAGGCTCGGTAGATGTCGGCGGCACGGTCGAGTTCGGCAATGTCGATCCACTCGACCGCTTGATGAGCCTGATCGATCGAGCCCGGTCCGAATACCACGATCTCGTCGGCGACCACGTCGTAGCGCAGGGCGTTGCTTCCGTAGGCGGCGATCTCGGGCTCGCTCGATGCCAACTCGCAGAGTGTGTGGACGAGTGGGCTGTCGGGGTCTTGCCAGAATCCGGCGCTGCCGAACCCATTCGCCAGCTCGATGTCGACCTCGAGCGGCGAAGCCGCCGTGCGAATGAGGGCGCTCAGCTGGGCGAACACATCGTCGGGGTCCTCGCCGGGTGCGGTTCGGCGGCCGCAATACAGCGAGCAGCTCGGCGGAATGATGTTGCGGGCGACCCCGCCATCGAACTCGGTGACCGAGACGGTTCCGTTGCCGACGGCGGTCGGTGCTTCGAGCGCGTCGAGGCGACGCTGCTCGGCATCGATGGCTTCGACGATGCGAGCGCCGGCACTGATCGCGTTCTGTCCGAGATGCGGTTTCGACGAATGGGCTGCGTGGCCATGCACGGTCACCTCGAGGCCGACACCTCCTTTGTGGCCGTGGACCGGTGCGCACATCGTGGGTTCGGCGACGATGAGCTGGTCGATGCGGCTGCCGGATTCGAGCAGAAACTCGCGATACCCGGTCGCCCCGATGAGGCCACCTATCTCTTCGCTGACGGTGCCGACGACATTGACGGTCGGCACCGGGCGTTTGCCCTCGGCCTGCAGCTCTTCGAGAACAGCGAGCACGACGGCGAGCGTCGCCTTGGTGTCGACCGATCCTCGTCCCCAGACCCGGTCCTGCTCGATGCGACCGTCGAACGGGTCATCGGTCATGTGCTCGACGCCAACCGTGTCCATGTGGACATCGACTGTGACGACCCGATCGGTCTCACCTTCGAAGCGCGCATACACGTTGGCACGCCCGTCGATGATGTCGTGCGTCGTGACCTCGGCGCCCAGCGCCTCGGTGCGATCCGCGAGCCAGGCGGAGATCACGCGTTCGCCGTCGGTGCCGGACTTTGGGCCGGACTGCAACGGATTCACGCTCGGGATCCGCACGAGGTCGCCGACCCGTTCGGCGAGCGTCAGGGCGTCGGTGTGAGTGGCAGCAGCCATCAGATTCGTACCTCGTAGTAAAGATTGGCGGCGTCGTCGAGATCGTGAATATCGAAGCGGGAGAAGCCGGCCGCTTGGGTGAGCTCCCTGGCGGCATCTGCATGAAGCCCGAGCGTGCCGAGACCTCGACCGCCAGGTTCTGACATGGCCGACTGCAGACACGAGGCGACCGAGAAGCCGTAGAACATCGCGAGCAGCGGGTTGCGCATGTCCTTGTCGAAGTCGCCGGTCGAGCGGATGTCCTTGAGGAGCCAGGTGCCCTCATCGGCGATGGCGTTGCGAATGGCGGTGGCGGTGCGATCGGGGAACGCCATGTCGTGCATGCAATCAAACGTGATGACCAGGTCGTAGTTGCTTCCGGCCGCGATGTCCTCGCCGCCAGCCTCGATGAACTCGATGTTGGACAGGCCTTGGTCTTGGGCTCTTTGGTTGGCGATGGAGATCGCAGCAGAGGACGGATCGACGCCGATGCACTGGCTGTTGGGAAACGCCTGGGCCAAGGTGCTGAGCATGACGCCGCCCCCGCACCCGATGTCGCAGACCGTTGCCCCGGCTTCGAGCTTTTCGACGACGCCTTCGAGTGCCGGAAGCACCCGATCGGTCAGCGCCAGGCGTGACCACGGTCCGGTCATGCGAGCGAGCCCCGCGGCCGCGTTCGGCCCTTGTTCTTCGTAGGTGAGGCCGACGCCGGTGCGGAACGATGCAAGGATCCGGTCCACAACCTTGCGTTCGACGCCGCCACGGAAGGCGCCTGCTGCGAACGACAGCGAGTCGTCTTCGTCAGCGAGCACCGCAGCTTGTACGTCGGTCAGCTCGAAGGCCCCGTCGACATAGTCGATCAAGCCGGCGGCCGCTTGGCCAAGCAGCCATTCGCGCACGAAGCGTTCGTGGAGCTCGGTGGCGTCTGCAACCTCGTCGGTGGTCATGAGCCCCCGACCGCGCATCGTCTTGTAGATGCCCAACTGGTCGCCCAGGTGCACCATGAGCGAGACCTGCTCGCCCATCTTGTAGGTCCACACCTTGAAGCCGAACATCTTTACGGCATTGGCGTCGAGCTCGTTCGCCATCGGATTCCCCCCGGAACGTCAGCGTTGGCGCGACCTTACGTCACATAGGAATCGACAGCCTCAGCGAGTTCGGGCTGGCACTCAATCCGATTGGCGACGGTGTGGGTGAGCGCGTGGGGCGGTGCACCAACACCAAGGTCGGCCCATCGGGGTTGCCGCGAACCTCGTAGTGCATCATCGCCACAAGTCTTGCAGGACGGGTGCGGCGAGCGTTCAGTGAGAAACGTGTCGGTTGGTGGCAGCTAGGCGCAGCTATGGGGTCGCCGGGTCAGGGTCCAAGGCGCGCCAACCGCGCCCGCCCAATCGCTTGCGCGGGCCATCAGCGAGCGCTGTGGCAATCAGAGCTTCGAGCGGTTCCGGATAACCGAAGTGCCAACCCTGCCCATGGGTGATGCCGAGCTGCTGACAGATGCGAGCGTGTGCTTCGGTCTCGATGCCTTCGCCGAGGGATACGACGCCGAGGTCGTGGCAGATGCCGGCCAGGCCAGCGAGAATTGTGCGCGCCTGCGTGCTGGTGCTCGCCTGCACCACGAGGCTCCGGTCGAACTTGATCGCGCCGATCGTGAATCGGGTGAAGTACCCCAGAGCGTTGTGGCCGGTTCCGAAATCGTCCAAGGCCACCACCCCGCCGTGGGAAACGAGGCGTTGGAGTGTCTGTTCGGCAGCGTCGCCGACTTCGATCTCGTCTGATTCGACGACCTCGACAATGATGTCTTCGTTGCGGAGACCAAACTCCTTGGTGATCGCCAGCTGAACGTCGGCGTAGCGAGGCCAGGCAAGCTGCCGAGGAGACATGTTGACCGAGACAGCCTTGTCGGCGAACCATGGCACCTGGGCGCGAGCGCGGGTCCAGTGTTCGGCAACGGTGCGAAGCGTCCACTCGGTGAAGGCGTCGGTGCGACCCGTGCGTTCCAACCGCTGCACGAGGAGTGGAGGAGGCACGGGACCGACCCGGGGATGCGTCCAGCGAACAAGCGCCTCGACACCCATGATCTCTCGCGTCGTCATGTCGCGCACGGGTTGGAAGTAATGGGTGATCTCGCCCGTGCGTAGACCCACGTCAAGATCCCGGTCGATGGTCGCGATCGTGGCGGCCTCGGCGCGAAGCGTCTCGTCAGCAACGGCGACGGAGAACGACGATCGCTTCGCCGCATACATCGCTTCGTCAGCATCGTTGAGAAGCTCGGTTGCGGAACCGACATGGTCGGGAACGCTGGCGATGCCGATGCTGATCTCTGGCTGGACACATACGGAGCGATAGGTGACGGGCATGCCGCAGACCCGTTCGATCTCGTCGGCCAGCTGATGGGCGACGGCGCCATCGCCATCTGCCGCAGCAACGATCAGGAACTCGTCGCCACCGAGACGGCCGAGGCGATCTTGGTCTCGAAGCACGCCCTGGATTCGCTGGGAAAGCACCCGCAGCAGTTCATCTCCGTGGGCATGGCCATGCGTGTCGTTGATGGACTTGAAGCGATCGACGTCGACGTACAGCAGCGATGGCTTCTCGTCGGTGGCGAACTCGTCATCGAGATGATCCAAGATCGCGGACCTGCTGAGCGAACCGGTGAGGTGGTCGGTGCTTCTTCGCTCGAACTCAGACTCGGC
>CAZEMU010000100.1:0-15240 GCA_964513315.1 uncultured Acidimicrobiaceae bacterium | reverse complement strand
CGCTTGGCGGCCTTGAAGTCGGTGCCCTTGGTGTAGGCAACCGGAAGCAGTGCAGCCTGGGTCATGTGTGGCGGGATGCCGAGCAGCTCGGCGGCCTCGTCTTCCATGCCGAGGTGCAGCGTCGTGTAGCAGCTGCCAAGTCCGCGGCTCCGCAGTGCGAGCTGGAAGCTCCAGATGGCCGGGATGATCGAGCCGAACAGGCCCGCGGCGCTGTTCGTCGTGCCGTCATCGAGGCGCCCGATGATCATCGGGATCACCATCACGGGAACCTCGCCGAGCTTCTCGGCCAGGAAGTTCGCCGAGTCGAGCACACGACCGGTCTGTGAACCCTGGTCGGCGTCGGCTGCGGCGGCCTTGAGGTAGTCACCGCCGGCACGGCGATACATGTCGGCGAGCGCTTCCTTCTTCTCCGCGTCGCGGATCACGAGCCAGCGCCAGCCCTGGCGGTTCGACCCGGTTGGCGCTTGCGTGGCGAGCTGCAGGCACTCGAGCAACACATCGTCGGGCACGTCGCGGTCGAAGTCGAGACGCTTGCGCACCGCACGGGTGGTCGAGAGGAGCGCGTCGGTCTGGGTCAGGTCGAAATCCATCCTCGGAGTCTTGCAGACCGGCTCGATTGTCAGAAGAAGAGCGAGGCTCAGGCAGCGAGACGGCGGCGGCGCATCTCGGCTGCCGCACCTGCGACGATGGCGATACCGGCCAGCAGCAGGTAGACGAGGTCGAAGCTGCCCCGTGCATCGGCGAGGACACCGGCGAGCTGGGCAGCGATCATCGATGACGTGGCGTAGACGATCGTCATCGCTCCGAATGCGGCCGCGAACGCCCTGCCTTCGAGATGATCCCGCACTGCAGCTGCGGTGAGCGGCGGGACGGCGAACGACCCCGCTCCGTAGAGCAGCGCCGCGCCGACGGCAAACGGCTCGCGGCCGAGCGGCACGAACAGCGAGCCTGCTGCACAGATCACGCAGGCGAGCGCCATGGCGCGGTCGCGACCGATGCGATCCGACAGCCGTCCGAATGCCAAGGCGCCGACGATCGCCGCAAGAGCGAACGCCGAGAACAGGTTGTTGATGTGCGCCCTGCTGAAGCCAGCGTCTTCTTCCATTGCAACACCCAAGAACTGGGTCCACGAGCCGGCCAGGATCGCAAAGGTCGTGTAGGCGAAGGTGAGCAGCTTCCACTCGGGAATCGAACGCAGCCCCGAGAGGTCGAACAAGGGCGTGCGCTCGACCGTCGTCGTCGAGCGCGGCAGGCGAATCACTACGAAGGCGGCAGCGAGGATCGCCACGGTGACGACGACCTCGATGGCGAAGATCTGGCGCCAGGCACCGTCGTCGTCGATGACCGACCGGTAGAGCGTGGTGCCTTGGCTGATCGCCAGCAGTCCGACGCCCATCGAGGCCGTGAGCGCACCCATGACCAAGCCGCGGTGTCGCGCCGGCAAACGAGCGCTGGCAATCGTCGGCGCCGGAATCCAGATGCCGGCCCCAGCCAAGCCAGCGAAGAACACACCGCTCGACAGCACGCTGAACTCAGGCGCCGTTGCGAGCACTGCGAGCGCGAGCGCGGACAGCGCGAGTCCGGTGCGCAGCAGCACGACCGGATCGACGCGGCTCGACACCATCGTCACGCCAATCACGCCGAGCAGGTAGCCACCGAAGTACGACGCTCCCAGAAATCCTGCGCCCGTGTAGGAGCTGACCAGGTCGTCGCTGATTGCCGGCAGCAGCAGCGAGTAGGTGAACCGGCCGAACATGTGCGACACGATCACGCCCAGGCACACGACCGCAGCGATGGCAACACCGGCACGGGTCACGAGCTCGCCCGAGCCGGCAGATGCTGAGGTTGAAGGCCGGTCCTGGCCGCTGGTGGCAGAGCTGATCGCAACAAGCTACTGCCGGCATGTTTCGTGGCTCGCATGGGCACCGTGACGAGCGGCATGAGCGGCACCGTGACGAGCGGCACCGTGACCAGCGGCACCGTGGCGGGGGCCACACCTGCTCGAAGAGCGCTGGCCCACTCGGGCTGGCACGATGGATAGATGCGACCGGAATGGGAGCTCCCGCTACAAGCTGACGGTCTCGTCATGGAACTGCGCAATGGCGGACGCATGCGCGTGCGACCGATCCGCAGCGCAGACACCGCCGGGCTGATCGCTGCATACGCGACCCTGTCGCACGAGTCGAAGTACTACCGCTTCTTCAGCGCTCGCCCGAAGATGCCGCAGGCCATGGCCGAGCGCCTCACCCACATCGATCACGAGAACCACTTCGCTTGGCTCGTCTTCGACGCCGATGCCGATGCCGAACAGCCCGACGCGAACCAAGAAGACTTCGGCGTCGCCGCCGCCCGTCTGATCCGTGACGAGGTCGCCGACGGTGAACCCTGTTCGGCCGAAGCGGCCGTGACGGTCGTGGATAGCTATCACCACCGCGGCATCGGTCGCTTCCTGATCGAGCTGCTGGTTTGCACCGCCGCCGATGTCGGCGTCGACGTGCTCCGCTTCGAAGTCCTGCGCGAAAACCACAAGATGCGCCAACTCATGTCCGGCACGGGAGCGTCCGCCCATCGAATTCCTGGCGAAGCTGGCGTGGTCGAGTTCCGACTGACCGTGCCACCTTCCGACACACTCTCGGTCCCGGCCGGCAACATCTACCGATTGCTCCGCCACGTCGCCGCATCCGAGGACGGACAAGCACCGCCCGACGACGCTGCCGTACAGTCGTAACGTGAGCGACCACGAAGCGGCCCCCGACTCTGCACCGTTCGGCGAAGATCCGAGCTCGGACAGCGAACGTGGCGGAACCGTCATCCCGTTCCCAACCGCGCCGCCGGATGCACCCACCGAGCTGGCTGAGCCAGATCCGGTGCTGCGCGATGTGATCGGCGACGTGCTCCGAGAAGAGCGACTCGACCAAGAGCGCACCCTCGCCGACGTTGCCGATGACGCCGCGGTCTCGCTCCCCTACTTGTCCGAGATCGAACGCGGCCGCAAAGAAGTCTCGTCCGACGTCCTCGACGCAATCATTCGCAGCCTCGGACTCGACCTCGCCGACGTGCTCGAACGCGCTGTCGAGCGCCTGCGAGCGAACGAGCTACGAATGCGGCGCGATCGGCTTGGCCCGCAAGCGCTTCTGCTCGCCGCCTGAGCGCATACTCACCATGACCTGGTCGACCACGCCGTAGTCGACCGCCTCGGTCGCCCGAAGCACAAGCGCTCGGTCCGTGTCCTCACGGATCGTGTCGGCGGTGCGTCCGGTGTGCAGCGCCAGGATCTCTTCGGATTCGGCCCGGATGAGTTCGAGCTCGGTGGCTTCGAGCGTGAGGTCGGTGATCGATCCTCGTCGCACATCGGTGTGTGGTTGGTGAAGCACGACGCGAGCGTGGGGCAGCATGCTCCGCTTCCCCGGCGTGCCGGCGGCGAGCAACATGGCGGCCGTCGAGGCCGCTTGACCCACGCACAACGTGGCGACGTCGCAGCCGATGAACTGCATGGTGTCGTAGATCGCCAACATGGCGCTGAACGAGCCGCCGGGTGAGTTGATGTAGAGCTGCACGTCGTGCTCGGACTCGGCGGCGAGGTGCAGGATCTGGGCCACCACGACGTTGGCGACGCCGTCATCGATGGGCGTGCCGACGAACACGATCCGTTCGCTCAGCAGACGAGAGAAGACGTCGGCGACTCGTTCACCCTTCGGGGTGGTCTCGATGACGTTGGGCACGAGGTAGCTCATTGCGCTGCTCCTCCGGCAAGGGCGGCCAGAAGGCCGACATGGCGGGTTGCTCGGGACGGCACGATCTGCTCGAACGACGTCACGACCTCGTCGACGAAGCCGTAGTCCTTGGCGCCCTCGGCATCGAACCAACGGTCGCGGCCGACATCTCGGACGACGTCGTCGAGCGACTGGCCAGTGTGTCGAGCGATCAGGTTCCGCATGCGGTCGAGTGTGTTGCGGAGGTTGTCGGCCTGAATGGCCACATCGGATTGGGCGCCCCCAAGACCAGCCGACCCTTCGTGCATCAGCACCTGGGCGTTCGGCAGAGCGAACCGCTTCCCCGGTGCGCCGCCACACAACAGGATCTGGCCCATGCTCGCTGCGAGACCCACGGCCACGGTGGCCACATCATTGGGGACGGCTTGCATGACGTCATAGATCGCCAGGCCCGCGATCACCGACCCGCCCGGCGAGTTGATGAACAACGAGATGTCGGACTCCGGGTCCTCCGCCGACAGGACCAGCAGCTGGGTCATCAGCCGCTGGGCGCTGTCGTCATCGACGGCCTCGCCCAGCACGAGGATCCTTCGATCCATGAGTCGAATCAGTTCCGTTGGGTTCATGGCCCGAGTGTCAGGGATCGGCCTCGTCGCCGAAACGCGTTCTGCCACAGGCAGAAACCGCGTTCCGTTGGCGCCCGCTGCGATCGTCCGCGAGACTTTCGGCCGCTGCACCGCCACCAAAGGGGAACCCATGAGCCAGCACAAGTACCTGCTGAACGAAGACCAGATGCCGACCCAGTGGTACAACATCGTCCCCGATCTTCCGGCGCCTCCTCCCCCGGCCTTGCACCCGGGCACGCTCGAGCCAGCGGGGCCGGACGACTTTGCACCGCTGTTCCCGATGGACCTGATCATGCAAGAGGTCAGCCAGGACAGCTACGTCGACATCCCCGGCGAAGTGCTTGACATCTACCGCATCTGGCGGCCGACGCCGCTGTTCCGGGCCCGCCGCCTCGAGAAGGCCCTCGATACGCCAGCCAAGATCTTCTACAAGTACGAGGGCGTGAGCCCCGCCGGCTCACACAAGCCGAACACGTCGGTACCTCAGGCGTACTACAACGCCAAGGCAGGCGTCCGGAAGCTGACGACCGAAACCGGCGCCGGACAGTGGGGCTCGTCGCTCGCGTTCGCCTGCGCCCAGTTCGGCATCGAGTGCGAGGTCTGGCAAGTCGCTGCGAGCTACGCCCTTAAGCCGTACCGCAAGACGATGATGGAAGTCTGGGGTGCGACCGTGCACCCGAGCCCGAGCGACCTCACTGAGTTCGGCCGTGCGCTCCTGGCCGAGGACCCGGACCATCCCGGCAGCTTGGGCATCGCCATCAGCGAAGCCGTCGCCGAGGCCGCCCCTCACGAAGACGTTCGCTACGCACTCGGCTCGGTGCTGAACCACGTGCTCATGCACCAGACGATCATCGGCGAAGAAGCCCTGCTGCAGATGCAGATGGCTGGCGAGACGCCCGACGTGCTCGTCGGCTGCACCGGCGGCGGGTCGAACTTCGGCGGCCTGTCGTTCCCGTTCCTGCGCGAGAAGATGGCCGGGAACATGGACGTCACGATCCGGTGCGTCGAGCCAGCTGCATGCCCGAGCTTGACCCAGGGCGAGTACCGCTACGACTTCGGCGACTCCGCCGGCATGACCCCGCTGATGAAGATGCACACGCTCGGCCACAACTTCGTGCCCGATCCGATCCACGCCGGCGGCCTTCGCTATCACGGCATGAGCCCGCTCGTGAGCCACATCTACGAGCTCGGCATGCTCGAGGCTGAGTCGATCGGCCAGACCGAGTGCTTCACCGGCGCCATTCAGTTCGCTCGGACCGAGGGCATCGTCCCTGCACCTGAGCCGACCCACGCGATTGCCGCGGCGATCCGCGAGGCCAACAAGGCCAAGGAGTCCGGCGAAGAGACGGTGATCCTGACGGCGCTGTGCGGTCACGGCCACCTCGACCTGGCATCGTACGAAGCATTCCTGAGCGGCTCGATGGTCGACTACGACCTGAGCGATGACGCCATCGCTGCCGCCATGGCCGACGTCCCCCAGATCGACGCCTAATTCCTGCGACTGGCCTGGGGCCGGTTCGTCGGAACCGGTTCCAGGTTCACTCTCACTCGGTCAGTCGTCGGCGTTCTCGAGCTTCTCGGGATAGAGATCGAAACGACCGAGACGGTCAAGGCAGACCTCGACCGACCAGGGAAGCATCGTGGCGCCACAACGAGCGTCGCGGTAGGCCTGCTCGAGCGGCGACGGGCGCAGCATCGAACGGCCGCCCGCGATCTCGATCGCCTTCGACGCGACGGCTGGCGCGTTGCGCATGGTCGTCGTCATCGAGGTCCATGCCCGGCGCAGCGCCGCGCGACTCGGGTCCGCGCCGACCTCGCCCAGCACCCGGTAGCAGAGCGCTTGGGTCTGGTCGTAGAGCAGCTGCATCTCGGCCCAGCCGTACTGCTTGATGTGATTGTCACGGCGAGCCGAGGTGCCGTGCTCGCCGCGCAGGTACTCGGCGGTGTAGTCGAGGATGCCCCGCATGAGCCCCAGGTACGAGAACGACAGGGTCATGTAGAAGTACGGCCAGCGCCAGGCGGCCTGTTCGAACATGCCCGGTGGAATCCACTCGTTGGCGTCGGGCACGAAGACATCGGTCATGAGCAAGTTGCGCGAGTCGGTGCCGCGCATGCCGAGTGGGTCCCAGTCGCCTTGGATCTCGACGCCTTCAGCGTCGGCAGGCAAGCCAAGGAGATGCAGGTGATCGTCGGCGTCGCTGACGGCGACGATGTTGTGGATGTTCGCAGCGCCCGAGAGCGAGGCGAAGATCTTGCGGCCGGTGACCAGGTAGCCGCCATCGACCTTCTTGGCCTGGGTGGCGAAGCCCTTGGTTGCGCCAGCAGCGATGCCTTCGCTGAACGGCTGGCTGTGGATCGTCTGATCTTCGACGACACCACGCCAGAGCTCGGCTCGGCGCACATGCTGCTCGGCGCGTTCGGCATCGCTCAGGTCCATGTCGTCGGCGATCTGGCCGACAAGCAGCGTGGTCGCCACGTGCATGTTGAACGTCAGGCCGGTCGTCGCGCAGTGACGTCCGAGCTCCTCGCTCGTGAGCGCATATGCAACGAAGTCACCACCGAGGCCACCCGCTTCGGTCGGCACACAGATGCCGAGCAGGCCGGCCTCTTTCAGATCGTTCCAGTTATCCCAGGGGAAGCTCGCATCACGGTCGTAGTCGATCGCCCGCTTTGCGAACGCGGGCGCAACTTGGGCCATGCGATCGACGATCGCTCGACGTTCCGGCGTGAACAGTTCGTTCGTCACTGCGCCAGTCTTCCAGAAGTTGCCCAAAGTTGTAAGTGCAGCGACACCTCGGCCCGAGATGCGTTCAGTAGGAGTACAGCTGGGCGAGCGTTGGGTCGGTCGAGCCGGACTCCATTGCCAGGTACGCCGCGAGCATCGCGTCGGCGCCAACCCCGTGCTCGACCCGCAGCAGCGGTTGTGCCCACGCCGCAAAGTCGGCCCACGCCGCTGCGAACCCGGCGTGGTACTCGGCCTGCCCGACGGCGCTGGCCTTGGTCTCAGCCACGTCGGGGATGAAGAAGAAGCCACGTTCAGGACCAGGCATGTCACCAGGCGACGCGCCTGCGCCGCGGTGGGTGCCGCCGATGCGAACGCTGCGGACCAGGCGATCCCCAAGCCGCTCGTGAATCGTGCGAGCGAGTGCTTCGTTGCCAGCCATGTCGATAAACGCAGCTCTATCTCCAACACTGCCTTCAATCGCTGCGGCGTCGAAATCGCCGTACGCAACGACGCTGTCGTAGCAGCCGAGCGATTCGGTGAAGCCGACGTTGGCCGACGAGGTCAGCCCGACGACTCGATGCGGCGTTTCACGCAACGACCACGCCAGCGACCAGGCGGTTTTGCTCGAAGCGCTGGCGACGATGACGGTGTCGACGGCCGACTCGGCGTCGGCAATCAGATCGTTGGCCATCTCCCAGCCGGTCATGAACAGCGCCCACAACACGGGCTGAATGTCACGGAAGCCAGCTTGCGTGACCGGATCAGCGGCCGTGCGGTAGTAGCGGTTGTACCAGGGGTGGGTCACGCCCAAATGCGGTGAGCTATCCATCCAGGCGAGATCGGTGACGTCGCTTGGCGCCATCACCCAGCGGCGCCCGACCGGCAGGTAGCCGAAGATCTCTTCGCCGACAGCGACGTCGGCGTGCTCGCTGCGAATGACCGTCGCATAGCCCCACACCGGCAGCCGCCCATCAGCACTCGGGTCGGGCGCAGGGAAGAAGTTCCAGTAGCCCATCCGGTCACCGGCTCGGGCATAGGACATGTTGTTCGTCGTCAGCGCGAACTGATCGACCTCGACAAGGATCTGCCCGTCGGCGAGCGCGACATCAGCCCCGACAGAAGCGACGAGTCGCGCCGACCCCAGATCGCTGCGACTGATGACGAGGTCGGTGTCGCTCATGCGGCCGCGTCGAACTCGGCGAGGACGCGGTCGGCTTCGGTGTGTTCGGCGATGCGCCCCTGGAGAAGTTCGCGTTGCTGCTGCGCAGCGATCACCGGCTGGTCAACGGTCGCCCACTTGACCAGGCCGCCCCAGAAGCGGTCGATCATCTCGGCGCCAGACATCGTGCCGCCGTCGACCGTGTGGAAGTCGACCGACCGCATCTCCCCCAGGTACAGGTTGAGCGAACGGACGTGAATTTCTTCGTCGATGCGGATGCGTCCGACCAGCTCAGCGGCGAGCTCAGCATCGGCACGGCGATCGGTGAAGACATCGGGCGTGCGCATGATCTGCTGGGTATCCGCAAACGCCAGCTCAGCCCGGAACTCGATGATGAGCAGGTTGGCGATGAACGACACCAAGCCCTCGATCTCCGGTGCAATCTCAGGCACATAGCGGGTGCCGGCATCGGGGCGACCGATGTTCTCGGGTGGTTCGACATCAGCAAACGCGTCGGCGCCGAAGACCAGGTCGCGGGCGACGAACCACATGGCGTCGTGGGCGCCAGCTTCGCTGTCGGGCGAGCCGCCCTCGTCGAACCCATGAGCAACGAGCAGGCCCTTGCCCAGGTGGCCGATCGCCATCTCGGAGATGTCCTGCACGATCGCAGGCTGCAGGTCGGGGAACTCGATATCGGCGAGCAGTCGACCGCGAGCTTCGATCTTGCCGGTGATCGTCAAAGCGTTCCAGAACGAGGCGCCGAGCCCGTTGCGGAGCAGCACGAGCTGCTGTTCGGCGGTCGGCATGCGGATGCCGTCGAGCAGACCGGCGTCGGCGTCGAAGACCGCGCCGCCGCGCTCGTTGAGCGCTGCTTCCCAGGCATCGAACGCCGCTTCGCGAACCAGGGCTCGTGGCGGCTGGTAGGTGCCGTCAGCGAGCATGCCGCCGTGCAGCAGGTGACCCATGACGACATGGGGTTCCGCGTACTCGTGATCGGTCATCAGCTCGTCGCGGGTGTAGGTCAGTTGCGCCATGGGCCAAGCGTAGAGTCGGGCCGTGGCTCGGACCCTACGCAATCGACTTCGGTTCGAAGCCGAGCTCGTCAAAGGCTCTCGGTTCATCGCCACTGCCGCGCCAGCGTCGGACGAGTCCCAGGCCAAAGCACTGCTCGATGAGCTGCGAGCCGAGTGGCCCGATGCGTCGCATCACTGCTGGGCGTGGCGACTCGCCGCCCCGGCAATCGATCGCGCCGGCGATGATGGCGAGCCGAGCGGTTCGGCCGGGCGTCCGATCCTTGCCGCGCTGACCGGACGCGAGCTTGTCGACACGGCCGTGATCGTCACCCGCTGGTTCGGCGGCACCAAGCTTGGCGTCGGCGGTCTGGTTCGTGCCTACGGCGGCACCGCTGCGCAGGCGCTCGACACTGGCGTCTACGACGAGTGGGTCGCCCGCTCGATCATCGAGTTCACGCACACCCATGCCGAGACCGGCCCGGTTGAGCGAGCGTTCGCCGGCCTGGATTCGACCGAACTCGACGTCGACTGGGGCGCCGAGGTGACGCGCCGCATCCAGCTCCCCACGAGCGAGGTCGAGGCGCTTTGGTCCGCCCTCGCCGACGCCACCAACGGCCGCATCACTCCGCCGGACTGACGCTGCGGCCGACTCTGGCCGACTGCGAGCTTCAGACGTTGAGATGGTTCAGCGGGAGGCCCGCTGTTTCCCACGGCAGCTTCACGAGTTGGCCGGTCGAGGACAGCGTCACATAGGCCGTGCGCAGGTCGTCGCCGCCGAAGCAGATGTTCGTCGTGATCCGATCGGGCATCGGTACGAATCGAGCTGGCTCACCCTGTGGCGACACGATCGTGATGCCGCCGTCGACGATGGTTGCGACGCAGACGTTGCCAGCGGCGTCCATCGCGAGCGAGTCGTACATGAGGAAACCCTCGCGTCCCGGAAGCAGCCGTCCGCCATCGGGCTTGTCGCGCCGCTCCCCCAACAACGTGCCCGGAGCCGACAGCGCATAGGCCCACATCTCGCCGGTGTGGGTCTCGGCGACGTACACCTCGTGTTCGTCGGGCGACAGGCCGATGCCGTTCGGGCCTTCGAGCGGGAAGATCTTCTCTTCGCACCCCGAGCCGTCCGCCTTGGCGTAGAAAACACCCGTGCGGTCTCGGTCGCGGTCACGAGTCTTGCCGTGGTCGGTGAACCAGAAGCCGCCGTCACGGTCGAAGACGAGATCGTTCGGGCCACGAAGGTCGACGATTCCACCATCGGCACCGACGCCGGAGGTGTAGATCGTCTCAACCTCGCCAGTGTCGAGATCGACGGCTTCGATGCGGCCGCCCGAGTAGTCCGGCGGCTGGTGGCCCGGATAGAGCTTGCCCCGCACCTCGGCGAACAACATGCCGCCGTTGTTACAGACCCAGACACGACCGTCAGGACCGATCGCAGCGCCGTTCGGGCCGCCGCCAAGCGCAGCGATGACCTCGACCCTGCCGTCGGGTTGCACCCGAGACAGCGTCTTGCGGGCGATCTCAACGAGGATGACAGAACCGTCGGGCATGGCGATCGGGCCTTCGGGAAACCGAAGGCCCGTCGCGACAACATCGAGTTCGGGCATGTCAGAGGACGTGGCTGTTCCCATGCCTTGATGCTGGCATGGACCACCCCACCGCGCCCAGAGCGGCGAGCGACTTATACGAGGGCGGGTTCGGGGTCGTCGGCGACGGGCGCCACGTAGCCTTCGGTCCGCATCTCGGCCGCGGGCAGCCCGGTCTCGCCTTCGATGTCCACCGTCGGCAGCAACCGGTCGAGCCACTCGGGGATCCACCAGTTGGCGTCGCCCATGAGCTTCATCGTGGCGGGCACCAACACCATGCGCACGATCGTGGCATCGACGAAGATCGCCGTCGCCAAACCGAGGCCCATCATCTTGATGATCGGATCGTCGCCGAGCACGAAGCCCAGGAACACCGAGATCATGATGAGCGCTGCCGACGTGATCACACGAGCCGTGCTGGCGATGCCGTGAATCACCGACGAATCGTTGTCGCCCGTGACGAGGTATTCCTCGCGAACACGGGAGAGCAAGAAGACCTCGTAGTCCATCGACAGGCCGAACAGGATCGCAAACATGAACATCGGCAGGAACGACACGATCGGCACCGTCGACTCGAGGCCGATCAGGCCGAGACCCCAGCCCCACTGGAACACGGCCACCAGCACGCCGTAGGCAGCGCCAATGCTCAACAGGTTCAGCAGTGCGGCCTTGAGCGGCACGAGGATCGAGCGGAACACGATCATCAGCAGCAGGAACGACAAGATGATGACGGCGGCGATGAACAGCGGCAGTCGGTCGGCAACCTTTTCGCCGATGTCGGCGAAGCTCGCCGTTCCGCCACCGACGTGGGCTCGAGCAGGCGCATCTCCGATGACCTCGGGGAATACGTCGGCTCGAAGCCGTTTCACCGTTTCGAATGTCTCTGCGTCTTGCGGCGACGTGGTGGGGAACGCCACGATCGTGGCGACGCCCGCATCGAGGTCGACCTGGGGCGGCGCAATGGCTGCCACGCCCGCATCGGCATTGACCGCCTGAGCGAGCGGCTCAACGACCGATGGATCTTCGGAGACATCGACGGCGATCAGGAGCGGCCCGTTGATGCCAGGACCGAAGCCGTCGGCGACCAGGTCGTAGGCCCGGCGTTCGGTACGTGAGTCCGGCGTGGTGCCGGCATCGGGGAAGCCGAGCTGCAGGTCGAGCACGGGCGAGGTCAACAGCAGCAAGAAGGCCGTCACGCCGATGGCGTACGCCCAGGCATTGCCGGCGACGTGTGCGCCCCAACGCTCCCAGCCGCCGGTCACCGAGTCTTGCGTAGCCGCCTCTTTGCGGCTACGGCCGAAGCCGAACTTCGCCAGCCGCAATCCCGCAAGCCCCAGGAACGCGGGCAACAGGGTGATCGAGGCCAACACCATGATCAGCACGATGAACGAGGTCGAGATGCCAGCTGCCGTCATGAACGGAATGCCGGCAACGGCGAGGCCGAGAATGGCGACCACAACGGTGCCGCCAGCGAAGATTACGGCCTGGCCCGCGGTTGCCGCAGCTCGGCCGACCGAGTCGACGACGGTCAACCCACGTCCGAGGAATTCGCGATGGCGGGTGACGACGAACAGTGCGTAGTCGATGCCGACACCAAGCCCGATCATCGAGCCCATCTGCGGAGCCCAGCTCGGAATGTCGACCAGATAGGTGATGAGCGACATGGCGCTGACGCCCAGCGCAAGACCGAAGATGGCCATACCGATCGGCAGGCCCATCGCGATGACCGAACCGAACGCGATCAGCAACACGATGACGGCCACGACGAGGCCGATGAGTTCACCAATACCGGTCTCGGGTTGCTCGAACGAGAAGAAGAGGTCACCACCGGCTTCGACCTGGAGTGGCGAGTCCTCGTTGGCTTCGACACGCCACTCTTTGAGGTTCTCGAGGTCTTCGACGGAGAGCTCTTCGATGACCGGGTATTGCACGGTGATGAGGGCCACTCGTCCGTCGGGCGAGATCGCACCGGCTTGGGCGGCGATCTCCGGTCCGGCGGCAAGCAGCTCGGCGGCGTTCGTTGCCCCAATGACCTCGGGCAGTGCCGTGAGTTCGCTGTGGATCTGTGCGAGCTCGGCCTGCGCCTCGGGTGACGTGAAGAACGACGCATTCGGATCGTTCGGCGTCATCACGACCTGGGCGGTCTGGCCAGCGCTATCGGACTGCGCGGTTTGCAGCAGGTCCAAGGCTTCTTGCGAGTCGAGTCCGGGGACGTTGAACGAATCCTCGAGCTCACGCCCGACCGTGCCGGACAGGCCGATGATCAGGACAGAAGCAAGCAGCCAGATGCCGATCACTCGCCAGGGATGGGCGGCGCACAAGCGGCCGAGTCGGTACAGCGCATTCGACATAGGGGGGTGCCTCCTTGGGAAGGTAACGCTACGCTATCGTAGCGTTACTCATCCAGGCCACGAACGCAAGCAACTTCTCCAATGACCTTCGTCACAACCCAGCCGTTGAGTCAGAGCGTTGGCTCGCGCCCCGAGGACGACCGCTAATGGCGCGCCCCCGCAGTAGCGAAGCCCGTCAGAAGATGCTCGACGCCGCGACCGAGCTGGCGCTCGACGTGGGCATCCGGGCCTTCACCGTCGACGAACTCGCACGGCGAAGCGGTGTCGCCAAGACGACGATCTATCGCCACTTCCCGTCGAAGAACGAGCTCATCATTACCGCGCTCGACGGGGTCACTCCGGTTCCGGATGTACCCGACACCGGGAACTTGCATGACGACCTCGTGATCTTCCTCGGCAATGTGTTGCCGATCTTCGCGTCGGCAAAGTTACGGGCCCTGTTCCTCGACATCTTCGCTGCCGCGACCTTTGACGAAGAGCTCGCCGCATTGCAATCGTCGATGATCGATGGCCGCGGCGAGGCGCTCATGACGATCGTGGCCCGAGCCCGCGAACGCGGCGAGATGCCCCCACACCTCGACCACGACCTCGTGGTCGAGCTCATCGAGGGGCCCCTGATCTTCCGAGCGTTGACCAATCCGTCGCGGCTCGACGGCCTCGATCTCGAAGAACTCACCGCAACGATCATCCGCCGACTCAACATCGGATAAGCCAGGCCAGGTCCCCTCGGTTACACGCGGAAACGCCGCCGCCCGAAGGCGACGGCGCTGCTGCTTGTTGGAGAGTGAGTGGCTATCGGAGAGTGAGTGGCTGAGACTCAGACGGGGGTCACCGTCACCGAGGTGATACCGCCGCCGTCGCCGATGACCATGACGGCCGTGTTGTCGTTGGTCAACTGGGCCATGACGCCGTCGGGGGTCGTGGTGGTGAACTGGCTGCTGAAGCCCGCGCTGAGCAGCCGATCGATCGTTGCCTGGGCGTAGTCCTCACCAGCGTCGTGGTAGAAGTTCGCCGTGTGCATCAGCGAGTCGCCCTCAGAGAACACGCTGTAGGTCGTCTGACCGGCGATGTTGCTTGCCGGCGGCGAGATGAAGCCGGGCCATGTGGCGGGCGCTTCGGTCAGCCCGAACTGGGCGACGTCGTCTTCGGTCGTGATCGTGGCGCCGCTGCTATCAGCATTGAAGTTGAACGAGGCGTCCTGACCTTCGCCGTCACCATCGACGACGATTCCTTCCTCGGAGATGCTGACCGTGCCCGAGCCTTCGTCGGTGTCATAGACGATGTTGCCTTCGTCGTCGAACAGGATCGAGCCGCTGCCCTCGTCTGAGTCGAAGAAGATGCCGCCGTTGTCCTCGTCGAAGTTGATCGAGAAGTTGCCTTCTTCGCTATTGAGGTTGAAGCCGCCGTTGCTGAGGTCGATGTCGACATCGCCCTCGGCCGAGCTTTCGAGTGCCCGCTCCAGGCCGAATTCGGCGAGCGATTCGGCCGAGCAAGCGCCGAGCAGGCTGATAGCGAGCGCTCCGCCGGCGATGGTTGTGAAGAAACGGGAACGAGGCATTGGGAACTGTCTCCAACATGTGGGGCCAACAGCTGGCCGGGGGGTGATGTGTCCATCATCAGGCTTCGGACAGCCACGTTCTGTGAGTGCGCGGACACCTCGGGCATGGCCCGTGTCACATCCAGCCGGAGGACTGCGCCGTGATGCGTCTAACATCAGCGCCGAGGACATGACTGATGCAACTGTCTGAAGCCATCGACGGCTGGCTCGCCGCCCATTCCACGGGCCTTTCCCGGTCGACGCGACGCGACATCTTGGATATCGGCGCGTCCGCGGACCGGTGCGGCTACGCCTGGATGGACTGCGTCGACGTGCGTGACCGCCACATGCGCGAGATCGTGGCAGAAGCCGACGCCCAGAGTTCGCTCAACGCAGGCGCGATCCGCCAGTTCCTGGAGATCGCCGTCGAGTGGGGGCTCACCCAGGACGGACCGCCGCTCGTCAATGACTTGCTTCCGTCGGACACCGACGGCTGGCTCGACGCCAAGACGTCACCGGTCGTCAACGAC
>CAZEMU010000099.1:0-15272 GCA_964513315.1 uncultured Acidimicrobiaceae bacterium | reverse complement strand
GCCTCGCGTAGCCGTCGCCGGGGCAGATCCCGAGCGCTTGTTCAGGTGACCGCCGCAATGACGTCGTTGCGAAGCACCAACTTCTCGCCGCGCTCGACCGGCTTGCCCTCGTGCTGAGCACGATGATCGAAGATCGCGACTCGCCAGTCCGCAACGTGCACCACCTCGCCGTCGATGACCGTCTCACCTCCCAAACACCCACCGGCTGGCAGGTACACCAGCACGGTCAACATCGAACGTTCAAACGGGCCGGGCTTCCACGCCTCGTCATAGTGAGGCGCAAAGTCGCCTCCTATCCCGTAGCGATACAAACGACTCCGAGGATTGCATCGCACCGCCGTCCAACGATCGAGTGGCGGCGCAATCGTCCGGGGCGCATCACCAAACCACGACCTGATCTCGCCGACCGGTTCTCGAAGGGTCTGCCAGAGCAGCTCCCCCAGCGCTACGTCCTCTAGGACCGCTCGACTTCGCGCTCGCTGCGTCATGCGGGGACCAAGTCGCTGCTCCTCGAATTCAGCGGCTTCAACAGATGCGAGGACCGCCTCCTTATCGGCCGCGCTAAAGGCACCATCCAGAACCATCACGTCTGGCCGTCGGCGATCGATCTCCACAGGCCAACACTAGGAGGCCCACAGCGCGCGGCTCCGCCAATTCAACGGAACAGGACCCGCTCTCGTTCGCCCTGCTAGCGCATGAGTAATTGCGACAGCTGACTCGTAGTACCTGTTGCATTTTCCATGACACTTTGTGCGCCAGGTGGGACTTGAACCCACACATCCTTTCGGACACAAGGACCTAAACCTTGCGCGTCTGCCAATTCCGCCACTGGCGCGAGTGACCCCAAGACCCTATCGAGACCGAGGGCGACCGGTCGTCTAGCTTTTGGCTCTCGGAACCGACTGGAGCCTCATGACCGACTCAACCCGCACCGTCATCCGCAACGGCACTGTCCTCGACACTGCGTCGATGACCTACACCGAGGCGACGGTCGTGATCGAGGGCGGCGTGATCGTCGACGCGGCCGCAGACGAAGCAACCACCGGCGACATCGTGATCGACGCCGGCGGCAGCTACGTCGTGCCCGGGCTGATCGATTGCCACGTCCACTTCCGCTTGGCCACGCTCAACTTTCATGCGCTGTCGCGGCTGAGCGAAGTCGAGTTCGGCATCGTCATGGCGACGCTCAGCCAGGCAACCGTCAAGCGCGGCTTCACGACCGTGCGCGACCTCGGCGGCGACGTCACCGGGCTCATGTCGGCCATTCGCTCGGGTAAGACGGGCGGGCCGCGCATCGTCCGCGCCGGACGCATGCTCAGCCAAACCGGCGGTCACGGCGACGTCCGTCCTGGAGCTGTCGACGTCGCGAGCTGCGGATGCTCGCTGCATTCCGACGTGATGTCGATCGTCGCGGACGGGCCCGACGCTGTGCGCAAGGCGGCCCGCCACAACTTGCGCGAAGGCAGCGACTTCCTCAAGATCCACGTGTCGGGCGGCGTTGCTTCGCCGACCGATCCGCTCGAAAGCGTCCAGTACACGCCCGAGGAAATCCGCGCCGCGGTCACCGAGGCCGAGCACCGCCACACCTACGTCGCCGCCCACGCCTACAGCGCGGAGTCGATCGCCATGGCAGTTGAGAACGGCGTGCACACGATCGAACACGGCAACCTCATCGACGCAACCGCCGCCGCAGCGATGGCGCAACACGGTGCGGTGATGGTGCCGACGCTCGTGACCTACCGGGCGATGGATGAGCTCGGCAAAGAGCTCGGGCTGCCGGAGAAGAACCGCGCCAAGAACGCCATGGTGCTCGACGCCGGAAGAACCGCGGTCGAGCTGGCGAGAGAGGCTGGCGTCACGATCGGCTTCGGGACCGACCTGATCGGCGAGACCCAGATCCGCCAGAACGAAGAGCTGGCGATTCAGGCCGATATCCGACCAGCCGCCGAAGTCCTCCATTCGTTGTGGCAAGTCAACGCCACGCTCTGCCACCTCGAAGGCAAGATCGGCACCCTGTCGCGGGGAGCGTTTGGCGATGTCGTCATCAGCCGGGTCGACCCACTCGACGATCTCGCCGCATTCGCTCAGCCCGAAACGGCCTTCACCCATGTGATCCAGGGCGGCAACGTCGTCGGAGACCGCAGCCAGGACTAGCGATCACGCACCCCTCGATAGCGAATCCGAGGGAATGCAGCCCGCTCACGACGCGTTGTTCCCGGACTCAGCCAACGAGAAGACCAGCACGCCAGGCCCATTCGAACAGCCGGGCCGAGATTGAGACAGGTACGCTTCCAACCAATGACTTCGCAGATTCCCCCGATGGTTGCCCAGGGCCCCGCACTCGGTGATCCTTCGACGCAGATCTACCACGAACTGCTCAAGCAGCGCATCGTCGTGCTCGGCACCGATGTGAACGACAACGTCGCCAACTACATCAGCGCTCAGATGCTCTACCTCGAGGGTCAGGACCGCGAAGCCGACATCTGGCTCTACATCAACAGCCCCGGCGGCTCCGTCACGGCTGGCATGGCGATCTACGACACCATGCAGTTCGTCGGCCCCGACGTCGGCACCATCACGATGGGCCTCGCTGCCTCGATGGGCCAGTTCCTGCTGTGCGCCGGCGCACCCGGCAAGCGCTATGCGCTCCCCCACGCCCGCATCATGATGCACCAGCCACTCGGCGGCATCCAGGGCCAGGCCAGCGACATCGCGATCCAGGCCGAGCAGATGGCACACGTCAAGCGCCTCATGGCTGAGCGCATCGCCGGCCATACCGGCCAGACCGTCGAGCAGATCGAAAACGACTCCGATCGCGACCGCTGGTTCACCGCCGAAGAGGCCAAGGACTACGGCATGATCGACCAGGTCATCGTCCGCCGCGGCGAAATGCTCTGATCTTGGATTTCGGCGCGTTTCAACGTTCCGAGAGCTGAATCACAGACGACTTCGGCGCCAACAACTAAGTTGGCGCCTATGTCTCAACAAGAACCAGGCTGGTACTACGCCCAAGGCGATCCGCCCGGGACGATGCGGTATTGGGACGGCGGGCAGTGGGTTGGGGAACCGACTACACAAACGCCGACCTACGCAGCGCCCGGTGGACGTTCCTACGGAACCGCGGGCCAACGCCTCGGTGCGCGCATCATTGATGCGATCATCATCGTCATCCCGACCTTCATCCTTGCGCTTGCCTTGCTTGATGGGGACGACATCACCTCGGGCTCGAACTTCGGGTTCGCGATCCTTGGTCTCGTCATCGGCATCCTCTACGAAGTCGGCTTCGTCGCCACTCGTGGCGCAACGCCAGGCAAGAGCATCCTCGGCCTCAAGGTCATCGCCGAAACGGGCGAAGATCCTCCTGGCTGGGGCCCCGCATTCATGCGTTGGCTTCCCGCACTGGTCGGCATCCTCGGGTCGATCGGCAGCGTGCTGTCACTCGTCATCGCCATCGCGAGCGGCGTCATGATCAGCAGCGATGACGAGAACCGTTCTGTCCAAGACCGCATCGGCAAGACGCGAGTCATTCGCACTCGCTAATTCGATAGCTCTCACGACAGACGCAGGCGCTCAGCGCCTGCGTCTGTTGTCGTTTTCGGGCGAAGTTACGAACCGTTGGAACGGGCGAACGTCGCCTTGGTCACCACTCGGGTGAAGCCGGCCCGCTCCAAGTTGCGGATCGAACCATCGTGGGGCTTGGCGTGTGAGACGGCCAGCGAGCAGCTCAGGTGTCGTGACGTGCACGACGTCGATGCCTTCGGCGACCGCCCGAGGCGAATAGTCAGATTGCGTGAGCGTCAGACCCGTCCGCTCCGAGTCGGGGTCGCGCACGTAGCCACGTGACTCGACCGCCTCGACGAGGTCTGGATGCGAGAACTCGTGGATCTCGAAGTTCGCAGTGACGCCGCGCTCGGCGCACGCCGCTTCCCACTGGTCGAACTCGTCTTCGGTCGGGACTCGTTCGAAGCCGACGCCAAGAGGGCCGTTTACGAACATCCCTGCGCCGCAAAGCACCGCGTGGCCGTCGACGAACGGGAACGTCGTCGCTCCGAGCTCGGGGACGACCTCTGCGAGCTCGGTCGCGAACGCCGCCATGTCGAGTGCTTCGGCCAGCTCGACGCGACGTGCGAGGCCTCGTGCACCATCGTCCGCCATCGCTACTGCGCTCAGTTCAGCTGGGCGAGCAACGCCTGGCAGGCGTTGCTGCGATGCGACATGGCGTTCTTCTCGGCCGGGTCGTGTTCGCCGAATGTGCGGCCGTCGCCGGCGTCGGGCACGAACAGCGAGTCGTAGCCGAAGCCCCGTTCGCCGCGTTCGACGTCGATGATCTGGCCTTCGCATGTTCCGTTGGCGACGACTTCGCGCCCGTCTGGCCAACGCAGCACGATCACGGTGCGGAAGCGAGCAGTCCGCGGCGCCGCCACATCGGCCAACTCACGAACGAGCCGCGCCCGGTTGGCTGCGTCGTCGTGGTCCCCGCCGCCGTAGTACGCCGACTGCACGCCGGGCTCGCCGTCGAGCGCGTCGACTTCGAGTCCGCTGTCGTCGGCAAGCGCGACATGGCCGGTGTGTTCGGCGACGGCGATGGCCTTGAGCCGGGCGTTGCCGACAAAGGTGTCCGCGTCTTCGACGACCTCAGCGAGGTCGTCGGGGCGTGGCAGCAGCTGCACCGCGTCGCCGAAGATGCCGCGCATCTCGTCGAGCTTGTGCGCGTTCGCTGTCGCCGCAACGACCACCAAGGGTTCGGCCATCGAGATCAGCTGCGCAGTTCTGGAGGCGTCGCCAGGATCGCCTTCTGGTTCTCGATGATCTCGCCGATGCCCTTTTCGGCCAGTGCGAGCAGCGCATCGAGTTCGCTGCGGCTGAACGGTGCGCCTTCGGCGGTGCCTTGGACTTCGATGAACGAACCGGAACCAAGCATGACGACGTTCATGTCGACCTCGGCGTTGGCGTCTTCGATGTAGGGCAGGTCCAGGCGAGGTTCACCGTCGATGATGCCGACCGAGATCGCTGCGCAGTGATCGGTGATCGGATGCTCGGCAAGGTCGCCGGACTGAACGAGCCGCGTGCACGCATCGTGCAGTGCGACGAACGCACCGCTGATCGCCGTGGTGCGAGTGCCGCCGTCGGCCTGGAGGGCATCGCAGTCGAGGATGATCTGGCGCTCGCCCAGCTTGCGCATATCGACGACTGAACGCAGGGCCCGACCGATCAGGCGCTGGATCTCTTGGGTGCGTCCGGACTGCTTCCCCTTGGCGGCCTCGCGACGAGCACGGCCCGGCGTCGAGCCAGGCAGCATCGAGTACTCGGCGGTGACCCAACCCTTCTCGGAGCCTCGCATCCAGCGGGGCACGTCATCGTCGACCGATGCCGTGCACAGCATGCGGGTGCGGCCGAAGCTGGCGAGCACGGAGCCGTGCGCCATCTCGGTGTAGTCCCGATCAAAGGAGAAGGGACGCAGTTCGTCGTTCTGACGGCCATCTGGACGCACGGGAGCCTCGAATCACTTTCGCTGGGTAGAAGCTGGGAAGCGGTGGACCGGAAACGGTCTCAGTCGCCAGCGGCAGCGTATTGGCCGCCGACCTCGGCGAGGGCAACATCGCCGCCGAAGACCGCACGGGCGGCATCGACGTGGGCGGGTCGTTCCTCGCGGGGAGCCTGATGCGTCAGCACGAGCCGGGTCACCTCAGCGGCGGCCGCCATCTCGCCAGCCTCGGTCGCCGACAGGTGGAGGATGCCCTCGTTCCCGACGCGATCGAGGAACGTTGACTCAAGCAGTGCCATGTGGATCGGGCCGGCCCGGTCCACGAAGCCCTGCAGCGAGAACGATGGGCCGGTGTCGCTCGAGAACACAAGGCTCGAACCGTCGGCGTCGATACGAGTCGCAAACGTCGGCACGTAGTGGTCGGTCTCGTCGAAGCGCCACTGCTGGTCACCGATGATGACCGTCTCGGTCGTGTTCACGATCTTCCAGTCGAACACGGTCGAGATCGACTGACCGATCAGTTCACGGGCTTCGCCAAACATGTGGGCGTTGGAGTAAACGGGCAGGCGGTCCCGCGGCTCATACCACTCGAGGGCGTTAGCGATAACCGGAAGTTCTAGCCAATGGTCAGGATGGGCGTGGGTGAGCACGATGGCGTCGAGGTCGGCGAGCGTCGCGAACTCTTGGAGGTTCGCCAAGGTCCCTGGACCACAGTCCAGCCACACGTTCGTTCCCGTTGACTGCACCAGGTAGCCCGTGCAAGCGCCTCCCGCGGCGGCATAGCTCCCGGAGCAGCCAAGAATTCGGACCGCCAACATCCTGCTCAGTCTTGCACACGGACTTGCGCACCGACCGCCGGGCGACAGCAGCCCCGGGTGCGGTGTCTGACACCCGCACCTCGAATGTGGGCCAGCTACCAGCGATGGGCCTCGACATTGGCAAGTTCGTCACCGAGAAGTCGGCGGCCGAGGCGTTCGAACGTGGCCACGTCGCCTGAGGAGACCCAGCGGCGCCGCACCTCGCCGGTGCTCGTACGTGCCGCCAGTCGTCCGTCGAGCGCGGCACGTCGCACCGCGAACGCGGTTTCGTCCGCGGATGAGACCAGAGTGACCGAGCGGCCCATCACTCGCGAGATCGTGCGAGCGAGGAAGGGATAGTGGGTGCAGCCGAGCAGTAGAGCGTCGACCTTGGCGTCGATAACAGGTGCCAGCAATCGCTCGGCCAGAATCAGGGCCTGATCGCTGTCGGTCTCGCCTCGTTCGACGAACTCGACGAATCCGGGGCAGGCGGCGCAGGTCAGCTCGATCGCAGGGTCAGCAGCGGCGAACGCTTGTTGATACGCGCCCGAACCGATCGTCGTCACGGTGCCAATGACACCGACACGGCCCGACTCGGTCGCTTCGATCGCAGAAACAACGCCGGGCTCGATCACGCCGATGACGGGCACGTCGACCCTCGATCGCAGCGCGTCAAGCGCAGCGGCCGACGCGGTGTTGCAGGCAATGACGACTGCCTTGACGTCGTGAGCGTGCAACATCCAGTCGGTGATCTGCTCCGCGAACCCACGAACTTCGTCGAGCGAACGTGGTCCATACGGGTACCGAGCCGTGTCGCCGAAGTACACGAGGTGCTCCTGCGGGAGCAAGTCGATCATCGCTCGGGCGACGGTCAGACCGCCAAAACCGCTGTCGAAGACGCCGATCGCTCCGTCGCTCACACTGGGCCGTTTCGCACACGACAACGTTACCCACACCAACAACACACCAACTCGGCATGTGTTGTCCTAAACTCATCGACGGAGTTCAAGGGAGTCGTGGTGCACCACATGCAATCTCACTCAAGCGCGCGATCGCGCCGTCTAATCACTCGAGTTGCGCTCGCCGTCATTGGCCTGTTTGCGCTGCTCGCAGTGGGCCTGCCCGGCAACGAGGCTCAGGCCCAAGACGGCGAAGTCACGCTCACGCTGTTGCACAACAACGACGGCGAATCGAAGCTGCTTCCGAACGAAGAGGGCGGCTTTCCCGGCATTGCTCGCTTCACCCAAAAGTTTCAGGAACTCGGCACCCGCACCGATGCCGACATCTTGTTGCGCGTCACCTCGGGTGACAACTTCCTCGCCTCCAAGGAATTCGCTGCTGGCCTCGCTCGCGATGGCGAGCCTCTCTATGACTCGGTCGCGCTGAGCGGTCTCTACGAGGCGATGGGTCTCGGCAACCACGACTTCGACTTCGGTCCCGACGTGACCGCCCGCTTCATCGACGGCTTCAACCCCGCCATTCCGTTCCTCGCGTCGAACATCGACGTCAGCGGCGAACCTGCACTCCAGGCACTTGTCGATGCGGGCCGCATCGCCGGATCGACCGTGTTCACCGACCCAGCTTCGGGTCTCGACATCGGCATCATCGGCGCCATCACCCCTCGCCTGCCCAATATCTCGAGCCCCCGCAACGTCATCGTTGACCCCGACGTCGCCGGCGCAGTGAACGCCGAGGTCGAAGCACTCGAAGCGCAGGGCGTCAACCGCATCGTTCTCGTCAGCCACCTGCAGGGCCTGGGCGAAGACGAAGAACTCGTACCACAGCTCAGCGGCGTCGACATCGTCGTTGCTGGTGGCGGCGACGAACTGCTCAAGAACGATGGCGACAGCTGCCTGGCCGAAGAGGAAGCAGCCGGTGCCTACCCGCTGCTGTTCACTGATGCTGATGGTGTCGAAGTTCCGGTCGTGACTGCGCCTGGCGGTTACCGCTGCATTGGCCAGCTCGACGTCACCTTCGACGGAGACGGCAACATCTCCGAGTGGAGCGGCGAGTCGGTCGGCGTGCCGGTCGACGGCGATGCCGAAGACTTTGCCGTCGACAATGTCGAAGAGCCCCTCGAAGACGCCCTCGCTGAACTCGACGCAACCGTCGTCGGCACCAGCGACGTTGACCTCGACGGCCAACGCTCATCGGTTCGCACCGGCCCAAGCAATGTCGGTGAACTGCTCGCTTCCGCCCTACTCGCTGCGGGCCAAGACGCCGATGACTTCGGCGGCCAGGTCGCCAACGTCGCCGTGCAGAACGGTGGCGGTATCCGCAACGACTCCATCATCCCCGCCGGTGAGATCACCGCAGCCGACACCTTCGACATTGCGCCGTTCTCGAACTTCGCCGTAACGATGGAGGTCGAGCGAGAGCGCTTCAAGGAACTACTCGAGGTCGGCGTGTCCGGTCTCCCCGATGCCGAAGGCACCTACCCGCAGATCGCCGGCTTCACCATGGCGATCGATCCTGACCAGCCAGCGCGAGAAGTCGACAGCGATGGCGACTGCTCACTGATCGGCGACGAGGGCTCCCGAGTCCGCAACGTCGTGCTCGACGACGGCACCGAGATCGTTCGTGACGGCGAAGTCGTCGACGGCGACCCGGTCGTGCTGGCCACGATTGACTTCTTGGCCAACGGTGGCGACTGCTACCCGCTCGGCGATCTCGAATTCACTCGGGTCGGCGTGTCGTACCAACAGGCGCTGGCCGACTTCATCTCCGATGACCTCGGTGGCGAAATCGCTCGCGAAGCATGGCCCGTCGAGGGTGCCAACACCACGCTCGGCGCCGCTGACGCTGGCGACGACGCCGATGACGGCGCCGACAATGACGCTGGCAACGATGACGCTGCCGACGCGGGCGCCAGCGAGGACGACAGCGCAGCCGACGACAATGCAGCTGACGACGACGCCGATGCTGGCGCCGACGAAGAGCTCCCGAACACCGGTCTCGACAGCTGGATGTGGTTCATCGTCGCCCTGACGATTGCCGCCGGTGGCGCGATGGTCTGGTTCGAAGCCCGCCGGGCCTCGGTGCGTTCACTCGCCACTCGCCTGGTGACGACTCGTCCGTGGAACCCCGAAGACGACCACAGCTGATCGCCCAGCTCGCTGAATAGCCGGTCAGTCCTTCGGGGCTGGCCGCTTCGGCAATGACATCACCGCAGCTACGGCGCCCGCTTGGTCGTGCACCGTTGGCTCGGGTTCAACCACGACGAGCAGCTCCTCGATGATCGAACCGTCCACGATGCGATAGGAGCGCATCGCCGGTTCGGCATGGCGTAGCGACACGATCAGGTGCCGGAAGGTGCCCCGTGGGTCGTAGTTCCCGCTGTCGGCCAGATCGGTCGGCGACGGATACGGGCTCGTGTCGACGTGCGAGTGGACGATGCCGACGAGGTCGCGCCCGGAAGCATCGAGGCCTCGTTCGAGGTCCAGCATCTGTTGGCCATCAAGCTCGAAGCGGGTCGCTGAGGCCGCGGCATTGTCGACGGCATGGAACACGTCGATGAACCGAGTGCCCTTCGCCGCCGAGACCATGCCGCACCCTTCGAGGGGCCGACACGCAATGGCGTGGGCGAAGATGGCGTCTCGCACATCAGGCGTGATCTCGATCACGTCGGCGACGTTAGCTTCCGGTCGATACCGTGCCTCCCCTATGGCCAAGCGGAAGAAGACCGAGCCGGGGACGATCGCGACGAATCGTCGCGCCCGGCACGACTTCGAACTGGGCGAAGCGTTCGAGTGCGGCATGGTGCTCAAAGGCAGCGAGGTCAAGTCGCTACGCGAGTCCAAGGTGACGATCAGCGAGAGCTACGCCCGGGTCCACAACGGCGAGCTCTGGCTCTATGGGCTGCACATCGGCCAATACAGCTCCTCGGGTGCGGCATTCGCCCATAACCCCGAGCGCGACCGCAAGCTGCTCGTGCATCGCCATGAGATCGAGCGGATGCAGCGCTCCATCGATCACGACGGCCGGACCCTCGTGCCGCTCAGGCTGTACTTCAAAGACGGTCGAGCCAAGATCGAAATCGCCCTCGCTCGCCGCCGTCGCAGCCAGGACAAGCGCCAGGCGATCCGCGAACGCGACGCCGACGCGGAAGCTCGCCGAGCGATGTCCGAGGCCCGGCGCCGGTAACGCGTGTCGCTGCGTCGCGCTGTGCCACCATACGGGCAGGACTCGGCGAGCGAAGGCGGCAAACGTGACCACAAACCAACCAATGCCCGCGGGCTGGTACTACGCAAGCGGCGATCCCGCAGGAACCGTCCGCTACTGGGACGGCGAGCTCTGGCAGGGCGAACCGGTGCCCAACCCTTCGATGCCAACGGCGAACGCATCCGTTCCACCGGGCGGGTACGCCGGTTGGTGGTCTCGGGTTGCAGCGACCCTCATCGATGCGGTGCTGGTCGGACTCGCAGTGGGCGCAGTAGGCCTTTTCGCCGCACTGGCGTCATCGGTGTCAGAGACCCTGACTTGGTTGATCCTCATTGTTGTCGGGCTCCCCGTGCTCGTCGCCTGCCTCATGTTGCTGTATTGGATTCCGGGAATCACGGGACAATCACCCGGGCGTCGGGTCATGGGCTACGCGATCGTGCATGAGCGAGACGGCAAACCCATCGGCGGAGGCGCTTTTCTGGGCCGGCAGCTCGTCGGCAGCATCGTGAATCAGTTCTGCTACATCGACTACCTCTGGCCGCTCTGGGACGACCGCAACCAGCGCATCGTCGACAAGATGGTCAGCAGCGTTGCCGTCGAACGGCCCAGCGGAAAGATCTTGCCGATCTTCCCGGACGGCAAACCGTTCTAGCCGACGCTCATGTTGCTCCGCCTTGGTGTCAGCACCGCAGCCCGTGCGTTGTCCGCGAGCACAGATCTGAGCTCGCTTCCGAGCATCTGCCCCACACAGATCTTCACCGGCCACGCCTGCCCGCTGTGCGGGATCACGCGTGCCGTTGGATCCTTGGCTTCCGGCGATCTCACCGCTGCGGTCGCCTACCACCCGATGGCGATTGTGCTGTCGATCCAGATCGCAGCGCTTGGATTCTTGTTCGCACGAGGAAGCAGCCTGAGCGACGCGCGTTGGTTCGGCTCAGAGTCACGAGGCGCCTCAACCTTGGTGGCTGCCAATGCGTTGATGTTCCTGGCCATCTGGATCTTCCGGTGGCGCTTCAACATGCTCGATGCTGCGCTTGGCAACTAGCGGCCGGTGACCTCGATCCCCGCAACGAACGGATGCAGGAACGTGTTGACGACGTGGAAGCCGAATCGGGCCCACTGACCGACGAGGAACGTGAAGCTGCTGGCGCAACCATCATCGACTGGAACGGCTAACAACATCGACCCTGGACCTCTCCGCAGATCTGCTCAGCATTGGACGCCGTCACGGATTGCTGATGCCGTTGCCGAAATGACAACAGCCGACACAAACCCAAAAACAAACGAAGACCTGAACCGGGGGTTCAGGCCTTCGGGATGTCCTGAGACATCACATTGGTGGAGCTGGGGGGAATCGAACCCCCGTCCGCCAAGCGGTTACCGGCTGCGATACGACCATTCCCCGTTCACAGCGTTATGGCTACTGCACGGCGGAGTCCGTTGGCCCGAAGGCCTGCCAGCGGTCTTTCCCTGCGGTCAGCGGTCTTTCCCTGCGGTCAGCGGTCTTTCTCGCCGTCCTCCTCTGCTTCTGTTGCCAGGCTGCAGTGGTCAGGCCCCGCCAACCCCCTTGGGGGTCGCAATGTGTGTCGCTACGTCACCTGAAATCAGGCGGCGAGAGCAACACGGGCATCAGTGTTGGTGCCTTGTGTTTGTGTGCCCCGTTTAAAGAGTCTGGGCCACTCTGGTCGCACAGGTCGGCTTCCGTCCTCGGCGTCGAAACCAGTCAGCCCCGGGAATAGAAGTGACATCTGTACATGTCAGATGCACTTTTCAAAGATCGTGGTGATCGTACCTGCGCAACGTCGGAGTGGTCGTTGGAATTCCGCACTGCGCCCCGGGCCTTGTGGCCTATCGCGTGTCGTGGGTCACGGGTTTCATTTCGCCGTGTCGTATTGCCTAGATGTAACGCCGAGGGCCTCGATGCCGATGGGTGCGGCATGGCCGTTCGGGCCGGAGGAGATATGACTCGCCCTTTTTCTTTGCATCAACGCCTACGGATCGTGGTCTTGCTGCCCGCGCTCGTGGGTGCCTTTGCGCTCGCTGCAATGGCGGTCGTGCAGTTCATCGACGGTTCGCCGCTGATCGGGATTCTGTCTGCGGCCGCGGCCGCAGTTCTCGCGACACTTGGGTTTATCGGCACATCCGGCACGACCGAAGATGTCACTGCTGCGCTTGAGGACACGCTCGCCCGAGGTCGTTCCATCGAGACCGGTGTCGCGGTTGGTGAAGGTCCGCTCGCCGAGATGGAAGAGCTCCGTCCGCTCAATGCCGCGCTCGAGGACATCAAGGAACAGCATCGAGTGGTACGGGCCCAGTCCGAGGCCATCGCCGCTGGCGCCCTCGACTCCCCCATCCTCGATACGCCAACGCCAGGCCCACTCGGTCCATCGGTGCGCGGTTCGATCGACGGCCTGCGCACGACGACCGACCAGCTGCGTGACTCCCAAGCCGTCACTGCCTCGCTCATGGACAACGTGTCCGACGCAATCGTGGTCGTCGACGCCGACGACAACATCGTTGCCTCGAACTCGGTGGCCCAGGTCGCCCTCGACCTGTTCGGCGGAAGCATGGACGACGCCATCCCAGGTTGGCAGGAACTTCCGATCGGCGAACACGACTTCTCGCGCACCCTTGCGGACGGCTCGCTGACGCTCACCCAGGTCTCGACGTCTCGCATGATCACGTCGTCCGGCCCAGTCACCATGCTGTGCTGGCGTGACGTCTCGGGCGAACGCGCTGTTCAGGCCCAGGTCGCCCACGTTGCTCGCACCGACATCGTGACTGGCTTGCCGAACCGCCAAGGTCTACTCGCTGCCCACGATCGCCTCCACGATCTCGGTCGCTCCGCCAGTGTCATCCACATCGACCTCGCCGACTTCTCCCAGATCAACCAGCGCCATGGTTTCGCGGAGGGCGACCATGTCCTTCAAGCCGTCTCGAAGCGCCTCAGCGAAGTCATCCGCACCAACGACACGGTCGCCCGAGTCAGCGGCGACGAGTTCATCCTGCTGCTCGAGTCCCAGGGCGATGTCGCCGACGGCCTCGCTCGTCGCATCTTGGATCGCATCGCCGAACCGGTGCAGCTCCGCAACGGCTCGACGATCAGCCTGTCTGCGCACGCCGGCTGGTCAACCGGTCTCGTCGACGACGACTACGAACTCCTGCGTCGAGCCAACTACGCGCTCGCCGAAGCCAAGGACGACCCCAACTCGGTGAGCAGCTACAGCGCCGAAGTTGCCCAGCGCGATGCCAACCGTCGTGAATGGGAACAGCAGCTTCGCCGGGCAATCGCCCAGGACGAGTTCGTGCTGTTCGCCCAGCCGATCGTCGACATCTTCGAACGCCGAGTGCTCGGTGTCGAGATCTTCCTCCGCTGGCAGCACCCATCGGGCCGCCTGATCAGCCCCGCCGAGTTCATCGCCATCGCCGAAGAAAGCGAACTCATCGTCGACATCGACCGCTGGGTGATCGCCAAGGCCGTCGAGCACGCCGCTGCCTCGGACCCTGGCGTCGTCTTCTCGCTCAACGTGTCGACCCGATTCATGTCGAGCCCGCTCATGTCTGAGTTCGTCACGACGACGCTCGCAACGCATGGCGTACCCGCTGGCCGCATCCAGATCGACGTCACCGAAACCAACGTCGCCGCCGACGTCAGTGGCGTGATCGAGTCGATCCGCTGCCTCAACGAACTCGGCGTCAAGGTCGCTCTCGACGACTTCGGCACCGGCTACTCGTCGCTGGCCCACCTGCTCAAGCTCGCCGTGTCCACGATCAAGATCGATCGCCGCATGGTCTCGATGGTCAATGAACCCGAAGGTCGTGGCGTTGTCGCTGCCATCTTGGCGTTCGCCAAGAAGCGCAAGCTCACCGTCGTCGCCGAGGGCGTCGAGTCTGCCGAAGAAGTCGCCGAACTCGCCGAGCTTGGCTGTCGCTTCCAGCAGGGCTACTACCACGGGCATCCGGCCGCACTGGTCGGCGTGCTTGACTCGCTCGACTCGATCCCGTTCCGCTCCCTCGACGGATCTGACGACACCGACGCAGGCAGCGCCGCTGATGCTGCTTCCGGAGACGCTGCTTCCGCACCGGCTGGACGCTCCGAGGCGACCGTCAGCGCATCTGCGTAACGCCGCTTCTTCCGTTGCCGATGTGGCCTATGTGGGCCCTGTTGGCAACGTTCATCTTTGATTTCGGCTCCTCCAAAGACCCTGTGGGCTAGCTCCATCTCGCGCGTGTAGGTTGGCCAAAACCGGCTTCCTTGGAGGGGAGCCGCAGCGGCGTGTGCGCGTCGTTGGAACCGGTCAAGGAGCCCAACAGAATGAAGAAACCACTTCGCCTACTGCTGGCGTTGCTCGCAGCCCTCGCGCTGTTCGCAACAGCCTGTGGCAGCGACAGCGTGAGCGACGCCGTCGACAGCGCCACCGATGCCGCCAGTGACGCCGTCGATGCGGTCGACGACGCCATGGACGACGACGAAGACGCCATGGACGACGAAGACGCCATGGCTGATGACGAAGATGCGATGGCCGACGACGCCATGGCAGACAGCGACACCAGCGTCGGCCTCGTCTACGACATTGGTGGCCGTGGCGACCTCTCGTTCAACGACTCGGCAGCTGCTGGTCTCGAACGTGCCGACGCTGAGCTCGGCATTCCCTTCGGCGAAGCATCGCCGAACGACGACGGTTCGAACCGCGCCGAACTGCTCCAGCTCGCCGCAGACAGCAACGACATCGTTGTGGGCGTCGGCTTCCTCTTCGCCGGTGACGCATCCGCGGTTGCAGCGGAGAACCCCGACACCAACTTCGCCGTCATCGACGACGCCATGATCG
>CAZEMU010000098.1:11315-15292 GCA_964513315.1 uncultured Acidimicrobiaceae bacterium | reverse complement strand
GCAGCCGACGTGCCACCGTCCGCAACAGCATGAAGCGGTTTTTAGGTGCGACCCCGGGTCTTCAAGGCCGGCGGGAATCTGGCAGGCTGGGGGAGTGCCGCACGATCAGCCAGCGAAAGAAATGGTCGATCTTGAGGCGCTGGACCTCGGCCCGCTGTCACGCCATGCCCGGACCGCCACCTTCGCTCCCAACTGGCGAGCGGTGCTGGCCGCCGACGCATCGGTCGGCCTCATCATCGCCGCGATCGGCGTGGCGATCGTGCTGTACGTCGGCTGGTACGGCTGGCCACTCGTCGTCATCGGCGCGATCTACATCTTCTTGGTGGTGCGCCGGTATCTCCAGTGGCGTTGGATCCGACGCAAGGCCGGACTCCCGACATAGCTGGCCCGATACCTAGCTGGCCCTGGTCCCCGGCGGCCCCTAGTTTGGCGGCACGCGATCGAGCGAGTACGAAAGCTACGACGCATCCGCCAACCCAGCACTGGAGTCCTGCTGATGAACGCATCTGCGACCGACGCGCCTCGGTGGCTCGAAGGCATCACCGTCCTCGACCTCACGAAGTTCGTTGCCGGGCCAGCGTCGACACGCCTGCTCGTCGAGATGGGCGCCGACGTCATCAAGGTCGAGCAGCCTCCCTACGGCGACCCGAATCGCAGCGGACGGCCTCGCATCAACAAACGGTCGGCGCTCCACATCCAGCAGAACCGGGGCAAGAAGAGCCTCTGCCTGGACATCAATACGAGCGAGGGCCAAGAGATCATTCGTGATCTTGTTCCCCACGTCGATGTCGTCGTCGAGAACTTCAGCCCTGGCGTGCTCGATCGCCGCAACCTCGGCTGGGCAGATCTGTCGGCGATCAAGCCCGACCTGATCTATGCGTCGGTCTCTGGCTTCGGCCACAGCGGCCCCTGGTCGCAGCGCCCGGCGTTCGACTTGATCGCCCAGGCGATGACCGGCTTCATGCACATGACCGGCGAGCCCGAGGGTGCGCCGATGTTCGTCGGAAGTGCGATCGCGGACACGAACGCAGGCGTGCACGCCTGGGGCGCGATCGGCCATGCACTGTTCCAGCGCGAGCGCACCGGCAAGGGCACCCACCTCGACATCGCCATGACCGACGCGCTCTTCCACGCGCACGACACGGCTGTCACCACAGCCTCGCTCCCCGAAGCCGACGCCCCCGAACCGATCCGCCAGGGCCGCTACTTCAACTCGTTGACTCCTGCAGGCACGTTCAAGGGCCCCGAGGGTTGGTTCGTCATCTTGTGCACGCAAGACCAAATGCCTGCGCTCTGGAAGGCACTCGGCAACCCGCCCGAAGAGCAAGACGAGCGGTTCCGCACGAACCCCAGCCGAGTCGAGCACCGAGAGGAACTCACCGAGGTCATCGAGCGGTGGATGGCGTCACTCGGCACCGACGCGGCTGTCGGCGATGCGCTCACCGCAGCACGAGTGCCCCACGCTCCGGTGCTCAGCCTGGAGCAAGCAATTGAGCACGAACAGTTCGTCGAACGAGGCACCGTGCGCACGGTCACGGACCCTCGTCTCGGCGAGGTCAAGATCGCTGGCTTCCCGGTTCGGACCAGCGAGCCTCTGCCGCCGGACAATCACGTGGCCGCCGCGCTCGGCGAACACAACCGCGAGGTTCTCAGCTCCATGCTCGGGATGGCCGACGATCAGATTGCAGACCTGTTGGACCGAGGCGTCCTCGGCGAGAAGCCCCACTAGGGCTCAGTTCAGAGTGATGTACACCCGGTTGTCGTGGAAGACGGCGCCCTGACCCATGTCGCTGTCGCGCTCGTCGATCGTGTTGTTCAGACCCTGACTCCACCAGCCCTTGGTGCACACGGCGGTGCCCGGGCGGGCGAGCGTATCGACGGCCAGCACGGCGCTGAACGAGCCTCGCTCGTTGCCGATCGTGATCACGTCGCCAGCGGTGAGTCCATCGCGTCGAGCGTCTTGCGGGTGAATCGTGACCGGAGGTGCCGACGTGCGTGACTCCGTCACCTTGGTGCCGGCGAAGGTCGAATTGATGTGCCACGAGCCCGCGGCAGCCACCAGGTCGTAGCCACCCGGCTCGTCTTTGGCCGACCCGACTTCGGCGCTCGGCACGTAGTGCGGGAGGCGTCCGACGCCGTCGGCCTCGCCCCGCTCGCTCATGAACTCGAAGCGCCCCGACGCGGTTGCGAACCGATCAGCGGTCGGCCGGAATGGCTTCGGCGATTCGGGCAGGCGAGCGAACCCCTCGCGCCGCAAGTACGCAGCGTCGATGCCAGCGTCGCGATAGGTCGGCGTGTCGAGCAGCGCGTCGAGCAAATCGTCGTCGCTGATCTGCAGCGACGGCTCGTCGATCCCCATCGCCGTCGCCAACCGGCGAAACATCTCGGTCTGCGGCAAGCAGTCGCCCGGCGGTGTCGTGGCTGGCTGATTCAGATTGAGATAGAGGTGCACGAACGAGTTGTTCAGGTCGAGGTGCTCATGGGCCATCGACGACGGCAAGACGATGTCGGCGTAGTTCGTCGTGTCGGTCAGGTACAGCTCGGACACGACGGTGAACAGGTCGTCTCGAGACAGCACCCGTCGCACGCCAACCGTGTCTGGGTTCGACACGACCGGGTTCGCGCCATAGATGAACAAGCCGTCGACGGGGTCGTCGGTGCGGTCGAGGTTGGCGACCAGATTCGTCATCGCCAGCGTGCGAGGACGTGCACCCGCACGAGCACCGGCTGCCTTGGCCTGGTTGAGCATGTAACGGGGCCCGGTCGAGTAGAACATGCCCCCGCCGAGCTCGTCGAACGAGCCGAGCAACGCCGGAATGCAGGACACCACGCGTGCGGCCTGACCGCCGCCGGCATGGCGTTGTGCGCCGTGACCAAACTTGACGGCAAGTGGCCCCGGCGTGCTCACCGCTGCGACCAGCGTTTCGAACTCGTCGACGCTGATGCCGCACACGTCGGCGGTGTGTTCGGGCGTCCATTCCGTCAGCGATGTGGCGAACTCGTCGAAGCCCAGCGTCCGCTCGGCCAGGTACGCATCGTTCGTGAGCCCACGCTCGATAAGTGCTCGGCACACGCCAAGCGCCAGCGCTCCATCGGTTCCCACTCGTGGAGCGAGGTGCACATCGGCACGTTCCGCGGTCCGGGTGCGGACCGGGTCGATGACGACGATCGTCGCCCCGTTCTTACGAGCCTGCTCAACGAACGGCCACCAGTGCTGCCCAGACACCAAAATGTTGGCGCCCCAGATCACGACGGTGCGTGCGTGCACGACGTCTTCGGGATCCATCGTTGGGCCGACGCCGCACGAGTAGCCCATGCCCAGGTGACCGCTCGGCGAACAGATCGTCAGGTCGTGATCGGATACGCCCAGGTGGTTCCACAACCGATCACCGACCGGGCCGTTCGCTCCCTGGAGGAAGCCCATGTTCCCGGTGCCCCAGAACGGCCAGATCGCCGCCGGGCCGCGGCCGTCGATGATGCGCTGGAAGTTCTCGGCGATCTCGGCCAGGGCCTCGTCCCACGAGATGGGTTCGAACGCAGCCAGCTGGTCGGCAGGCGTGGCCGAGCTTCCTTTGGGGGCGACTCGGCGAAGCGGCGTCATCAGCCGGTTCGGATCGGCGGCGAAGTCGAGCCAGGGGTAGACCTTCTTGCACAGGCCTCCGTCGGTGACCGGGTGCTTGGGGTTGCCCCGCATCTTGACCGGTACGTCGTCGCGAACCGTGACGACCCAGGAGCATCCATCGGGGCAGTCCAGCGGGCAAGCCCCGACGACGTGATGCTCGTTCGGCGTCTCGGAGGTGTTGCCGTCAACCGTTGCCGTCATAGCCCCGAGCCTAGACCGCAACGGGGCGTCAGGCTGCGGCGCAGTCGAGGCGAGCCAGTGAAACGTTGAACCCGAACGGCCCGTAGCCGTTCGACTCGTCGGCCTCGGTGCAGGCCGAGACGAACTGCTCTTCCGCGGTCCCGATGCGGTCGGC
>CAZEMU010000098.1:8688-11215 GCA_964513315.1 uncultured Acidimicrobiaceae bacterium | reverse complement strand
TCGCGACCAGCGCCACCACGGCCATGAGCAAGAGTCCGCCCCTCGACACCAGGTGCGCTGCAGGTGGGTGCCAGGTCGGGTCCTTCCGCATCGGTGGAGGGCTGTCCCAAGACCTGTCATCGGCCCAGACGGGCTCGATCGGCGGCTGCGGAGGCGGAGGAGGTGTGGTGGCGGTCACCTCTGCATGGTGCGCCCGCGTCGTGCCCGTGTCAGTGGGGACCGGTCCTCAACCACATGCGATCCAGCGCCTCGCTCGTGGTGCTACGAGCGGAACTCGAGCCCCTCGAACGCTCCATTCGTGCGCCACTCGGCGATGTAGCCGAAGTACGCCATCGGCCCGTCGGGGTACCCAAGGAAGTTGCGGCGCCCTTCGTCGGTGCCGAGCTTGCCTTCGTTGTTGTAGTAGCCGGGCGTGCAGTCGGGATCGTTTCCGAACGATCGTCCGCCAGCCTCGAGCTTCTCGATCCACGCGGCCTCGGCTTCGGCGGTGACTTCGACCTCGGTCGCTCCGACCTCGAGCGCATGGGCGACCACGGCGCCGATCGTCTTGCCGCGCTCGGTCAAGTTGTGGGGCACGTTCGAGATCAGGTTCGCACCCTGGTTCGGTCCAACGAGGAACAGGTTCGGGAAGCCGTGCATGTGGATGCCATGCAGGCTCACCATGCCATTGGCCCAATGCTCGCTGAGCGTCTCGCCATCGCGTCCGATCGTCTCGAAGCCGCTTCGTCGGGCGTAGTCGGTGCCGACTTCGAAGCCCGAGGCGTAGATCAGCAGGTCGAGTTCGTAGTGCTCGCCGTTGGCCCACACGCCGGTCTCGTCGATGCGTTCGACGCCTTGGCCATCGGTGTCGACCAGGTTGACCGTCGGTGTGTTGAACGCCTGCAGGTAGGTGTCGTGGAAGCAGGGCCGCTTGCACAGCTGGCGGTACCAAGGCTTGAGCGCTTCGGCCGTCGCATCGTCAGCGATCACAGCGTCGACGCGGGCCCGGATCTCGGCCATCTTCTCGTCGTCAGAGTCGTGGTACGCCTTGAGCAGGCCCTCGGGGGAGAAGTCGCCGTTCTCGATCGCCTTATCCCGGATGCGCTGCGACAGGTCGGTCCAGCCGTCCATCGTCAGGTCTTCGTCGACGAAGCCGCCGGTCTGCAACGTGGTGAAGTTCTCGAGCCAGCGCTGCTGCCAACCGTCGCCGAGTGCGCTGAACCATTCGGGGTCGGTGTCGTTGTTGTTGCGCACGTCGATCGACGATGGCGTGCGCTGGAAGACGACGAGCTCGCCGCACGCCTTGGCGAGATGCGGCACGCATTGCACGGCCGTCGCGCCGGTGCCGATGATGCCGACCCGCTTGTCGGCGAGCTTGTCCATCGGTGCGCCGGTATGGTCGCCGCCGGTGTAGGCGTAGTCCCAGCGGCTGGTGTGGAAGCTGTGGCCAGTGAACGATTCGATGCCGTCGATGCCCGGCAGCTTCGGCCGGTGCAGCGGGCCGGTGCCCATGCCGACGAAACGGGCCCGGATGGCGTCGCCACGGTTGGTGTGGATCACCCAGCGCTTGGCGTCGTCGTCCCATTCGAGGCTCGTGACTTCGGTCGAGAAGACGGCGTTGGCGTAGAGGCCGTAGTGCTCACCGATGCGCTGGCTGTGTTCGAAGATCTCGGGACCGTGCGCGTACTTCTCGGACGGCATGTGGCCGGTCTCTTCGAGCAGCGGCATGTACACGAACGAGGTCGTGTCGCACTGTGCGCCCGGGTAACGATTCCAGTACCAGGTGCCGCCGAAGTCGCCGCCCTTCTCGATGATCCGCACACCCGGTACGCCAGCTTCGGTGAGGCGTGCGCCGACGGTGAGTCCGGCGAAGCCGCCACCGATGAAGGCCATCGTGACCTCGTCGTTGAGTGGCTCTCGTTCCTGCACCTCGACGTAGGGATCGTCGAGGTAGTGCGCGAACGCGCCCACGGGTTCGATGTACTGCTCGTTGCCGTCGTCACGAAGTCGCTTGTCGCGTTCTTCGCGATAGCGGGCGTGGATGCTCGTGTCGGTCACGCCTCGAAACTAGCGCCCGACCGGGGCCGCCTCTCAGCCAGAATCGCGAGCTGCGTCGAGCTGCTTCACGAGGGTCTTGGGAGCGACCATGCGGTACGAGTCTTCGAGGATGCCGGCGATCTCTTCCCAGTCCGGCTCGACGTTGAGATGCACGCCGATCCAGCCACGGTGGCCGACGTAGGGCGGCACGAAGAAGCGGTTCGGTTCAAGGCGCACGACTTCGTCTTGCACGCCCGCCGGGGCAGGCGCCCAGATGCAGAGCCGCCCGTCGCCGTGATGGTCATCGTGGTAGTAGCAGAGCGTCTTCTTGTCCCGGATGAAGAAGCACGGCGTGCCGTGGCTCATGCGTTCGTTGACCTCGGGGAGCGCAAGCGCGATCTCTCGGATTCTGAGTAGTTCGGGCCGCTCCACGCTGCGAGTCTGTCGCTTGCGTACGGCCGCTGCAAGACTGAGGCCGTGGGACCCCTGTTCTTCTTCTTCGTCATTCTCG
>CAZEMU010000098.1:5487-8588 GCA_964513315.1 uncultured Acidimicrobiaceae bacterium | reverse complement strand
CTCGACGACGTCCGGCAGCGCCAACCGGGCGATCCCGCAATCGAGGGCTGGCACGAGCTGTCGCATCTTCCACCGCCGCCAGCTGTCCTCGATGCGCCGGCCGCGAGACCCGCCGCTCGGGCGGCAGTGGCGATCCCCGTCGACGTTCGCCCTGGTCTGATCAGGGCTACCTGATCCGGCGAGCGTCTTCTGGCTTCGGTTCGCCGGCACGGTCCGGGTGCAGGATCGAGGCGAGGACCTCGGCGCCTTTGACAACACGTGGGCCGGGGCGCACCATGTAGGCGTCGGCGTCGATGGCCCACACCTCGGCGTTGGGTGGAAGATGGCCAGCGGCGATGACCTGCTCGGCGAGATCTGCGGCACCGTCGAGTCGGAAGCCGCACGGCGAAACGAGGACGACTTCGGCCTCGCACGTGTCGATCTCGGACCACTCGACGCCGACCGAGTTCGCGCCTGGGTGACCGAGCAGGCTCAGTCCGCCACCTGCCTCGACCAAGTGAGGCACCCAGTGCCCTGCGGTGAACGCCGGGTCGGTCCACTCCAACACGAGCGTGGGCCGACGACGCGCCCCGTCAAGCTTGGAACCGAGTGCGGCGAGACGGGTGCGCAGGCCCGCAATGAGTTCGGCTGCCTTGGCGTCGGTGCCCGTGATGGCGCCGACGCTGGCCACGGACTCGATGACCTGATCGAGCGTCATCGGGTCGAGCGTCAAGACCTGGGCGGTGCAGGCGAGGTACTCGAGTGCGTCGTCGACCTCGGACACGTCGACGGCACACACCGCACAAAGGTCTTGGGTCACGACGAGTTCCGGATCGATGTCGGCAAAGGCACCACGGTCGAGTCGGTACAGGTCTTCGCCTGCGGCCATCCGCTCCTTGACCACAGCGTCAATTTCTGCCGGCGTCAGGCCTTCCGGAAGTGCCGACGTCGACACGATCCGCTTGCTGCGGGCTTCGTCGGGGAAGTCGCACTCGAAGGTCACGCCAACGACGTCGTCGCCCAGCCCCAATTCGAACAAGATTTCGGTGGCTGACGGCAGGAGCGACACGATTCGCATAGCCGGAGCGTAGGTGGTGCTTCGCGACTCGGGGCTGGGTTCGTGGGTCGTTACCCTCGTGGACGTGCGAGTAGTTGAGCTGGCAGATCGAGTTCGCGAAGCCCGCTTCACCCGAGAGGTGATCGGCCCCAAGGTCGCTCGTCCGTTGGCCGGCTGGCTCGAGTCAACCTTCGCCGACGACAACACCGATGCCAGCACGACTGCACCAGCAGAAGTCGCACCCGTCGAAGAAGAGCTCCTGGTCGAAGAAATAGTCGAGGACGAAATCGCCGCGACGACCGAGCACCGGCCCAAAGGGTCCGTGGCGGTGGTCAAGGCCGTGATGGCCCGGATCAAGGAACACAACCTGGTGGTTGTTGCCGCTGGCATTGCGTTCTGGGGTCTGCTCGCCATCCCGGCCGTGCTGTTCTCGACGGTCTCGATCGCGGGCCTCGTGCTCGATCCGGACAAGGTCGAAGACCAGGTCAAGGCCAACCTCGACGGGATCCCCGACGACGCCAAGTCGATCATCATCGGCCAGCTCGAGAACGTCAGCGGCGGTAGCAGCGGTGGCCTCGTCACGGGTCTGATCGTTGGTCTCGCGCTTGCGTTGTGGTCTTCGTCAGGAGCGATGGCCAAGCTCATGGCGACCCTCAACACGATCTACGGCACGATCGAAGAGCGTTCGTTCCCGAAGCTTCGTGGCCTCGCCCTCGCGTTGACGTTCGGCGGCATCGTGTTCGTCGCTGGCGCCGTGTTCCTGCTCGCCGTCCTGCCTGCGCTGCTCGGCCAGATCGACGGTGTCGGAGATGCCGCCGCAACGCTCTTCAACTCGCTGCGCTTCCCGGTCCTTGGCCTCGTCATGGTGATCGCACTCGGCGTGCTCTACCACGTCGGCCCCGATCGCCGGGACGGTCGCTACCGAGTGATCACGCTCGGCGCCTTCATCGCCACGGTCCTGTGGGTCGGCTTGTCCGGCCTGTTCAGCATCTACACCGCAACGCTCGGTAGCTACAACGAAACGTATGGCACGCTCGGCGGTCTGGTCGTGCTGCTGCTGTGGCTCTTCATCACCGCATTCGTCGTGCTGATCGGTGCCGAGATCCATGCCCTCACCGGACGCGAAACTGCCGGCCCGGGGTAGGCGCCGGCAGTTTCCCTGCTGAAGGTCGGTTGTTGCCGCAGTTGCGGGACTCTGACACCCGCAACTTCTGTCAGCTACCCAAGCCGGGCATCAGGTCGAGGTCAAGATCGAGGACCAGGCCGCCGGGGATTGTGGGAACCGTCGGCACGGTTGGCACGGTTGGCAGCACCGGATTGATCGGGTTTACGACGACCGGTGGCAGGTCGGGCAGCAAGTCCGGGTTGAACTGGCCAACGACACCGGGGTCGAGCTGCAGGCTGATGCAGGTAGTACCGATCAGCGTTTCGCCAGGAGGGCAGGTGATGATCGGGTCGAGGACCTGCAGCTCGGTGCAGACCTGGCCGATGCGGAATTCGTTGGGAGCGCAGACCGGCAAGCAGTCGCCGAAGACCAGTTCTTGACCGGCGGGACAGAAGGTGAAGATGAACAGTTCGCATTCGCCGTCATCATTCAGGAAGTGCGTGCCGGGGCAGATCTTCGGGACACATCCGTCGAGGGTTTCGTTGAGCACGTAGCCGTCGATGCACAGTGGCGGAGCGATCTCGACGTCACGGCAGATGCCAGCATCGATGTCGAAGTGCTGGCCCGCGGTGCAGATCGAGATGCAGTCGGTTGCGTCGGCGTTGTGGACATAGCCAGGTGCGCACAGCGGAGGAGCGATGGGAGGCAGGCACTCGCTTGTGACCGGGTCGTGACGATAGGTAGGGGCGCAGCTTGCGGGCTCGTCATGGGTAACCGGACCGTCTGGCGGCGTCGAGTCGCCGCTGCCGGTGTCGGTGCTGTCGGTGTCGGTGCTGCCGGTGTCGGTGCTGTCAGTGTCGGGAGTCGACGGCGAGGAGTCGGTGCCTGCAGGAGGTGGGGATGCAGCCTCGTCGCCCTCGTCAGCCGGTACCACGCTCGTGTCCGGGGCACTGTCTTCGG
>CAZEMU010000098.1:3246-5387 GCA_964513315.1 uncultured Acidimicrobiaceae bacterium | reverse complement strand
CTTGCGCCGTTTCGCCCGCTTCTTCGGCGGGTGCCTCGGCCTCATCGACTGCGGCTGGGATCTCGGAGCCGGTGGTTGCGACGGGAGCGTCGCTGGTGTCTGGCACCGCGGTCGCTGGCGCTGCAGCGGCTGACGCTGGGACGTCGATGCCGGTCACAGGCATGGCGGTCGCTTCGCCGGTGAACATGGCGCCGCCGACGACATAGACAAGAGCAACAGCGGTCGAAATCAGTGCGACGACGAGGGCTGCGATGGTTACTTGGATCTTCATGCGAGGTCCTTGGGTCAGGGGAATGTCCCAATCGTGAAGGATCACGAGCCCCTGGACTGTCCGATCGACGACAGTCCGAATGTGACCTCGGTCGCCTCCGAGATCAGGGGAACCTTGCGTCTAGCCCCGGTCTTGCTGCGGGGTCCACCGGAAGAACCGCGAGGCGAGCACAACGCCAGCCACGCCCCAGATGACGAGCGTCAGCACGGCCGACCACTCGATCTCGATGGACTCGACGAACGGGTTGTACGTCGGCTGCAGCAACGTGGCGAGCGGCTTGATCGGGAAGAAGTCGCCGATGCTGCCGATGAACCCGCCGGCGTCTTCGGTCTGCAGGAACACGTCGGACACGAAGTACAGCGGGAACACGATCAGGTTCGTGATCGCCGGTGCGGCATCGACGTTCGGGATCACGGCAGTGACGGCCATGCCGAGCGCGCAGAACACGATTGATCCGAGCAGCACGAACAGCAAGAACGGCACGATCGTGAACCAGTTGAACGCCACGCCGAACAGGATTCGGCCGCCGACGGTGACGATGACGGTCATGAACAGCACGATGATGAACGAGGCGATGACCTGACCGAGCACCCACACGATTGGGCGCAGCGGGGTGCCTCGGAGTCGTTTGAGTTCGCCGGCCTCGCGGCGCACGACCATGCCCATCGCCAGGTTGAAGAACGTGGCCGACACGATCGCCAGCGTGAGGATGCCGGGCACCTGGAACGTGGCGACCTTGGCGCCGTTGTCCATGGTTTCGCTGCCGAAGATGAAGCCGAAGATCACCAGGAACAGCAGCGGGAACACGACCGTGAAGAACGTCGCTGCCGGGTTGCGTCGGAATCGCAGCAATGCGAACTTGGCGGCTGAAAGCACTTGCGCGCCCATCAGTTCGCTCCTTCCACATCGCTGGAGGTCGGCTCGTCGGTGAGTCGCAAGAACGTGTCTTCAAGGTTCGGTCGCACGACGGCGAGCGAGTCGAGCGATGCCCCGTTCTCTACCGCCCACGTGCTGAGGGCGTGCACGACGGCGGTCACGTCGTCGGTCTCGATGCTGAGCGCCTCGCCGGTTTGCACGTTGGCCCGCAGCTGCTCGGGTACGGCGTCGACCGGCACTTCAGCCGGGTCCCAGCTGATCCGGGTCTGCAACTTCACCTGGGTGGCGAGGTCGGCAGCGGTGCCTTCGGCCGCAATCTGGCCACGGGCGATCACGACGATCCGGTCCGAGAGATGCTCGGCCTCGTCCATGTAGTGCGTGGTGAGCAACACCGTCGTGCCCAGCTCGCGCAGCCGCTCGACCATGCCCCACGCATCGCGGCGGGCAGACGGATCGAAGCCCGTCGTCGGCTCGTCGAGGAACACAAGCTTCGGGTCGCCGATCAACGCGAGCGCAAGATCGAGGCGTCGCTTCTGGCCGCCGGACAGCACCTTGTTGCGTTGATCGGTGTGCTCGGCGAGCCCAACGACCTCGAGGACCTCGCCGATCGGCCGGGGCGCCCGGTAGTACGAGGCGTACTGCGTCATGACCTCGCCGACCGTCAGCTCAGGCGATGGTTGCGATTCTTGGAGGACGACGCCGATGTCTTCGCGCCAGCTCAGGGGAGCGGTCGCTGGATCCTGGCCGAGCACCGTGACGTCGCCCGAGGTGCGATCCCGGAAGCCTTCGAGGATCTCGATCGTCGTCGTCTTGCCGGCGCCATTGGACCCGAGGAAGGCAAGAATCTCGCCCTCGTCGACATGGAGATCAATGCCTTTGACGGCCTCGACGGACTCACCTGCCTTGTTGGTGTAGGTCTTGGTCAGCCCGTGTACATCGATTGCCCTCGCCACGATCCCGAGGCTACCGCGACCCGGGTCCTACCCTCATTGGT
>CAZEMU010000098.1:0-3146 GCA_964513315.1 uncultured Acidimicrobiaceae bacterium | reverse complement strand
GGTCGAGGGTGGTGAGCAGATCGTTGGCGAGCGGCGGAAGCGCATGCTTCGTCGGCCAGGCCGCTCGCAGGTCGCGTTCGATCGTGAGGCCCTCGACAGCGACTTCGACGAGTTCGCCCGATGCGATCTCGGCGGCAACGGCGAGGCGACTGATCACCGTCGGCGAGTTGCCCAACAACACGGCAGAGCGGACTGCCGAGGTCGAGCCGAGTTCGAGGACCGACGGGGGAGCGGGCAACCCGAGTTTGGTCAGCGCGGCTTCGAGCGCTTCGCGAGTGCCGGAGCCAGCCTCGCGGGTCACGAGCGGGGTTGCTGCGAGTGCTTCGACCGGCACCGAGGTGCCGCCCGCCCAGGGATGGCCGGGCGCGACGACGGCCACGAGTTGGTCGTGTTCGACGACCCGCACGGTCAGGTCGTCGATCGCCGATGGCGTCTCGATGAAGCCCAGGTCGGCGTCGCCCGCACGCAGGCGTTCGATGACGTGCGCCGAGTTGGCGACTTCGAGCGCGACAGAGTCGGCCGGGTGTTCTTGCGAGAACTTTTGCAGCCACTGCGGAAGCAAGTACTCGGCGATCGTGAAGCTCGCCGCGATCCGAAGACGGCCGTGCTGCTCCGCTTGAAATGCTGCCAACCCGGCCTGGAGCTCGTTGGCCGATCGCAGGATCTGTTCCGCCCAGCCAGCGAACACCACGCCCGCGTCGGTTGGCGCCGTGCCCGTCGGGCTGCGGTCGAGCAGCTGCAATCCGACCTGGCGTTCCAGGTGCTTGAGCCGGCTGCTGGCCGACGGTTGGGCCACGCCGTGCACCCTCGCGGCGGCCGACACACTGCCCAGCTCGACGACCGACACGAACAGGTCGAGCGAGGCGAGATCGGGGAACGACGGGCCGAGCGGCATCGGCTCAGCCTAGCCACTGCTCATAGCCTCAACCTATGACTCCATAGAGGTTCACCCTCTAGCGCTCGTCTCGTGACCGTGGTCACATGATCGGATGACACGGCTGGGTTTCCTCCTCGACAGCGACAACTGCATCGGCTGTCACGCCTGCACCGTCGCCTGCAAGAGCGAACACGATGTGCCCCTCGGCGTGAACCGCACGTGGGTGAAGTACATCGAGACGGGCACCTTCCCCGAGGTCGCCCGCAAGTTCACGGTGATGCGCTGCAACCAGTGCGACGACGCACCCTGTATGTCGATCTGCCCGACGAACGCACTGTTCCGTGCCGACAACGGCGTGGTCGACTTCCAGGACGACAACTGCATCGGCTGCAAGTCGTGCATGAACGCCTGCCCGTACGACGCGCTCTACATCAACCCGGAGACGAACACGGCGCACAAGTGCAACATGTGCAATCACCGTGTCGAGGTTGGCCTCGAGCCGTCGTGCCAGATCGTCTGTCCGACCGAGGCGATCATCATCGGCGACCTCGACGATCCGAACTCGAAGATCAACCAGATCAAGGCCCGCAACGACACCCAGGTGCGTGCCCCCGAGCAGAACACCCAGCCCAAGGTCTTCTACAAGGGCGCTGACCAAGCCGCCCTCGACCCGACCCGTTCGGCCATCGCCAACGACGGCATGATCTGGGCCGACACCCTGTCGGCGAACCTGCGGGGCCAGAACGGTGGCAAGGCCCACCCGTCGGTGCCGGTCTCGATCGGCGCGAAGCCATCGGACGAAGACGGCGTCGTCGCTCGCACCGCCTACACGACCGCCCACATGATGACATGGAAGGCCAAGGTCTCCGGCTACCTCGTCACCAAGGCCGTCGCTGCGGGCGTCATGCTCGTCGCAGCGCTCCTCGTGCTCATGGGCCACGCGGATGAACAGGCTGCGGTCGGCATCGTGCCGCCGGTCGTCGCTGGCGTCTTCCTCACACTGACGGGCGTGCTGCTCATCACCGACCTGAAGCAGCCGACCCGCTTCCACTACCTGATCACCAAGGGCAATTGGGAGAGTTGGCTCGTCAAGGGCGCCTACGTGCTGATGGCGTTCGCCATCGTGTGCGGCCTGTGGTTCATCGGCGGCCTCGCCGACGCCAGCGGCTTGCTCAAGGTGCTCGCCATCCCCGCCGTGCTCGGCGCCCTCGGAACGGCCGGCTACACGGCGTTCCTGTTCGGCCAGTGCGAAGGCCGTGACCTGTGGCAGACGCCACTGTTGCTGCCGACGCTGCTTGCGCAGGCCGTCACCGCCGGTGGCGCTACCTACGCCATCCTCGATCTGTTCATCGACGTACCCGGTGGCGACGCCATCCGGTGGGCGTTCCTCGGCGGCCTGGCTGCCACGGCAGCGCTCATCGGCATGGAGCTCACCTCGGCCGGTAGTCGCCACGTCGAACTCGCCATCCACGAGATGACCCACGGCCAATACAGCACCCAGTTTTGGATCGGCGGCATCGTCGTCGGCCTGATCGTGCCCGCCGCACTCGTCATCATCGGCCTCGCCGCTGGCGGGCTCACCGCACTCATCGCAATCGCTGGCGTCCTCGCCCTGCTCGGCATGTTCGCCTACGAAGACAGCTTCGTCCGCGCCGGCCAGAGCGTCCCGCTGTCATGACCCCCGCCATCCGACACCAGTCCGCAGAGCAGCCGAAGGAGCGCAGCGACGACGCTGCGATTGCGAGAAACTCATGACTGATCTTTCGAAGTACCCGCCGCTGGAGAAGTGGCACGACTGGACCGAGCTCGACGCCAAGGCATGGCCGGACAAGGTCGAGAAGAAGTACACGCTGGTGCCCACGAGCTGCTTCAACTGCGAAGCCGGCTGTGGCCTGGTTTGTTACATGAACCAGGACACGGGCGAGATCGACAAGATCGAGGGCAACCCCGAGCATCCGGCCAGCCGTGGCCGCAACTGCGCCAAGGGTCCCGCCACGCTCAACCAGGTGTATGACCCCGAGCGGGTCATGTACCCGATGAAGCGCATCGGCGAGCGGGGCAGCGGTCAGTGGGAGCGCATCTCGTGGGACGAGGCGCTCGACCAGATTGGTGACCGCATCCGCACGGCGATCAACGAGGGTCGCAACAACGAGATCATGTATCACGTCGGTCGCCCCGGCGAGACCGACTACACCAATCGCGTGCTCCAGGCCTGGGGCGTTGACGGCCACAACAGCCACACCAACATCTGCTCGTCGAACGCTCGCAT
>CAZEMU010000097.1:5922-15384 GCA_964513315.1 uncultured Acidimicrobiaceae bacterium | reverse complement strand
CGGCCTTGGATGACGACCGTGCCGGCGACGCGGTCCAGGACGCCGCGGTTGTGCTTCATGAAGCCGGCGGTGAAGTAGACGAACACCAGGGCCGGATAGGCGAATTGTTGCAGGAGCGCCATCAGCACGACGATCGGCAGTGCCCGCAGTCCGGCGGCGAGGAGGCTGGGACGTTCACCGCTGGCGAGTGAGACGAGTTCGATGCCGAGGACAGCCTTGCCGAGGGTCTGACCCCGCAAACCGACGCCGAGCGTTTCGTAGAAGAACACGAACCCGAGCGATGAGAGCGTCGCCCAGACGGGGATCTCTTGTTGCGGGTCGCCGGACACGGCGACCAGGCCGATCGATGCTGTGACAGCGAGGATCAGCAGCCAGTCGATGACCCGAGCGCCGACGCGCTGGCCGATGCTGGCAAGCGGATCGCCCTCGACCTCGTCTTCCCTCGGGAGGTCCTCTGGAGAATCAGTCACTCGGCCGCGTCGGTGATCAGCTCGGCCAACGTTGGGTGCACGAGCAGGCTGTCGTAGATGTCACGCACCGTCAGGCTGGCGGTGACCGCAAGAGCGATGACCGAGATCAGTTCGGCGGCGTGACGACCGACGATGGAACCACCAAGTACCTCGCCGGTCGCAGGGTCAGAGAGGATCTTGATGAAGCCCCGGGAGTCATCGTTGATGAGCGCCTTCGCCGACGTGGCGAACGGGACCTTGGTGACTCGGATTTTGCGACCCTCAGCGAACGCGTCTGCTTCGGCCAAGCCGACATCGGCGATCTCGGGCTCGGTGAAGATTGCCGAGGCAGCCTTGTCATAGTCGACCTGGTTTGCACCGTGCGTGGCGCGCCCCATGATCGTTTCCGCGATCTTGCGCCCTTGCATCGAGGCAACCGACGACAGCGGCAGCTTGCCGGACAGGTCGCCAGCGGCATAGATGTGCGACACGCTCGAACGGCAGTCTCCGTCGATGTTGACGTAGCCCCACTCGGTTTCGATGCCAGCTTTGTCCAAGCCGAGGCCGTCGGAGTTCGGGACCGAACCAATGGCGAGCAGCGCGTGTGAGCCTTCGACCTTGCGGCCGTCATTGCACATGACGACCACGCCGTCAGATTCGACGTCGATGGTGGTGGCGCGAGCTCCCTTGAGCAGGTTCACGCCGCGATTCAAGAAGTCGGCTTCGAGTACTGCGGCGACTTCGGGATCCTTGCCGGGAAGTACCTGTTGACGGCTCACGATCAGCGTGACCTCGGAGCCGAAGCTGGTGAACATGTGCACGAACTCAACGCCGGTCACGCCGGAACCGATCACAACGAGGTGTTCGGGGATTTCGTCAGGCGGATAGGCATGGCGAGTGGTCAAGATGCGGCTCGCATCGACCTCGCACCAGTCCGGGATGCGGGGGCGGCTGCCGGTACTGAGCACGACCACATCGGCAACGATCTCTTCGACCGTGCCGTCGTTGTGGTTCGCCAGGACGGTGTGCGGGTCGAGGAACGAACCGCGGCCGTCGATGATGCGGACGCCCTGTGATTCGAGCAAGCTCGTCGACGAGCCGCTCAGGCGATTCCGAATGCCCGACAGGCGCATGCCAAGTGCCGCAGGGTCGATGCGTGGGTCGACGTCTTCGAGCCCCATGCCCTCGCTGCGCTGGAGGAATGCCATGGCTCCACCGGTCGCGATCATGGCCTTGCTGGGCACACAATCGAGCAGGTGCGCTGCACCACCGATGATTTGGTCTTCGATGAGGACGACCTCAGCGCCGAATCGAGCGGCGTAGGTCGCACAGGTAGTGCCGGCAGGGCCGCCACCAATGATCACGATCTTGGTCACGGCGCCGAGGGTATCCGTGACGGGTGAGAGGTCGAGCGGACCGTCCGCTGAATCCAGACGGCAGCGATCATGCGACCATCGATTTCCGTCACCCGACCCGACACCTCAGACCCCGGATCGACCGACAACTCTGCCCCGGTCGATGTGAACGAGGCGAGGCCGTTGTCATCGAGCTCCACCTCGATGACGTCGAAGCCGAGATAACGCTCTTCGAGCTGGTGATGCGCCTTGTAGAACGCCTCTTTGAGGCCGAACGTCGCCGAGACGAGGCGCTGCCGCTCCTCGGGATCAGCGACGAGTTCGAGGCGTTGCTTCTCGGCATCGACAAGGATTCGGCGGGCGACACGAGGTGAGACTCGTTCACGTTCTTCGGCATCGAGCCCAATCACGAACTCGCCCGACTCGCCAGGTGTCGAGCGAAGCGCGACCGCCGCCATGCAGTGGCCCCGGGTGTGGGTGATCGCGCCAGTGATACCAGTGGGCCAGACGGGCTGGCGCTGCTCTCCTCTTGGTACGGCAGTCACTGATCCGAGCGAGCGCAGGGCGTCATGGGCTGCAGCGCGCGCCGAGGCGAACTCGTCGAGACGCCGGGGCGCCATCTCGAGCGTCGCGTCGAGCTCCTCAGGAAACAATGCCTCGCGATGTCCAGCGTGTGCGATGACGCGACGGACTTCGACCCTTCCGTCAGGAAAGAGGTCGCTCACCTCGGGAGCCGATTCGATCGGCGTCACGTCCGGAGCGACCATGACAATGTGCTGGTTCAGTTCCGAGCGCTCGGCGCCCGGAACCGCTCAGCCTTCGTCCGTGCCGTTCTGCAACGCCTCAAGAGCGTTGAGCGACACGCAGGTGATGCCCCAGTCGGTCGCCGTGCAGACGCCGTGTACCGGGCGAGGTGCGACGGCAGCGACGTAGCCGTCGATGTCGAAGTCGGCGAACAGGGCGACCGCAGCTTGGGTCGAGAGTTGCGAAAGGCGAGCCTCGGCTTCGTCGGCAAGCGCTTCGGTTGGGGTGATGACCCGGAACTGAGCCGGCGAGGTGTCGACGTCGGCGGTACGTGTCACCAGCAGTACGGCGCTTGCAAGGCCAGCAGCCTCGCTTGCGGCCAGCGGGGCGACGCCCGTGCCGGCGGCAACTTCAGCGCCCTCGGGGAGCGGAGCCGATGCATCGCCGCCACCGGTGCCGGTTGCGGCCGGAGCTGGTGCCACGCCGGTGCCCGGCGTCAGGCGGGTGCCTTCGGGCGGCGTGGTCGTACCGGATGCCGAACCCGAGTCAAGCTGCAACGGGGCGACGCCCGTGCCAGGAGCGGCTTCAGGGGTCTCTGTTGCCGAGGTATCTGCGCCCGAGGAATCTGCGGGGATTGGAGCAACACCGGTGCCAGGCTCGGGAGCCGCATCGGGTGCTGCCGGGGCGGGCTGGAGTGCCACACCAGTTCCTGGGCGGATGCTGTCGGGCGACGGAGCGAACGAGGTCTGATCCGTCGCTTCGGTGGTCGTATCTCCGGATTCGTCAGCTGCGTCCGACTCGGCGTCAGCAGTGTCGCTTGCCGCATCAGCATCAGCGTCGGCATCAGCGCTTCCGTCGGCAACGGTCAGCGGAGCAACGCCAGTACCAGGTGCGGGACCGAGCCCGTCGGGAACCACGGCGCCATCGGTGTCGGAACCCTCGACCGGATCCGGCGTCGCCTGCGGAGCAGCCGCCTGGCCGCTCGGCTGCGGATAGCCGTTGCTCGAACCATTACCGATCGTGACAAACGTGCCGGGCAGGTGATCGTCGAGCCCAAGGCCCTGTCCGAAGATCCCGGCGTTCATAACCACCATCAGGCGTCGACCGGTGACGCGCTTCGTGCCGCCCGTGCCGACGAGTTCAACGGTGGCCTGGTCGATGCGGGCTGATGCGCCCTCGCCGCCAAGCACGTTGATTGCCGTCAAGGTGCCGACCGAGGTATCGCCATGCGCTCCGAGCCAACGACTCATCGCCGCTTGGGAGTAGGTGCGAGTCCACTCGGTCCAGTTATGACCACCGGCGTCAAATGGGTCCGGTCCCGCCACGGTGTGAGCCACATCGTTAGCAAAGACATATGCCGCAGTCTCGGTCCAACCACCATTGGAAGCCGAGTAGTAGGCACGTACCGGACCCGCGCTGTCGACGATTTCAACGCCGGCGGTAGATTTCACAGCTGCGAGCCATTTCTGGTCCCATGCGCTGTCTTGTGCGTCCCAACCGATGTAGTTCTGGTCGACGGTTGTTCCGCTGATGTCGTATTCCTGGGCCCACTCGGTCGAGGCACGGCGGTGCAACGTGACTTCGTGTGCGTAGGTACGAGCGGCGATGGCCTGGGCCATCAGTGCTTCGAGCGGCCATGCCGCGGGCATTTCGGAGATGCCAGCCACGTATTCTTCGAGGCCGAGAATTTCGACGACGCGAACCTTGCCGTTCTTGACGGTGAGCTGCATCTTGCCCCACTGGTAGCGGTGGCCGTTGTTCGAGATCTTGACCGGCTGGGGGAACGACAGCATCACGGGCTCGCCCGGCGAGGTTGGCGTCCAGACGCTGCCGATCTGGAGGCCGCCCTCTTGGGCGCTGACCTGGATCGTGCCGGAGCCGAGCGAGTTGATGCCGACGCCGTTGCGCTCGAACAGCAGGCTTCCTTCGGAGCTGAACTCGACCCGGGTCGCATCGCCGACGTGCACCCGGATGTTGTCGAGCGGCTGCGTCGGCAGGATCGCCGTGTTCGGGTAGTAGAAGTTGAGGATGCCGACGTGGCCATAGCCCTGGGCCGCCATGTTGCGGGCGCCATTCTGGCTCATGCCGACGCCGTGGCCCCAGCCTCCGCCGTGGAACACGAAGTTCGCCGCGCCTTGTGCCGCCGCCGGGGCGGAACGCACCACCGGCGCGAGCATCGCAACGAGGACGAGAGCAACGAACATGGCCAACGACTTGGAGCGCTTGGCGGTTCGTTCAGTTGGAGTATATGAAGGGTGATGCATCAGCTTTCGCGCGAAAGCACCTACCCCGCCCGCTGAGGTGCCGTCAGAGTAGCAGGAGCAACTCCAACCCCACCGTCACCATCGGGTTTTCTTCAGCCGGGAGCGCAGAGCCCTTCGAGATCAACGATGTTGATCTGGTCGCGGTTCTCCCAGGTGACCTGGTTCGCCGGATCTGGCTTGAGTTTGTACTCACGAAACTCAAGGTCCGTGGCGTCAAACGTGAGCAGCCGACCTGCGAGCGTGTCGCCGTGGCCGAGCACGATCTTGATCGCCTCGAGTGCCTGGATCGAGCCGATAATGCCGGGCAGCACGCCAAGCACGCCAGCCTCAGCACAGCTCGGCGCTAACTCGGGCGGCGGCGCCTCGGGCAGCAGGTCGCGATACGTCGGGCCGTTCTTCGGGTCGAACACGCTGACTTGGCCTTCGAACCGGAAGATCGAGCCATGCACGACTGGGATGCCCAGCTTCACCGACGCATCATTGAGCAGATACCGCACGGGGAAGTTGTCGGCGCCATCGACGATGACGTCGTAGCCGCTGATGATGTCGATCACGTTGGCCGCACTGAGTCGCACGTCGTGGGTGACGACGTTGACGTCGGGGTTGAGCGCCGTGAGCGTCTTCTTGGCCGAATCGACCTTGCGATCGCCGACGCGGTCGAGGTTGTGCAAGATCTGTCGCTGCAGGTTCGACGCATCGACGACGTCCATGTCGATGATGCCCAAGGTGCCGACCCCCGCTGCAGCGAGATAGAGAGCGGCCGGGGACCCGAGTCCGCCTGCACCGAGACACAAGACCTTGGCACCGAGGAGCTTGAGTTGGCCTTCGTTGCCGACCGCGGGCAGCAGCAGGTGCCGCTGGTAGCGGTTGCGCTGATCTGCGGTCAGTGATTGCGGAACGGCCCAGTTGCGGCCGTCGTCCTTCCACGCGTTGAAGCCGCCATCCATCGAGACGACGTTGGTGTAGCCGAGTTCGCCGAGCGTCTTGGCGGCGAACGCCGAGCGGACGCCACCGGCACACATGACGACGATCGGGGTCGACTTGTCGGGAACGCGGGCTTCGATGCTGGCCTCGAGGTTGCCGCGGGCAATGTGCATCGAGCCAGGCACCGCGCCCTGATCGTGCTCATCGGGTTCGCGCACGTCGAGCAGAAGCGCACCGTCGCCGATGCGGGTACTCCCCTGCTCGGTGTCCACCTCGTCGATCTCGGCCTTCGTGGCCGAGAGCAGTTCACGGAACGTCGCCATCTGATCAGCCTAGGCAGACGCCGCAGTCAGGCCTCGGCGCCGACGATCGTCGGTAGGACCTCGCTGATCGAGCCTCGGACGACGACTGAGGCGAGATGGTCGAAGCCGGTCTCGTCGAGGTTCACGATGATGAGCTCGGCGCCGAAGTTCACGGCGATCGGAACCATGTTCGCCACCGGGAACACGCCGAGCGTCGTGCCAACGGCGAGCAGCAGGTCGCATTCTTGGGCCGCCTTTTCGGCTCGCTGGAGTGGCTCGGCTTCGAGCGACTGACCGAACGAGATCGTTGCCGACTTGAGGATGCCGCCACAGGTCTTGCAAGCCGGGTCTTCGTCGCCGGCTCGCACTCGCTCGAGCGCGACTTCCATCGGCGCACCGTCACCGCAGTCGAGGCACTTCACTCGGCGGGTCGTGCCGTGCACCTCGACGACGAGGTCTTCGGCGGAACCTGCGGCCTGATGCAGGCCGTCGACGTTCTGGGTCACGAGGGTGTGCAGCTTGTTGTCACGTTCGAGCGCGAGCAGCGACTGATGGCCGAGGTTCGGTTCTTTCTTGGCCCAGATCGAGCCCTCGGCGAGACGTTGCCATCGTTCTTTGCGGTGGTCGGCGTCGCCGACCCAGACGCTGATGTGCGACTTCTTCTCGGCCTCGGGGTTCTTGGTCCACACCCCGTCTTTGCCTCGGAAGTCAGGGATGCCGGAGTCGGTCGAGATCCCGGCGCCGGTCAGCACGGCGACCGACTCGGCCTGCTCAACCAGGGCTCGGGCGTGTTGCACTGCTGCGTCGAGGTCCACGCCGGAACCGTAGCGCTCCGTTCAAGAACGGCCAGAGCCGGCCGGCGCCCACCGGGTTGCGGCAGAGTACCACTCGGGATCTACCGAACTCGAACCGCGCGATTGACAATACATGAAAGTGCATGTAATAGTGTTTATGGCTTCCCCGCCTGACTTGCCATAGCGCTGATCGCGCTTCGGCCACTCTCCTGCCGCCTGGAGGCCATCGTGACTGCCGCAGCTCTTGCGCAACCACCTCATCGTTATGCACGCCTCGGGGTACTTCCGTGGGTTGTCGAGACTGCGCCGACCGACGCCGTCGACCACGATCCCCGCTCGGGCTATGTCGAGACGTTCTGGCTTCCGGTACTTGGCCCGAGCACCACCTTGCTCGTGCGGCGCCTAGCAGAGCGGTTCGAGGCCAGCCCCGACGGTTTCGAACTCGATAGTGCTGCAATGGGGGTCGACCTCGGCCTGGGCAGCAAGGTCTCGGGCCGCTCGGGCATTGTGCGAACGATCGATCGCTGCGTCACGTTCAAGCTGGCCGAGTTTCGTGGCGATGTGCTCCATGTCCGCCGTCGCTTGCCAACGTTGTCGATGCGCCAGACCCGCAAGCTCTCTCCTCGGCTTCGGGCCCTGCATGGCGGTTGGCTTGAGGCAGCGATGCCCCAGCAGCATGCGGTGGTGCTGCGGGCCTCACACGTCGCTCGGTCGTTGCTCGCGCTCGGCGAATCTCCCGCAGCGGTCGAACACCAGCTCCAGCAGTGGAACTTCACCCCACCCGTCACCTGGCACGCCGTGCGCCAGGCCGGAACGCCGGCTCCGCAAGCCCAATCGCAAGCGACATAGCAACTGAAGCATCACCCAAATCCAGCAGGTTCATGATCTGCCTGCGCCGGTGGCCCGAGGATCGGGAAGCCCTTCGACCATCGGCGCAGGCTCCCAAACGGCGTAGCCGAGTACCCCACCAACCTAAAGGGGCTGAGCGGTTCCGCCCACGACGTTCGGACCTTCCCAGGCCACACAACCGCATGATTCCAACGATCTCAAGCACGAGAGCTGTTCTTGAGAAAGCGCTCCTACTTCGCGGCCCCACGGGGCCGACCGAGGGACCATGCGCCGTTCCCCATATAACCCTGCGCGCCGTGCACAACGTCTCGGCGGATCACTATCCGTCACGCTGTTCTTCGCCGCTCAGAACTCTGGCTACAACGGCATCGGCTATCGAGTCGCCGACGGCTTCATGTACGGCTCCCAGGGTGGCCAGCTGATCCGCATCGATGCCAATGGCAACCTCACCCGTCTCGGCTCGAGCGGCGTGAGCGGCTACACCGGCGACTTCGCGGATGACGGGCTTCTTCACCTGTCCCGCGGCGGCCGTGACTGGGTGAAGATCAATGTCGACACCCTCGAGATCACGTCGGTGCCTGCACTGAGCGGCAACTTTGGCGTCAACGACATCACCAACGTGAACGGCAAGTTCTACGGCGTCAGCTCCGGCGGCACCCTCTACATCTTCGACCCCGTCGCCGAGACCGTCACGAACGGTGGACAGGTGCAGGGCCTCGAATCGACCGGCGCATTCGGCGCAGCCTGGTCGACCTCGGGTGGCAACCTCTACATCGGCCAGAACAAGGGCCCGATCTACCAGGTCGTCGGCTACAGCCGAGGCAACCCGCAGGCGTACCGGGTCGCCACGGCCCAAACCACGAACTCCAACGACGGCGGCTCGTGCCCGTACGCACCGCCGCCTCCGGGTATCCGTGACGTTGACGGCGCCGAGCCCGAAACCGCCCCGAGCACCAGCGAAGGCGCTGCGGCCCAGGCGCAGTGGAATCAGGAATACGAAGAGCAGCAGGAGCAGGCCTACGAGATCGAAGACGCCGGTCTCGGTCAAGGCCCTTCGTGCGACGCCACCGTCAACGAAGATCGACTGCCCCGTACCTCGGTTCGAGCGAACGAATACTCGTCGCCGACCACGATCTTCTCCAGCTCCTTCGACGGCCCTCAGGAATGGCTCGTGCTGTCCGGAAGCTGGGAACAGTCCGGCGGCGATCTCCGCCAGGTCCGCGACTGCGGCTACGACTACACCGCCCTCCTCAAGACCCCGCAGGTCGAGAACTTCCGATACGAGGCCTCGTTCCGAGGACTCGCCGGCATCAACCAGGGCGGCCTGGTCTTCAACCAGTCGAGCGAACTGACCCGCTCCGGCGCCATGGTCGTCGACCTTGCCAACGGCGGCTCCGTGATCCGCTGGGGCACCTACGACAACGCCGGCTACTACCAGTTCATCGGCGGCGCCGACGTCCGCACCCAAGGCACCGACACGATCGCCGTCATCCAACAGAGCGGCGTCATCCAGATCGAGTTCAACGGCGAGATCGTTGGCGAGACCAAGACCGCCAACCCTGGCGGTTACGTCGGCCTCGTCTCGACCCTGTCCGCCGTCGCCTTCGAGAAGGCCACGCTCACCGCACTGCCCGCCTCCTAATCGGCACCGGCCCCGCCGCATGGTCACATCGCTGCTGGCGCTGTTGCTCTTCGCAACCGCGTGCAGCAATCAGAGCGGCATCTCGCTCGAAACGACCACGCCGCTCATCGACGACACGGCCGTCGTCGAAGACGCAGCG
>CAZEMU010000097.1:0-5822 GCA_964513315.1 uncultured Acidimicrobiaceae bacterium | reverse complement strand
GCTCGAAACGACCACGCCGCTCATCGACGACACGGCCGTCGTCGAAGACGCAGCGCCTCGAACAACCACGTCGCTTGGCCTCTCCGCCGACGACGAAGGCACACCCGAGTCGCTCGCCTACATCGACGAGGACCGCATCGAAGTCGGTACCGACGACCCTGCCATCGAGCCGTTCGTGTTCTTCGCCGAAGCACTCACGTCCGGCGAAATGATCGATGGCCTCGACCTGTATCGGGACCGCCCGGCACTGATCACCTTCAGCGTGCCGACGTGTCCGGTCTGCACCCGTGAAGCTCCCGAGATCGCAGCGGCGGCCGAGCGCTACCCGGGGATCAACTTTGTGATGGTCCACTCGCAGGGTGACACAGAGTCCTACGACGAGTTCGTCACGACCGCCGGTCTCGACGGACCGGACAACGTCATGAACTTGGTCGACGATGAACTCGAGCTGTGGCGCCGCTTCAGTGTGATTCAGCAGCCGACGAGCATCTTGATCGATGCCGACGGCCACGTGTCTTCGACTCGGGGCGCGCTCGCCTCTGAAGGTCTCGACATCGTTGCGGCCATGTTGGAACTGCGAGAGCTGCCAACGTTCGACCACCTGTCACCCGAGCGCCCAACGAACCCGGACGCGTAGGGTCCAAGCCAACCCAAGAAGTTTTGCGGGAACCCAGGCTGCGCCGATTGTCGAGTTCTACTCGGCGGTCGGCGCAGTGAAGTTTTCGATGAGGTTCAGCAACGTGCGCACGCCGTAGCCCGAGCCGCCCTTGGGGCCGAGCTCGGTGGGCGAGTCGGTGAACGCCGGTCCGGCGATGTCCAGGTGGGCCCACGGAATGCCTTCGGCCACGAACTCTTGCAGGAACAGCGCCGCGGTGATCGAGCCGCCGTAGGGGCCGCCGATGTTCTTCATGTCGGCGATCGGCGAATCGAGCAGCTTGCGGTAGCGAGCGGGCAGCGGCAGGCGCCATACGAGTTCACCGGCTTCGTCCGCGGCCGCTTCGACCTGGGCCGCAAAGCCGTCGTTGTTCGACATCAGCGCGGCGTAGTCCTTGCCGAGCGAGACCATGGCGGCGCCGGTGAGCGTGGCCAAGTCGATGATGGCGTCGGGCTTGGCCTCAGACGCCAACGACAGACCATCAGCAAGAATCAGGCGACCTTCGGCATCGGTGTTGAGCACCTCGACGGTCTTGCCGTTGCGCATCTTGAGCACGTCGCCCATGCGCATAGCGTCGCCGCCGAGCATGTTGTCGGTCATCGGCACCCAGGCCTTGACGTTGACCGTGGGCTTGAGGCTTGGCAGCGCGGACATGGCACCGAGGACGGCACCACCGCCACCCATGTCGCACTTCATGGTCGACATGCCCGCAGTGCTCTTGATCGAAAGACCACCCGCGTCGAACGTGATGCCCTTGCCGACCAGCGCGACCGTTGGGGCGCCACGGACGCCGGAGCGCCACGACATTTCGACGAGGCGTGGTGGCAGCGTGCTGCCGCGGTTCACGCCCAGGAGGCCGCCGAGCTTGGCCTTCTTGATCTCGGGAAGGCCGAGGACCTTGATCGTCAAGCCTGACTGCTTGGCGATCTTGCGGGCCTCGTTGGCGAACTTCTCGGGCGTCAGGCTGCCACCCGGCTCGTTGACGAAGTCGCGGGTCAAGCACGCGGCCTCGGCCCGAGCAGTACCGAGGGCGACTGCCTCGGTCGACTTCTTGCTGGTCGTGCCAGCAATCGTGATCGTCTTAAGGGTCGGCTTCTTCGCGTCGCTCTTGAAATCGCTGTAGCCGTAGCTGCCGAGCACGAGGCCTTCGGCGAGCGACTCGATGTCGCTATCGCCGTCGACATCAATCGACGCGGCCTTGACCCGGGATGCGGCTCGGGCGAGGGTGACGCCAGCGCGTCGCCACGTCTGAGCATCGACGTCGTCGACGGCACCGAGACCGATCAGACAGGTCACTTGATCGCCAACGCTGAGCACGCAGCTCTCGCCGACTTTGCCCCCGAAGCCCTGCGCCGCAACTTGCTTCCAGGGGAAGTCGCCGGCTTCGTCGCCGACGGCTTCGCTCGTCATCGGGACTCCGTGGAGTCCGCTCGATGCTGGGGCTCGGCGGCTGAGCTTGAGTTCGGGGGTTGTCACGGTGGGTCTCCCGCGGTTGGCGACAGGACGAATCAGCTGTCGACGTTACCCGCCGCCCGTGGGGAGTCGCTGTTCAAGCGTGAGGGTGTCGGCGAACAGGTCGCCGAATTCGCTGACTCGTTCGAGGACGTCCGCGGCGGTGAAGACAAGCGAATCGCCGTTAGCGCCGTCGCTCACTTCGTCCCAGGAGATCGGCGTCGAGACCGTCGGTTGGCTCCGCGCCCGCAAGCTGTACGGCGCGATCGTGGTCTTGTGGCGGCTGTTCTGGCTCCAGTCGATGAAGATCTTGCCGGGGCGTTTCGCCTTGGCCATCGTCGTGGTGACACGGTCCGGAAGATCGCGCTCGAGCAGCTGGCCGGTCGCCCGGGCGAACGAGCTGGCATGCTCGTGCTCATGCGGCGTGTTCAGCGGCACATAGAGCTGCATGCCCTTGGAGCCCGAGGTCTTCGGCCACGCTTCGAGCCCAACGGTGGTCAGCAGGTCTCGCAACACGAGCGCGATCTGACAGCACTCGACGATCGTCGTTCCCTCGCCCGGATCGAGGTCGTACACGACCATCGTCGGCGCGTCGATGTTCTGGCTGCGGGCCATCGGCGCATGGATCTCGAGCGCCGCAAGATTGGCCGACCAAGCAAGCGCTGCGACTTCGCTCAGCTGGCAGTAGTCGATCGGGCCTGAGCTCTCCCCCGGTCCCCGCACGGCCTGCATCCAGTCGGGTTTCCAGTCGGGACAACGCTTGTTGAAGAACGAATCGGCATCGACACCGTCGGGATAGCGCCGCATGGTGATCCCACGGTCCTCGATGTGGGGAAGCATGACCGGCGCGATGCGCACGAAGTAGTCGATGACTTGGGCCTTGGTGAAGTCCGCGTCGGGGTACAGGGTCTTCTCGAGGTTCGTCAGGCGGAGCTTGCGATCGCCGACCTCGACCTCGACTTCTGATCCCTTGGCCACGCCCCTAGTGAATCAGGGTCGGCACGGGTGCGGGAAGAGCGGCGGGGAGTTTCGCCGCAACGAGGCGCGCTAAGACGCCTTCTTGGCCTTGGCCTTGGTGGCCTTCTTCTTGGCTGGCTTCTTCTCGCCGGCCTTGTTCTCGCTGGCGGATGGATGACGGCCGCGTGCTTCTTTGGCGGCGGAGACGCTGGCTTCGAGGGCGGCCATCAGGTCGACGACCTGCGAGCTCGCAGCCGGAGCAGCTTCTTCGAGCACGAGCACGTCTTCGCCGTCGGCCTTGCGCTGGATCATCTCGAGCACACGTTCGCGGTAGCCGTCGCTATATTTCTCAGGTTCGAAGTCGGCCTCGAGTGCGCCAATGAGTTGTTCGGCCATGGCGATTTCGGCGTCGGAAACTTCGATCTCGTTCGCCTTGGCGATGCCGTCGATCTCGGTTGCGACATTGACCTCGTCGGCGTAACACATGGTGGAGAGCACCAGGACGCCGTCGCTCGGGCGAACGGCCGCCAGGTATTCCTTGTTGCGCATCACGATGCGAGCGATGGCGACCTTCTGGGCCCGGCTCAGCGCTTCGACCAGGACCTTGTAGGCCTTGGCGGCGAGCTCGTCGGGTTCGAGGTAGTACGCGTTGTCGTACATGAGCGGCTCGATCTCGGCCAGGTCGACGAACTCGACGATGTCGATCGTGCGTGAGGCTTCGGGGTCGAGCGACTTCAGTTCTTCGTCGCTAATCGTGACGAAGTTGCCCGACGTGATCTCGTAGCCGCGGACGAGTTCGTCGTTGGGGACTTCTTCGCCGTCGAGGGCGGAAACCCATTTCCGCTTGATGCGGCTACCCGTGCGCTGGTCCAGTTGATTGAAGCGGACCGACTTGCGAGACACGGCCGTGTAGAGCCGCACGGGGACGGTCACCAGTCCGAAACTGATGGCTCCACTCCAGGTTGCTCTTGGCACAGTGTTCTCCTTGATCGCCAGGTACGACGCCCGCCGATAGAGAGCCCTACCCGCCGCTCCGGGGCCAAGTATTGCCCCCGTCTTCGACAAACCACAACGGGCACGCCGGAAGCCGACCCCCAAATGGGGCAGGCGGCCTGGGCGCGGCGGGGCTGTCTACAGCTCGATGCCGAGGAGGATTCGGGCGACGAGGTCCTGGCCGAATGCCGTCAGGATCGCCAGATACAACAAGCCGGTTGCTGCCATCACGGCGGAGTATTGGCGCTCACGGAGCGCGGCCCGGGTGATGCCGACCAGGATGATCGTGGCGACGGTTGAGGCGAGCCAGAACCAGCCGAGCGCTCCCCCGTAGCCGTCATCGATCGTGCCGTTGAGCACCGTCCACATGCCGGTTGGCAGCAGGAAGGCGATCGTGTGGGGCACCCAGGTGATGGCGGTCCAGCGCACCAGTTCGAGAATCGGCGCCCTAGCCAGACCGGGCTGCACGAGGTACCAGTGGCCGAGCAACATGGCGTCGCTGACGGCGCCCAGGAACGCTGCGCCGGCCAGCAATCGGAAGAGCGCCAACCAGGTCGTGCCGCCGTCCCAGCCGCCAGTCGAGTTGATCGCACCGGCCACGAGCGCGACGACGCCGATCAGCGCCGGGACGAGATCGAGGATGGGCGGGAACTCGTCGGCGTCTTTGTCGAAGCGCTGTTCCTCTTTGTCGATGCCGGTCATCTCGGCGACGCGTTCGGTGCGCCGTTCGACGACTTCGCGTTGGCCTGCGACGCCAGCTTTGCGGCGTTGCCAGGACACCAGGAGCGCATACGCGCTGGCTGCGAGCATCGCCATGCCCGCGATCTCGCGCGGCCAGTACGGCGTGCCGAGAATGCCCGTCACGATGCCGAGTGCGCCGATCGTGAGGTACGTCAGGCGCATCGTCCAGCCGTAGCCGATGCCGACTTCGCGGCGGCGCGTGGTCACCCACAGGAACAGCAGACCGCCCGTTGCCCACATGAGCAGAACGGTCGCACCGTGGACTTCGATCATGCGTGGGGTCCGGTCACGCCACTGCCTCGATCGCTGGCTTGATCACAGGAGCCGATGGTACGGCAGACTTGACGACGTGCAGACCCCTGCGACGGTGCTTCTCGACACCTTGGATATCCCGTACGAGGTGCACCGGTACGAACATGATCCGGCCGTGGCGTCGTTCGGAATGGAGGCCGCCGAGGTGCTCGATCTCGACCCCGACGTGGTCTTCAAGACGTTGATGGCCAGGCTCGAAGGCGATGGCCTCGACGGGGACCGGGGTGAGCTGGTCGTCGCCATCGTTCCGGTCGCCACAATGCTCGATCTCAAGGCGCTCGCACGAGCCGCTGGAGCAAAGCGGGCGACGATGGCCGACGTCGCCGATGCGGAGCGAGCGACTGGCTACATCGCTGGTGGCATAAGTCCGTTCGGGCAGAAGAAGCGGCATCGCACGTTCATCGACGAGACAGCGGAGATCTGTGACCGGATCTATGTCAGCGGGGGCCAGCGCGGGCTCGATATCTCCCTGGTCCCTGACGATGCGATCCGGGCGACCGACGCCACCGTCGCGCCGCTCGCCACCGCTCGCTGAGCGATCCGTCGGATCGACGGTGTTCTGCCCGTCGATCGAGTCTGATCAGCCAGCAAGTCGTCGTTCGGCTGGATGACTGCTGAGCCGCTCGTCAACAATCTGAAGATGAGCGATGACCCCTTGCGCCCGATGGATGAGAAGGTCGAGACCTGGTTCGCCGAGACGAACAACCCGCTC
>CAZEMU010000096.1:3943-15488 GCA_964513315.1 uncultured Acidimicrobiaceae bacterium | reverse complement strand
AAACGTCCGTCCGGGCTGACATTGTGATCTCGGAACGTGCCGACGTTGCGGTTGAAACCACCGTTCGGCAGTCGCAGCTGCACGTCGACGCCGGCTTCGCTGAGGGTCCGATTCCAACGGTCGAGGCCCTTCTGGCAATCGACGCTGTAGTCATCGCGCAGTGTCTCGTTGAGCGCTGCGAGCTGGGTGACTTCGCGAGTACCGATGCCGGCGTCGGTGACCTCGGGGACCAATCGATAGTCGTCCTTGAGCCGGTGGTCGTCGTCGCGACGTTCTTCTTGGAAGCGGCCCTTGAGGCCGGCGGCGAAGTAGTTCGCCGCGTTGGTCGACGTCTCGGAGCCGAATAGGTCGAGCGACACCGAGTAGTGGAAGTTGATGTACTTCTGCAGCAGGTCCAGATTGAAGCCGCCATAGGGGTGGACGTCGTCGGTGTCGTGTTCGTGCATCAGGTCGATCGTGCGCTGCACCACTCGGCCGACGCCGGTGGCGCCCACGAACATGTGATGCGCTTCTTCCTTGAGCATGAAGTCACAGGTGCGCGACAGCGGGTCGAATGCCGATTCACGCAGCGAGGCCAGCTGGTACTTGCCGTCACGATCGGTGAAGTAGGTGAACATGAAGAACGACAGCCAGTCGGGTGTCTCTTCGTTGAATGCGCCGAGGATGCGGGGGTTGTCCGCGTCGCCCGAGTGGCGCTCGAGCATCTCGTCGGCTTCTTCGCGTCCGTCACGGCCGAAGTAGCGGTGCAGCAGATACACCATCGCCCACAGGTGGCGGCCTTCTTCGACGTTGACCTGGAACAGGTTGCGCATGTCGTAGAGCGACGGCGCGGTCAGGCTCAGGTGGCGCTGCTGTTCGACCGAGGCGGGCTCGGTGTCGCCCTGCACGACGATGAGCCGTTGCAGCTCAGAGCGATACTCGCCAGGGACTTCGTGCCAGACGTCTTCGCCCTTGTGATCACCGAACGCGATCTTGCGATCCGGTTCGGCATCGGCCAGGAAGATGCCCCACCGATAGTCGGGCATCTCGACGTGGTCGAAGTTGGCCCAGCCTTCTTGACCGACATCGATCGCGGTCCGCAGGTAGACGGGATTCCGCTTGAACGCGGAGGGGCCCAGGTCTTCCCACCAGCGAATGAACTTGGGCTGCCACTGCTCCAGTGCGCGCTGGAGGCGCCGGTCGTCAGCCAGGCCAACGTTGTTCGGAATCTTGGCGTCGATGTCAACAACTGCCATGGGGTCACACTCTCCGTTTGTCGAAGTCGGGGCGGGAGCCGGTGCCGAAGCGCTGAAGTGCGCCGTCGGGACCGACTGCATTCGGGCGTTGAAAGATCCAGTTCTGCCAGGCGGTGAGCCGAGAGAAGATCTTCGTTTCCATCGTCTCGGGTCCGACGAATCGGTAGTTCGCTTCCATGCCGGTTAGCGCGTCGGGGGAGAAACTGTTGCGCTCCTCGAGCATGAGCCGGATCTCGTCATCCCAGTCGAGGTCGTCGGGCGTGAAGGTCACCAGTTCGGCCGCCGCGGCGTCGGCGGCGAGCAGGTCCTTGTCGATCGTCTGGGCGGCGTCGAACTCGGCATCTTGTCGACCCCAGAAGCGGGTTTGCAGACGAGCGAGATCGTTCGACATCGGGAACCAGCCGAAGTTCGCCGGGGTCAATCGGATCGTTGCCGGCTCGGGCGGGTCGTCGAGATCTTCGAAGGTGCCGTCGAGCATGAAGCTGCGGTCGGCGGCTAGGAGCAGCTCGGCCAGCACGCCAACGAAGCAGCTGCCCGGGTCGACGATCGTCACGATCGTGCGTGAGGTGACGTCGACCCGCTTGAGCGTGCGAGCCCACAGCAGCCGGATCTCGCGGGCGAGCCAGTGGTTGCGTTCGAAGCCGAGCACATGCTCGGCGTCGGCGACGGCGTCTGCATCGCCAGCCGTGCGGAAGACCCACGTGCCGATCTCGGCCTCGTTGAAGCGCAGGTGCAGGATTGCGTCGTCGAGCTCGCGGGCGGTTCGCAGGATCCACGCGTCCGCGCCGGCCGCTTCGAGTTCATCGCCGGTCGAAGGCTGTTCGCCGGTCGGACCCGAGACCAGGAACGAGGCCGTGCCCGTCGCACGGTCGATCTCGACCGACACGGTCGACCAAGCGATGGTGTCACCGTTGATCGAGTCAGTGGCGATCGTGCGGTCGAGAGGGGTGAGCGAGATGCCGGTTGCGTCGTCGGGCCGGTCGCTGTCGGCGGCACGGGCGGCGGCGCGTTCGGCGACGAAGTCGTCCCACGTGCTCGTCGGGGCGATCCCGTCGACGAGTCCCCATTCGATGGCGGTCTTTCCTCGCACACCTTCGGTCTTGGTGCTGAATGCGTCGGCCAGGTCACGGCGCACGTGGCGCTTCTCCACGACACGAGTGAGACCGCCCGTTCCGGGAAGCACCGCCAGCAGCGGGATCTCAGGAAGTGAGACGGCCGAGGACCGATCGTCGACCAGCAGGATTTCGTCGCACGCCAGCGCAAGCTCGTAGCCGCCACCAGCGGCGGTGCCGTTGACGGCGGCGACGTAGATCTGTTGCGAGTTCGTCGAGGCGTCTTCGATGCCGTTGCGGGTCTCGTTGGTGAACTTGCAGAAGTTGACCTTGTGGGCGTGGCTGGCGCCGGCGAGCATCTGGATGTTGGCGCCGGCGCAGAAGATCTTGTCGAGACCGCCCGTAACGACAACCACCTTGACGCCCGGGTGCTCGAAGCGAAGGCGCTGGACGGCGTCGTGCAGCTCGATGTCGACGCCCAGGTCGTAGCTGTTCGTCTTGAGGTCGTAGTCGTCGCGAAGCCCGGCGTCAGGATCGACCTGCATCGTGAGCGTCGCGATCGCTCCGTCGATGTCGACGCGCCAGTGGCGGTAGGTGTCCGGATGCGTCGCAAACTCGATGTACGGCTCGGTCAACGGTTCTCCCACGATTCACATTCTACATATTCGACATGATGCGTCAAGAAGATGTAGAATGTCGGTGTGGTTGATGCAGCGCTTGCGCCGGTCTTGGGCGCTCGAAAGGACGGCACCGCTGGCGTCGATTCGAGCCGCGATCTCCTCATGACCGTGCTCGGCGAGTTCGTGCTTCCCGCTGGCGGAACCGCGTGGACACGCACATTGCTCGCCGCACTCGATCAGCTTGGCGTGCAAGAAAAGGCAGCTCGCCAGGCGCTCGCTCGGATGGAAGGGCGTTGGCTGACTCGCGAGCGCGTCGGTCGCGAAACCCGATGGAGCCTGACGCCGGCAGCGACCTCGCTGCTCGAGACGGGCGCCGAACGCATTTACGGCTTCGGCCAAAGCGAACGCACGTGGGATCACCGCTGGGTCGTGCTGCTGGCATCCGTGCCCGAAGCCGATCGTCAGCTTCGCTATCGGCTCGCACAAGGACTCGGCTGGGCTGGATTCGGAGCGACCGGCAACGGCATGTGGCTGTCGCCCTGGCGAGAACAAGAAGCGTTCGCTGCGGAGCTCGTCGAACGACTCGGCGTACAGGCGACCTCGTTCGTCGCCGAGGTCGGCGCACTCGGATCCGAGGACGCACTGGTCGAAAGTGCCTGGGATCTCACATCGCTGCGAACGTCGTACGAAGCGTTCCTGACGTCGGTGGCGGGTCTCGAATCGGAGCCGGAGACCGCAGCGGGTGTGCTGACGGCGCTCGTGCACCAATGGCGCCGCTTCCCGCTGCTCGATCCGGACCTGCCCCGCGAATTGCTTCCCACGGACTGGCCTGGAACTGACGCGGCCGCTCGCTTCGCCGAGCTTCGCTCCGAACTTCAACCCGCCGCCAAAGCGTGGTGGACCGCCAGCGACAACCCCAGGGTGCAGACCTCTTGAGGATTCGGGCGGCCGTGCGGCGTGAAATCGGGACGGCGGAGACCACTAGCGTCGGCGTATGGCACGCATCGAACCACTAGACCGCACTGAGATCGCCCAGCACGACGAAGGTTTGGCCCTCGTCGAAGCGATGATGGGCTTCGTCCCGAACTCGATGCCGACCATGGCGCGCGTGCCCGGACTGCTCGAAGGTTTCCAAGGCCTCGGACGGGCGGTCTTGATGAACGACCTGATCCCGCCCGGGCTCAAGCAGATGATCGCGATGATGACGAGCGCTGGTTCGGGCTGTCGCTATTGCCAGGCCCACACCAGTTCCAATGCCGCCCGGTTTGGGATCCCCGAAGAAAAGCTGTCGGCCATTTGGGAGTTCGAAACGAGCGACCACTTCGATGACGCGGAGCGAGCCGCGCTGCGGGTCGCCTTTGGTGCGGGGCAGTCACCGAACCAGGTCAGCGACGCCGACTTCGCCACGCTCAAAGCGCACTGGAGCGATGATCAGGCGACCGCGATCGTCGCCGTGATTTCCATGTTCGGCTTCCTCAACCGCTGGAACGACACGATGGCCACCACGCTCGAACCCGAACCGATCGAGTTCGCCGAACGCGTCCTTGCTGGCGGAGGCTGGGAACCAGGCAAGCACGCCGAGTAGGCGCGTTACGGCTCGATCAGCGCCTGGGTCGTGAAGGCGGTCAGGCCGGCGAACAGTTCATCGAGGATCGTCGTGTCGCCAGAACGTTCGAGCTTCTCCAAGGTGCTGGCATCGTCGAGCGCATGCACGAATGCCTGTCGGTCGAGACGCACCGTTGCATCGGCATCGGGGTCGACGACGCCGGGACGGTGATGGATCGCGGAGTGCCCAACGCCGAGCAGATGGTCCTCGCCCAGGTCGGTGAAGTGCATGTTGATGGTGACCGGGCTGCGGCTGAAGGCGGCGGGATCGAAGCGCACGCCGAGGAGGTCAAACAGGTGCTCGGCCTCCATGGCCTGTGACATGTCCCGCGTCGGCAGGCGTCCCCAGTCGGGCGAACCTTCACGGAGCTCCTTGGCGCCCATCAGGTAGGCGTTGCGCCACGTCGCCGACTCAGACTGGTAGCCGAGTTGCTCGAGCGCGTCGGCTTGCAACTCGCGTGCTTCGGTATTCGTCGGGTCCGCGAACACCACGTGGTTGACGACCTGCGCGACCCAGCGATAGTCGCCCGCGTCGAAGCTCTCGCGAGCCTTGGCCAGGACCGCATCGGCGCCGCCCATGAACTCGACGTACTTGGTGCCGCCCTCGACTGGCGTGAGCGGATCGAGATTCGCGGGGTTGCCGTCGTACCAGCCGAGGTAGCGGTTGTAGACCGAGCGGGTGTTGTGGGAGACCGTGCCGTAGTAGCCCTGCACATGCGACTCGCTGAACTCGTTCGGCATCGACAGCTCGGCCGCGATCTCGGTCGGAACGTGACCGAGGTTGGCCAGGCGCATCGTCTGGTCGTGCATCCAGCGGTAGACATCGCGCTGCATCGTCAGGAAGTTCCGCACGTCGTCTTGGCCGAACCGCGGCCAGTGATGACTGGCGATCATGACGTCGCTCTCGTCTGCCCACAGATCGATGGCTTCTTGGATGTACTTGCTCCACGCAAGCGCGTTGCGGGTCTGCGCCCCGCGGATCGGGTAGAGGTTGTGCAGCGTGTGGGTGCAGTTCTCGGCCATGCACAGCATGCGCTTGTCCGGGAAGTGGAAGTTCATCTCTGCTGGCGCTTCGGCATCGGGCGTGTTCTGGAAGACCACTCGGATACCGCTCAACGTCAGCTCTTGGCCGGTCTCGGTGATGAGCTCGGTTGGCGCGATGAGGTCCGAACGGGCGCGACCCATTGCGGAACCGAGCCCGCAGTCGACGTGGCCAAACGGGCCGGGCGGAAGCAGGGGACCGAACTGGTAGGCGGCGCGGCGTCCCATGATCGGACCGGCGATGATGAACTCGGTCACGACCTCTTCCATGAAGCCGACCGGCGCCACGATGCGCACATCGCCCCGCTCGACGGCCTCGTGACTCGTCACACCGAGCACCCCGCCGAAGTGGTCGACATGGGAGTGGGTGTAGATGATCGACGTGACCGGCCGCTCGCCGAGCGTGTCGTTTGCGAGCTTGAGCGCAGCGGCAGCCGCGGGCGCGTTGGTGAGCGGGTCGATGACCAACCAGCCGTCGTCGCCCGCGATGAACGTGATCACAGCCAGGTCGTAGCCACGTACCTGCCATACGCCTTCGGCGACCTCGAACAATCCATGTTTGACGTTGAGCTGCGCTTGGCGCCACAAGCTGGGATGCACCGAGGGCGGCGCGTCGGATTCAGTTACGAACGCGTGATCGGCGACGTCCAGCACCACGTGGTCGCCGAGCGTCACGCGACCGCCGTCGAGTTGGGCGATGAGCCCCCGAGATGCTCGTTCGAAGTCACCGGGGTCGTCGAACGAGATCGCCACCGACTGGTTGGCGTCGGCGGTGATGGCAGAGGCTGGTTTGGGGTTCGGGGTCGTTGGCTGCGAGGTCATCGCCGATGAGTCTCCCATCTACGAGGCCACGATCGGGAACTACAGTCGCCGCCACGATGAGCACTTCGTTGACGATCACCGGTACCGGCTGCCCGATCCCTGATGCGCACCGCGCGGGCCCCGGCGCGCTGGTCCGTTACGAGGATCTGACGCTGCAGTTCGACACCGGTCGATCGACCGTGCAGCGCCTCGACGCCGCCAACGTGTGGGTGCCCGATCTGACCGCCGTCTTCCTCACCCACTACCACTCTGACCATGTCAGCGGGCTCGCTGATGTCGTCCTGACTCGGTGGGTGATGGACCGCACCGACACCATCAGGCCGCTGCCGGTCATCGCGCCCGCAGGCGCGACGGCCCGCTTCGCCGAGCAGGTGCTCGACGGGTGGGAGGACGACCTCGGCGTTCGCTCGTTCCACACCGGTCGCCCGACGCGACCCGAGGTCGACGTCATCGCCTTCGATGTGCCTGATACGCCGACCGAGGTGTGGCGACATGGCGACGTGCGGGTGACCGCGGGCCAAGTGCGCCACGAACCGGTCGTCGGTGCCGTCGGCTACCGCGTCGACACCCCCGACGGTTCGGTCGCCATCTCGGGCGACACGCTCGTCTGCGACGAGATGGCTGCGCTCGCCGATGGGGTCGACGTGCTGGTCTACGAAGCCATGCGGTTCTCGTTCTTCGACGACCTGCCCGAGCATCGTCACTTCGTCCGCGACTATCACGCCGACACACTGCGCATCGGCGAACAAGCCGCGGCGCTCGGCGTGCCCAAAGTTGTGCTCACCCATCTGATCCCGGCGCCGACGACCGATGCCGAGCGACAGTTGTTCGTCGACGACCTGCGCACGGGTGGTTACGAGGGAGAGGTCGTCGTCGCCGATGATCTCTACACCTGCGCGGTCGGTTCAGGTGGACTCCCCGATATCGCCGATGTCGATGCGACCGCCGAGCAGGGCGAGTGACGAGCGTGTCGGATTCCCCAACGATGCAAGCGTCGCCCATCACCCCGACGATCGGTTTCGACGACGATGGTCTGCACACCGGGCACTTGCAGCTTCCGCACAGCCACGACGGCTCGGCCTACGGCTCGGTCATGATCCCGGTCGCCGTGATCAAGAACGGTGACGGTCCGACGGTGCTGCTCACCGGCGGCAACCACGGTGATGAATACCAAGGCCCCTTGGCGCTGTTCCGCCTTGTCAGCTCGATCGATGTCGCCGACGTGCGCGGTCGCATCATCGTCGTGCCGACGATGAACCAGCCGGCGTTCGCAGCTGGCACACGCACCTCGCCGCTCGATGGCGGCAACCTAAACCGGTCCTTCCCGGGCCGTCCTGATGGCACGGTCACTGAGAAGATCGCTGACTACATGGCTCGCTACATGTTGCCGATGGCGGACCTGGTTGTCGACATGCACGACGGCGGCAAGACGCTCGAGTTCGTGCCGATGGCTTGCACCCATGTGCTCGACGACAAAGAGGCCGAGGCGAAGGGCTGGCGGTTCGCGAAAGCGTTCAAGGCCCCGTTCACATGCAAGCTGGTCGAGATCGACACCATCGGCATGTGGGATACCCATGTCGAGAACTCGGGCACGCCGTTCATCACGACCGAGCTGGGCGGCACGGGAACCACCCGCCCTGATTGGGCCGAGATCGCGCTGCGGGGCGTGCGCAATGTGCTCAAGGAAGCGGGCGTGCTCGTCGGAGATCACGAAGACGCGCCGACCGAGTTCCTCGATGTCCCGCTCGAGGGTGCGTACATCACGAGCGAGTCCGACGGTCTGATCGAGTGGGTCGTCGCGCTCGGCGATCCGATCTCGGCCGGACAGGTCATCGCTCGGGTGCACGACCCTCGCCACCTCGGCCGTGTGCCGGTCGAGTACCGAGCGACGATGGACGGGATCCTGGCGATGCGCCACTTCCCGGGGCTCGTCCGCATGGGCGACGCCATCGCGATGCAAGGAACGATCGTCGACGCTATGCCATGAGCTGACGGACCACGAGGGCAGTGCCGCCGGCGCACGCCATGACCAGCACTGCGTTGCGGAACCACGAACGGTCGAGCACCGGTCGTAAGTAGCGGGCGGAGAACAAGCCGAGCAATGCGCCCGGCACCAGGAGCGCGAGCAACTCGAGCTCTTCGCGTCCGAAGCGACCGGCGATCACCAAGCTGACGCCTGCCAAGACCGCGACGACCAAGATCGAGGCAGACGCGGTGCCACGCATGCATGAGGGCTTCATGTCGCTGAAGCCGATCACGAGCGGTGGCCCCGGCAACGCTGCGGTGACGCTTGCGAATGCCATGAACCCGCCGGCGGTGATCTCAACGGCTCGCGATCGAGCGACACGGGCGCCGAGCAGAATCGCCGCTGCCGCGAGTGCGGTTGCCGCCCCCACGATGATCGACAGCACCCGCGCGTCGACCATCAACAAGATGCTTAACCCGGCCGCCATCCCCACAGGGATCCCAAACACCACATTGCGAAACGCCGCTCGGTCGATGTGCTCGCGCTCGGCGAACACGTGGCGCAGCCCGACGACCTGGCCGATGAGTAGGAGCGGCCCAGGAGCGAAGGCTGGATCGATCGACACCAGTACCGGTGCCGCGACAAGTCCGATGCCGATGCCCAGGCAACCTTGGACCATCGCGCCGAGCGCGGCGAAGCCGATCACGAGTGCAATCTCGAGACCGGTCACCGGGACATCGCAATCAAATCTGTGCAGTTCTCCCGCTCAGGGCGGGCGAACTGCCCACAGAACGAGCGTGGCGACATGGTGAGGATCAGTGACAGTGGGTGCCCGGTGGAATGTCGAGCGCAGGGTTCTTGTCGAAGAAGCCGAACGGCACCCAGGTACAGCGGGCGTACTCGGTCGGCATCACCGGGAAGTCCTCAGGGCGGGCCGAATGGGTGAGGCCGAACACGTGCCACACGGTGATGTCGGTGTCGGCGATCGGTCGGTCCGCTTGGGTCCAGGTCGGCAAGCCCTGGTTGTTGGGCTCGCTCTGCGTCACGTGGTCACCAGCGGGGAAGCGTTCGTCGTTCGAGGTCGGCGTCACCCACAGGTTCTTCATCGCGAACCCGGCGCGACCAGCGATGCGGGCCCGGAACGGGAACAGGGTCGCCGTGTCGGCGGGCAGCAGCTTGTAGCCAGTCGGTTGCCCCAGACGATTCGTCTTGGCTTCGTTGACGACCCGCCAGGTGCGAGCCTTGGCTGCATCGACCACGTCGGTTGCCTGCTGCTCGGTCTCAAGCCGAGTCGGCACGGCCCGGAAGGCGTTGTCGAACGGATTGTCCGGCCCCGGTTCGTCGACCTCGATGTCGACTCGGTACGCCGTGTTGTCCGGACCGTCGACTTCCATATCGAAGCGAGCACAGAACAGGTGCTGGTGGATCGGCGCGGCCACCTCGGGGCCAACCAGATCGGCGTACGTCAGCGAGTCGTCAGGGCCATGGGCCTGCGTCGTGACGATGCCCGTGAACTTGATCTCGAGCTGGATCGTGCCGTCGAGGTACAGGTACCAGAAGATGCCGTAGTCGTAGTTGCCGACGGTGAAGATCGAGCTGATCACCAGGCGACGGCTGCGGCGCACGTCGGTGGAACCAGAGTGGCTATCGGTGTGCTTCCACAGAATGCCGAAGTCTTCTTCGTGGATGCAGATCGCTTGGTCGACGTGGATGGGCGTGCCGTCGTCGAAGCACCAGGCGCTGTCGAGATAGGTGATGTCGCCGAGGCAGTCACACCCCAGCGTGAGCGAGTTCACCGTGCGGCCGAGCGCGACCTCGCCGATATCGAGCGCATTCTTGAACGCTTGGCTCGCGCGGGTCTCGCCGTAGGGCACGACCATCTCGGCCACGCTGGCGCGCCGCATGATCGGCCGCCTCGTCCCCTGATCGGTCCACGCCAGCGACTGGAGGACGATGCCCTCGGTGTGGTCCATGACGGCTCGCACATCCCAGTTGCCCCAGGTGATCAGGTTGCCGTCGGTCACGGTGAAGCTCGGACCGTCAGGCTGGGTGATGTCGATCGTTTTGAGGTCGTCGCGATCCGGAACGGTCCCGTGGTGGTAGTTGTTCGTCTCGGTCGGAACCGGCCAGTTGCCGATGTCGTCGAGGTGGTAGACCTCCATCTCGTCGAGATCGACGAACGCCATCAGACCATCGATGGGTTTCGCGTAGCCGTTGTCGGCGACGTCATCGCGCCAGAACATGATGCAGCGGGTGACGCGCCGACCCTTCTCGTGCTCGTGACCCATATTGCCGGTCGGCCACGTGTCGACCTGGACCTTGGACGGGTCGTCGATGCCACGCTTGGCCAACGCTTCGGCAACCAGCGGACTGGAGCGCACGACTTCTTGGGCTGCACCGACTTCGCCGAACGCGAACTGCGGGATCTGGCCGGTGACGGTCTTCGACGACACGATCGATTCGTCGGTCAGCGACACGACGAGCTCCTCGATTTCCTTGGAGCCTGCGTGATAGAGCCAGGTCTCGATACGGCGATCGTCGAAGCCATTCGGGTGCGCAGGCGACACCCGCCGAAACGTCGTGTCGTCGCCGACCTTGCCCTGTTGTTTCAGCAGGTCGACGACCGCCGTGATCTCGTCGGTAGTGAGAAGGGCTCCAGGGTGCGCTGCCATAGGGGCACGCTAATCGGTGTTTGAGGACGAACGTCCGAGCGAGGAGCGGCTCGCTGCGGAGCTCGTCGAGCGCCGGGCCGAGCGCTTCGAGTGCGTCGTTGGTGGGAGCGAAGATCGTCCACGGCTCGGGGTTGGGCAGGTCGAGCATCAGCTCCACGTTCTGGCCCTCAGCGATCAGTTCTCGAAAGATCGACAGTTCCGGCTGTTCATCGATGCGGTCGAGGATCGTCGGACCGATGAACGGCACCGTCGGGGTCGGAGTGGGCCGCGGCGGCACCATGGTCGGCAGTGCAGACGGAGTGCCGGCGAAGAGCGCGCTGAACTCGGCCGTCCGGTCGAGGGCATCGGTGGGCACCTCGATGACGATCTCCTCGTCGAAGTCGAAGTACTCGACCCGGGAGCTACCGAACAAGTCGTTTACCGATGCGACCTGGCGCACCCGATCCTGGGCGTCAAGGTGGATGGTGAACACGCTCGGCGAGCTGAACAGGTCGATGTCTAACCCCGGTTCGATGAGCATCTCATAGGTTCG
>CAZEMU010000096.1:0-3843 GCA_964513315.1 uncultured Acidimicrobiaceae bacterium | reverse complement strand
GCGAGCTGAACAGGTCGATGTCTAACCCCGGTTCGATGAGCATCTCATAGGTTCGTCCTGCGCAGCCTGGCGGATGGTGACAGGCAGGTCTGGCGGTGCTGCAGCGCGAACCTGATTGAAGTCGGCGCTGATCCACGCGTCGTAGGCGTCGACCATCGGATCGGCCGCTGACGCTCGTAGCGCCTCGGGCATGTCGGCGAGCCCCGGCATGTAGAAGTACGCCGTGTTCCGATCCGTGATGGTGAAGCCCATCGGCTTTCCAATGGCCTGCCCCGGGCCGAGCAGAACTGTCGAGGACGACCACGTCCCATCGAACTCGTACCTCGAGATCGGAAGGTTGGTGTCAAGGCCGTCGGTTGCCTGCGAGTCTCCAGACAGACTCAGGAAGGCTTCTGCCCGATGCGGCGTTTCGTGGAGGCGTTCGACGGCGGCGATGATTTCGGCCGAGTCGATCTCGGGGCCGGTCGCGCGCACTGCGTCGGACTGGAAAGTCTCCGACTGCGCCATCTCGCCAACGCCGGCGAGCGGACCGCTCGAACATGCGCCCACGCATAGGACGAGCGCCAGGATGGTGCATTCATCGCTGTCGGCGCTCGGCTACGTCGCCGGGGGAGCGCAGGCTGTTGCCGAAGCGCTCCGCGCCGCGGTCGGCGGCGAAGCGACCATCATGATGCCGACGCACTCGGCTGACCTCAGTGACCCGTCCGCCTGGATGAACCCCCCGATCCCCGAAGAGTGGTGGGACACGGTCCGAGACTCGATGCCGGCCTACGACCCGGCCACAACGCCGACGCGAGCCATGGGCGTCATCGTGGAGTGCTTCCGCCGCAGCCCAGGGGCGGTTCGCTCGGGCCATCCGACCGTGTCGGCGTGCGCGGTCGGGCCTCAGGCAGAAGCCCTCACGAGCGGCCACACGTTAGAGATCGGGCTGGGCGAAGGGTCGCCACAAGCCCGGCTCTACGACCTCGACGGCCACGTCTTGCTGCTCGGCGTCACGCACGCCAACAACACGTCCCTGCATCTGAGCGAGCACCGCGCCGCCTGGATGCAGCGATACCGAACCTGGAGCGCTGACTGAGCGGTCCGCTACAGAAGAGCGGTTAGTGCCTCGGCCAGGCGGTGATAGTCGCCGATCTCGTTGTACTGCTGAGCCGAGACCCGGATGAGTCGCTGCGGTGGCTCAGGCCACACCGGGCACGGCACTTCGATCTGCCACTCGTGACGAAGCCGAGCAACCAGGTCGAGGCCATCGGGCAGCGTCGGCAGTCGGAGCGCAGCGATGGAACCCAGCATCGAGTCGGGCACCGGCGCCGTGGTGCCGAGTGCCTCGGCAACGACATCGCGCCCGGCAAGAACGAGCGCATGGTTCGACTGGCGGACCCCTTCCCAGCCGTCAGCGTGATGCGCCGCCATCGTGTCGAGCGCAGTCGACACGGTGAGCCGAGCCGTCGGGTCGTCGGTGCCGGTCCAGTCGAAGCGGCCGTGAAAGCCAGAGCTGCCGTGCCACTGATCGTTGTGGCCGTGGCTGATCGAGACGGCCTCGACATCGTCGCGGTGCCGCTCGGCGACATGGAGAAGCGCCGCGCCCTTCGGGGCGCAGAGCCACTTGTGGCAGTTGGCGGTGTAGAACGACGCGCCGAGCTCGGCCAGGTCGACTGGCAGCATGCCCGGGGCATGCGCGCCGTCGACCAGCACCGGCACGTCGGGCTCAAGCGCGGCGACGATCTCGGCGACGGGGAAGACCACCGCCGTCGGCGAGGTCACATGGTCGATCATCACGAGCGCGGTGCGGTCCGTAACCGATCCCAAGATCGCCTGGGTCACGGTCTCCGAAGAGTCGATCGGGAACGGCACCTCGGCCACAACGACCGTCGCTCCGGTGCGAGCGGCGGTGACTTCAACTGCTTGGCGACACGCGTTGTAGCCGTGGTCGGTGACGATGATCTCGTTGCCACGACCGAGCTTCGACTCCCACGACCGCAGCACCGAGTTCACGCCATAGGTCGCGTTGGGAACGAACACGAGACCGTCCGCATCTGCGCCGACGAACTCGGCCAGACGAGCTCGCTCGATCTCCAACAGTGACTGGTACGTCTCGAGCATGAACGAGACCGGGTTGGTCTCCATCTGTGAGCGCAACTCGGCCTGGCGGGCCAGCACCTCGACCGGCGCGGCGCCGAACGATCCGTGGTTCAGATGCGTGAAGTGGGGATCGAGTTGCCAGGTCGCCATCGGCGAAGCGTACGGCGCCGATCCGGAGCGAGCGTTGCTTCCCGTGAGCGCTGCATGTCTCTAACGAGACAGAGCGCGACGCATCAGGATCCACTCGCCCGGCTCATCGGATCCGGGGAACGGCACGAACGGGCGACGCTCCCATTCGGTGAACCCGAGTCGGGTGTAGAGCCGGTGCGCGCCGGTGTTGAAGCTGCCGACGAGCAGGCTCACCGTGTCGCAGCCCGCGGCTTCGGCGAGTCGGTCAGCTTCGGTGAGCAGTGCTTGACCGACGCCTTGGCCGCGCGCCTCGGCGAATACCGAGGCGACCGTCACGTACCAGGTGCCATCGGCCACCGCCTTGAGCTCGGCCGTCGGGCGAATGACCGCGGCGACCTCGGGATCTGCAGGAAGCGGCGTTTGTGCAAGGACGTAGCTGTTGAGCCCACCGACCATTTGCCCGTCTCTCGTCGCCACACGCCAGTGGCGCAGGTGATTGAACGAAGTCGTGTCTTCGCAAATGATCCGACGACCGACTTCAAAGCTGGGCTGACCAGCCGCAGTCGACTGATCCCAGAGCCACGAGACGAGCCGTCGGGTCGCCGCATCGGCGAGCAGGGCGAGGCTTGCCCCGTCGCCATGCTCGGCGTCGCGGAACGCAAACGGTGAGGATGTTGGGCCAGCTTCCACGCCAGCACCCTACTGAATAGTCACGCAACGAGTTGCATGAATATGCAACGCACGAGTTGTGATCACCTGGGTGTCCAGCCGGGCGTGAGTCAATCCTCGAGCGGATGCCGCAGAACAGCTGCGTCGTGTGCGCAACAATGGACGACCGATGGCCCGTGACTCGATCACCGATGAGCTCCGAACCGACATTCTCGAAGGCCGCTTTGAGCCCGGCGAGTGCCTCGTCGAGTTCAAGCTGACCGAGCGATACGACTGCAGTCGCTTCACGGTTCGTGATGCATTTGCCGAGCTCGCTGCCGAAGGCCTCATCGACTGCGAGGTCAACCGCAGCGCAACCGTGCGGGCCGTCTCCGTCGACGAGGCCATCCAGATCACCCAAGCCCGCGCCGCGCTCGAGTCCCTCATCGCAGCCGAAGCGGCACGCAACGCAGACGCCGTGCAATGCGAAGCGCTACGGAACATCGGTGTCGAAATGTCGGCGGCAGTCGGAGCTGGGGACCTCGCTGCCTACGCAGTGCTCAACGGAGCCCTGCACCGCTTCGTCCGCGAGATCAGCGGGCACGCCGTTGCCGCCCACCTGGTCGAGCACCTGCGAAATCGGGGAGCCCAGCACCACTACCGGTTGTCGTGGCTACCGGGCCGAGCTGAGCAGTCGCTGCAGCAGCACCGCGCGATCATCGACGCCATCGTCGCCGGCAGCGCCGATGCAGCGAGCGAGGCGATGGAGCTTCACCTCGGCTCGGTCGTCGAGGTTCTTCGCGACTGGCCCGAAGAAACCTGACGTTCGCCTCGAGCTGGCCGGCGTCGCTCGACAGCGGTCGCGAGAACGCGCTTTCGCTATGGGTCGTCGACCGTAGGGCGGTCGAGTGTCAGGCGCCAGCGGTGGCTTCGGCTGGCTTGGCCGGATAGAGCGTGGCAAAGAGCACGCCCTGGGCGATGAAG
>CAZEMU010000095.1:12629-15578 GCA_964513315.1 uncultured Acidimicrobiaceae bacterium | reverse complement strand
AAATCCGACCGCTGGACCGAACCCCGAGGCGACCCGTAGCCCACCACAGGGGCAGGCAGCACGGCGGAGCATTCACACATGGCACCGGGCATACCGGCGCGACCGGTCAGCTTGCCCGCGCCCTGACGAGCTTGTCGTGCGCTGAATCTCGGGTGCGGTGTCTGAAACCCGCACCTCTACAGCCCGTCAGAGCGTGGAAATGCTCCAAAGTGCAGCCTCGGCGACGCCGAAGAGGCGAACGACGTCGCCCGCAGTCGTCTCGAGCGTGTCGACCGGGGCGACGGCAGGTTCGGTGCGTTCCATGACGAGCCGGTCCGAGGACGGCGCACAGCCATACCGAGCAGCACCGTTGCCAGACACGAACGCGTCGAACTGGTCGAGTGCGCCGCGCTGGTAGAACAACTCGGCGACGACTTCGAGTGCGTACGGCGCATTGAAGATGCCTGCCTTGGCAACCCGCGCCTCCTTGGCGCTCAGCGGGTGTGGCGCCGAGTCGGTGCCCAGGAAGAACTTGCCATCGCCGGAAATGGCGGCGGCCACGAGTGCCTCGCGGTGCTCGGCGGAGTTGATCACCGGCTTGCAGTAGAGCTCGGGGCGCAGACCGTTGGCCAAGATGTCCGAACGGTCGCACGTCAGGTGGTGGGGTGTGATCGAGCCGTACGCCTGGTCGAACTGGCGCACCATGTCGATACCGGTCGACGTCGAGATGTGCTCGACCGTGACGCTCAGTTCGGGCATACGTTCGAGGACCGGGCCGACCTCGTCGACCAAGAAAGCAGCTTCTCGATCGAAGATGTCGAGCGCCGGATCGGTCGATTCAGCGTGGACGAGCAGCGGCACGCCGAGCGACGCCATCGTCTCGAGGACCGGCGCGAACTGCAGCAGCGATGTACCGCCGGCGTCGGAGTTGGTGGTCGCACCGGCGGGATAGAACTTGATGCTGCAGATCGCGCCTTCGTTCCAGGCCGTCGTCACTTCCTCGGACGACAGATCGGCGGTCAGATACAGCGACATGACCGGGTCGAAGTGGGACGCGTCGACGGTCACCGCCTCCATAATCCGCTCCCGATAAGCGATGGCCTGAGCCCCCGACGTGATCGGCGGTGTCAGGTTCGGCATGACCAGCGCCTTGCGGAACCAGCGAGCCGAGTGGTCGACCACGGCGGCCAACATTTCGTCGTCGCGCAGGTGGACGTGCCAGTCGTCGGGACGAGCGAACTCGATCCGAGCAGCCGCTTCCTCGGTCTGGTCCGAGCTCACGAGCGCAGGTCCGGCAAGACGTAGCCGTCGGCTTCGAGGCCGGCCCGTACGACCTTCTTGTCCATCTTGCCAGTGCCCGTCAGCGGAATGGAGTCGACGTAGAGCACCTCGTCGGGCAGCTGCCACTTGGCATAGGCCGTCGCACAGTGCTCGATGATCGCCGCTTCGCTGACTTCGGCACCGCCGTCGAGGATCACGAGCGCGACCGGACGTTCGTCCCACTTGGGATGGGGCGCCGCAACGACGCACGCCTGGGCGACACCAGGCATGGCGACGATGTGGTTCTCAAGGTCGACCGAGCTGATCCACTCGCCGCCCGTCTTGATCAGGTCCTTGGAGCGGTCGGCGATCATGAGATACGCCTCGCTATCGATCTTGGCAACGTCGCCCGTGATCAGCCAGCCGTCATGGAACTTCGTTGGCTGCGGGTTGTTGTAGTACTCACGAGCGATCCACGGCCCACGGATGAGCAGCTCGCCCACGGACTCGCCGTCCCAGGGGAGCTCGTTGAAGTCGTCGTCGACGATCTTCATCTCGAGTCCCGGCATGAGCTGGCCAGCCTTGGCCTGGTTGATCGCTCGATCCGCGTCGGTCGACGAAAGCTGGCTGCGCTTCATGACGCGCCGGCTCGTCGTGCCAAGTGGCGAGGTTTCGGTCATGCCCCAGCCCTGGACCATCTCGACCTGCAGTTCGTTCCAGTACCACTCGATGAGCGATGGAGGCGGGGCCGACCCGCCACAGGTCAGGCGGTCGAGCGCCGACAGGTCGAACGCGCCGGGCTGGGCCTCCATGATTGCCTTGACGCCCTGCCAGATCGTCGGCACGCCGGCCGAGATCGTGACGCCCTCGTCAGCCATGAGCTTGATGAGCCGGTCGGGCGACATGAACCGATGCGGCATGACCTGCTTCATGCCGAGCATGCACGCGGCCCACGGCAGGCCCCAGCCCTGCGCGTGGAACATCGGCACGATGCCGCAGAGGGTGTCGGCGCCGGACAGCCCCATCGAGTCGGTCAGCGACTGGGTCAGGGTGTGCAGGTACTGCGACCGGTGCTCGTACTCAACGCCCTTGGGGTCGCCGGTCGTGCCGCTCGTGTAGCAAAGGCCGAGCGCACTCGTCTCGGGAATCTCCGGCCAGTCGTAGTGCTCAGGCTTGCCAGCGATGAAGTCTTCGTAATCGATCGCATTCGGGAAGCTTGTCGTCCAGTCCTCGAAGCCTGGCTCAGCGGCGATCACCAGCTGGGTGACTGCCGGGATCTTGTCCACGACGGGTTCGAGCGCGGGCAGCAGGTCGGCGTCGACGATGAAAATCTTCGCTCCGGCGTGATTGATGATGTATTCGAGGTCGGCCGGGCCGAGCCGGATATTCAGGGTGTGCAAGCAGCAGCCCATGCCAGCCGACGCCCAGTAGGCCTCGAGGTGGCGGGAGCCGTTCCACATGAACGTGCCGACCCGGTCGCCGATACCGATGCCAGCCTCCGCGAGTGCGTGGGCGAGCTGATGTGCTCGGGATCGAGTCTCGGCGTAGGTCTGGCGGCGAACGCCGTCTTCGGTTGCGGTCACGATCTCTTCGTTCGGCGCGACTACTGCGCTTCGCTCGACGAGCTTGTGCATGAGCAGCTGACCCTGCTGCATCCCCATGTGCGGTTCCCCCTCGGTTCCGTATCGATCGGGATCGTACTGGCCCACC
>CAZEMU010000095.1:3170-12529 GCA_964513315.1 uncultured Acidimicrobiaceae bacterium | reverse complement strand
CCACCACAGACTGGCCCACCCAGATGCCGACGCCTGTCGGTTCAGGAGTACCGTGGCGATGTGGAAATCGCTGAGTCAGCCATCGACCTCATCGGCAATACGCCGATGGTCCGCCTGAACACCGTGAACGAAGGGGCCAAATGTCCGATCGTTGCCAAGCTCGAGTTCACGAACCCGGGTGGTAGCTCCAAGGATCGCCCCGCGCTCTGGATGATCAACGACGCCGAAGAAAAGGGCCTTCTGAAGCCCGGCGGCACGATCGTTGAACCAACGTCGGGCAACACCGGTGTCGGCCTTGCCATCGTGGCCAGCCAGCGCGGCTACAAGTGCGTCTTCGTCATGACCGACAAGGTTGCGCCTGAAAAGGTCGACCTGTTACGCGCCTATGGCGCCGAGGTTGTCGTGTGCCCGGTCGCCGTTCCGCCCGAAGATCCCCAGAGCTACTACAGCGTCGCCGAGCGCCTAGTGAACGAGATCCCCAACGCGTATCGGCCGAATCAGTACGACAACCCGTCCAACCCGGCTGCCCACTATGCGACGACTGGCCCCGAGATCTGGCGCCAGACCGAAGGCAAGATCACGCACTTCGTGGCTGGCGCAGGCACGGGCGGCACGCTCAGCGGCACCGCCCGCTATCTCAAAGAACAGAACCCAGACATCCAGATCATCGCCGCCGATCCCGAAGGCTCGGTGTACTCCGGCGGCAGCGGACGCCCGTATCTCGTTGAGGGTGTCGGCGAAGACTTCTGGCCGACCACCTACGACCCGGACCTCGTCGACCGTGTCATTCCCATCAGCGACGCCGACTCGTTCTCGATGGCCCGCCGAGTCTCTGAAGAAGAAGGCTTGCTGATCGGCGGGTCCTGTGGCACGGCCGTTGCTGCTGCCCGCGTGGTTGCTGCCGAAGCTGGTCCCGACGACCTCGTCGTCGTACTGATTCCGGATTCCGGGCGCGGCTACCTGTCCAAGGTCTTCAACGACGACTGGATGGCCGGGTTCGGCTTCCTCGAAGACGAAGGCCCGACCGTGCGAGACGCCCTTGCGGCTGCGAGCGATGGCGTCCCTCCCCTGCTCTATGTGCAGCCTGAGGACACCGCCCGCACCGCCTTTGACCTGATGAAGGAGCACGGCATCAGCCAGCTGCCCGTCGCCAAGGGCGAAATGCCGCTGTCGGCCGCCGAAGTCCAAGGTTCGGTCACTGAGTTGCGTCTGATGCAGCTCGCCTACGACGACCCGTCGACGCTTGACCAGCCCGTCGAGAAGCTCATGGGCCCCAAGCTGCAAACGCTGGGCGCGGGCCAGTCCGTATCGCTCGCCGTCGAGATGCTTGACGGCGGCGGCGCATCACTCGTACTCGACGGTGGCCGTCCGGTTGCCGTCATCACCCAGTCCGACATCCTCCAATTCCTTACGAACGGTTCATGACTTCTTACTCCGGCACTGACTACAGCGACTCAGGCTTCAACACGCGCGCCATCCATGCGGGCCAAGAGCCCGACGAGCAGACCGGCGCGGTCACGGTCCCGATCCACGTTGCGACGACCTACGCACAGCAAGGCGTCAACCAGCACAAGGGTTTCGAATACAGCCGTACCGGCAACCCGACCCGCCAAGCGCTCGAGCACTCGATCGCCGCACTCGAAGGCGCAACCCACGGGTTCGCATTCGGCAGCGGCATGGGTGCCGAAGACGCCATCCTGCGCATGCTGCAGCCGGGCGACAACGTGCTGCTCGGCAACGACGCATACGGCGGCACGTTCCGACTGCTGGACAAGATCTACGGCAAGGTCGGGGTCACCTGGACCGCCGTCGACCTGACCAAGCCTGACCTCGTTGCCAGCTCGTGGGCAGACAACACCAAGCTCGTCTGGATGGAAACGCCGACGAACCCAAACCTCACGGTGTTCGACATCGAGGCCATCAGCGCTGCCGCTCACCTCAACGGTGGCCTGTGCGTGGTCGACAACACCTTCGCAACGCCGTACCTGCAACAGCCCATCTCGATGGGCGCCGACATCGTCGTGCATTCCGCCACCAAGTACCTGGGCGGCCACTCCGACGTCGTCGGCGGCCTCGTGGTGACCAACAACGATGAGCTCGCCGAGCACCTCGCGTTCGTCCAGAACGGCGTCGGAGCGATCATCAGCCCGTTCGACTGCTACTTCCTGCTGCGGGGCGTGAAGACGCTCGGCGTGCGCATGGATCGCCATTGCGACAACGCGCAGGCCATCGTCGCCATGCTCAGTGAGCACCCCGCCATCGAGCAGGTCCTCTATCCCGGGCTGCCCGGACACCTCGGCCACGAGACGGCATCGCGCCAGATGCGTAACTACGGCGGCATGGTCTCGTTCATACCTCGGGGTGGCGCCGAAGCAGCCCATCGCATCGTGACCTCGACGAAGCTGTTCACGCTCGCGGAGTCACTCGGCGCTGTCGAGTCGCTCATCGAGGTGCCCGCTGGCATGACCCACGGGTCGACCGCTGGTTCGCCGCTCGAGGTTGATCCCGCGCTCGTGCGCCTGTCGGTCGGCATCGAAGACATCGACGACCTTCTGAACGATTTGCAGTCGGCTCTCGGGTGAACACGCCCGCGCTCGACGCGGCAGACCGAGGCACGGCACGCGATGCGCTTGCCGTGCCCGAATTCCGACGGCTCTACGTCGGTTCCGCGCTGTCCAATACCGGCCGTTGGCTCCAGACCGCTGCGCTCGGTGTTCTCGGCTGGAAGATCAGTGAATCGAGCGCGTACCTGGGTGCGATCATCTTCGCCCAGCTCGGACCGCTCGGCATCTTGTCGCTGATCGGAGGTTCGCTCGCCGACACGGCGGACCGTCGCAAGCTGCTGCTAGTCACCCAGGCATGGCAGATGGTCTGGACGTTCGTACTGGCGCTGCTCTTGCTCGACGGCACGATTGGCCAAGGCGCGCTGCTCCTAATCGTGTTCGTGATCGGCCTCGGCCAGGGCCTGTACGCGCCCGCGTTGACGTCGGTTATCCCCGCCATCGCCGGCGAACGCAATCTCAGCGCGGCGATCGCGCTCAACTCGATGCAGGTCAACGGCACGCGGGTCGTCGGCCCCGCGATCGGTGGCTTCCTGGTCAGCTACTGGGGCTTTGCGCAGGTGTTTGCGATCAATGCGATCAGCTACCTGTTTGTGATCACGGCGATCTTCCGGACCGTCATCCCTCCAGGGACGGCTACGTCTCGTTCGTTCCGCGAACGGGTCTTCGGTGGGTTCACGATTGCGTGGCGAGCGCCTCAGGTTGGGCGTCCACTGATGCTCATGTTCATGTTCGCATTCCTGTGCTTGCCGTTCATCGGCCAGCTCCCCGCGATCGCCGAAGTCAACCTCAACGTCGATAGCGAGAGCACCACCTACGGCTGGTTCTACGCCTGCTTCGGTCTCGGTGGCCTCAGCGGAGCGTTCCTCGTCGGCACCGTGTTCCTGCGGACCGCAGCATCACGGGTCGTCCCGATCGGGCTCATCGGCTTCGCCGCCTCGCTGGCTTGGCTGGCCCTGCTCAGCAACATCAACCTCGCCTACATCGCCATCTTCTGTGTCGGCACGTTCTACTTCGCAATCCCGACATCGCTGGCGACCGCTTGGCAAGAACATGTGACCTCAGATGTACGGGGTCGGGTCTCTGCCCTCTGGGTCCTGTCGTTCGGCGGTACCGTCCCGATCGCCAACATCTTGGCCGGTCAAGTCGTAGAGCTCAGCAGCCTGCGAGCGGTGCTGCTGTTCGGTGCCATCTCAGCGCTGCTGCTGACGGCGGTGCGGTTCCCGAGCGGAGCCGTGGTTGGCGAAGAGATTTTCGACTCGCCCCCAAGCGGTTAGCTGACCTGTCGGGGGCGAGCCGTCGATCGTGTTGCGGCAATCAGCCGGCGATGGTGCGGGCTTCTGCCGACCAGCGCAGCGAGGCAGCATCGAAGCCGGTGCCAGCGTCGACGACGAAGGCGACCTGAGCCGAGCTACCGGCAGGGACGATGACGGTGCCGCTGGCGGCGCCGAGCGCTGTGCTTGCGGTAACGGTGAGGGGCTGGTCGCCCCAGCTGCCGTCGACGTCAGCGGTGGGCAGCGAGATCGGAGCGTCGGTGGTCGACACGAAGAGCTGGGCCTGGACAGCGGTCCAGTCGCCGAGCGGCGCCTGGGCGACCAGGGCGAGTTCGATGTCGGCGCCGCAGTTGTTCACGTAGCGGACAGCGTCTTCGGTGATGGTGCGGGATCCGGTGACTGCGGTGATGTCGACGTGGTTGACGACCGAGACGGCGCCGTCAGCGGCCTGGCCGCTCAGGGTGGTCGCGGTGAAGCCGCCGGTGTCGGAACCAGCGACAGCGGCCAGGCATATCGGAGCGTCGTCGCCCTTGGCGAGGGCGATTGCCGGGGTCATCACCACGATGACAGCGGCGAGGTTGATGTAGAGGAACTCTAGATCGGATCGGTGGCGAGTGTGAGCAGTTGGCGCAACATATTGGCCGTTGCGCCCCACACGGTGTCGCCAACGAGCTCGAAGAACGTCACCGGCCAGCCAGGATGACCATCTCGTGCCCAGAGTTCCTCTCGCCACACGGCATCGAGCAGGAACTCGCGCAACGGAACCTCAAGAATCGCTTCAACCTCGCCTGGATTGGCGACAAGTCCTTGTGGACGCTGATCGAGCCGAGCCACGAACGGATGGACCAGCGATCCACTGCCACCCGTCACGAACCGATCAAGCTCGCCCACGGGCCGCACCGCTGCTGCGTCGAGGGCAACTTCTTCGAATGCCTCGCGAAGCGCGGTCGCAAGAAGATCTGCGTCTTCGTCGTCGTGTCGCCCACCAGGGAACGACACTTCGTGTCGGTGCGCCCGCATGGTCGGGCTTCGTCGGGTCAAGAGCACGGTCGTTTCGCCGTCGACGTCGTACAGCGGAATCAGCACCGCCGAGGTGCGTCCCGTGGCCGGGAGACCACGATCCGCGAACCGCGGCTCGTAGCTCGCGAGCCGCTGCTCGAGGAGGTCAAGATCGACGAATCGATCCTGCTCCGCGATGTGGTTCCACGGAGGTGGCCCACCGAGCCTGACCTGGTCGGGGCGCGGAATGATCTGTGGTCCTCCGCGTCCGGGCGGAGGACTGATCACACGTCAGCAGCGAGCGCTTCGACGATCTCGGCGAATCCGCCGCTCGTCATGATTTCAAGCGTCTCATCAGGGCCAACCTTGCCGCGTTCCCAGAGGTTCCAGGCTTCGGCAACGGGTGCCAACTCTGCATTGGCTTCGACCAAGGTCTCAAGTACGCGGTCGGTGCCGCCGATCTTGAGATCAGCCATGGTGCGCCCAGGAAGCGTGTCTTCGCCTTGGGCCAGCCAGGTCTGCCAAGCAGCAACGATTTTGGAGATATCGGGAGCTGGTCGCTCGAATCCGGTCACAGGTTGAGGTTACCCAGTCGGCGGTCAAGTCCTTCGGCTGTCCGCGTGCGGATCCAGGACAGGATCCCCTACGATCGGTCGATCGTGTTTAGACAATTCTCGGTGGTCATCATGCGTACTCAATTCCTCACCCTGCTTGCGGCGCTGGCCCTGCTGGCTGCTGCATGCGGAGGTGGAAGCGACGAACCGGCGGCATCGGTCGACGACACTGCTGACGCAGCGGCTCAACCCGAGTCGACGGCGACGCCTGTTCCTGAGCCCGAACCGACCGCGACCGAGGTTCCGCCGACCGCGACGCCAGTGCCTGAGCCCACCGCGACGCCGGTGCCTGAGCCAACCGCAACGCCAGAACCTGAGCCTGAGCCAGCCGACGAAGGCGCCACTACCGAGCCAGCTACTGACCAGACAGAGGGCGACGGGAACCAGGGCGGCAGCGACGTTGTCGCAGTCGTTGATGGGTCCGCGATCTACTCCACGAATTGTGCGGGCTGCCACGGCGCCAACGGCGAAGGTGCCCGGGCCAAGGCCATCGCCGGCATCGGCGCATTCTTTGCCGCCGACGCGAGCCCGCTCGTCAACCTCGTCACGAATGGCGGCACGAACATGCCATCGTTCGGCTCCAAGCTGAGCGCCGAAGAGATCGACGCCGTCGTCGCCCACGTGGTCGAGACCTTCGCATGACTCTGCTGCTGCTGGCCGCAGCTCTGATCGGGTTCATCCTGATCTTCAAGGCTGCCCAGCGGTCGACGCCCGTTTCGATTGAGCCACTCTCCGAGGGCCCGCTCGATGCGGTCGAGTTCTTCTGGCGACCCGGTTGACCCTGGTGCACGAGGCTCGGTCAGGGCCTCAAGGCAGCAGGCATCGCGACGAACCGACGCAACATCTGGGACGACGAGGCTGATGCAGCCATCGTCCGTTCCATCGCTGACGGCAACGAGACGGTGCCGACCGTGGTGATTGGCGACGTTGGACTGGTGAATCCGAGCCTGTCGACACTCAAGAAGACCTTGGCGAAAAAGGCGCCCCACCTGCTGTAGCTCTCGCGCTTACTGGCCGGGCGCTTGCTGGGTCAGCGAGGTTGCTGCCAAGCTCGATCCATGTCAGAAAGTCTTCGCAAGTACACCCGGGGTGTCTACGCCCTCGACGCCGTCATCCAGCGCGTGCCCGACGATCAATGGGACAACCCGTCGTGCTGCGAGGGGTGGACGGCCCGAGAGGCTGCAGGACACGCCGCATGGCTGATCCGCAACGTCGGCAACCTCGCTGCGGGCAGCGGGCCAACGCCAGAGCAGCCCGAAGCCGAAGTGCTCGGCGACAACCCCGCTCAGGCGTTCCGCGAGATCGTCGCAACGACGATGGCGGCGCTGGACCAAGACGGTGTCCTGCAGAACGTCGCTGCGACCCCGTTCGGCGAGATGCCGTTGGACAGCTTCATGGGCATCGTTTGGGTGGACCCGACGATCCACGCCTGGGATGTCGCCGATGCCACCGGCATCGACCACGGCATCGATCAGGCCTCGGCCCAGCAGGCCTTTGACCAGCTCGCTCCGGTCTTGGACAACCTGCGGGGCCCCGGCATGTTCGCAGACGCCGTCGAGGCAGCGGGCGACGACGCCGTTGCCCGACTGATCGCCTTTACGGGCCGCAGCTCTGTCCGCTCCTAGATCTGTTCGCTCCTAGATCTGTTCGCTCCTCGATCGGTGATGTGATCTGGACGCGACTCGGGGCCGGCTGTGCACCGGCCCCCGAGTGTCACGTCTTTGTGCTGCGGATAGCAGCGAGCTCTAGCAGTCTTCGATGCGACGGCGGGCGGTCAGCGCAAGGGCGCCCGCACCAATCAGACCTGCGCCGACCCATGCGAGCACGCTGGTCTCCGAGCCGGTGAACGCCAGCTGAGGAGCCTGCGTGTCTTGGGTCGTTGCAGCTGCCGGAACTGGGGTCGGCTGTGGCGCTGCGGGGATTGCATCGGCGCTGGGGCCACCGCTGTCAGCGAACGCGGCCGAGAGGTCGCCCAGGTCCTGGTCTGGCGATGTGTCAGGCAATCCGCCCGACGAGTACTCGAGCCGGCAGCCATTGGGGTTGTTGTAGGTGCAGGCGCTCTGCTCTTCTTCTTCGGTGTCGTCGTCTTGGGCCGAAGCTGACGGCACCAACAGTGCGGTCGCTGCGAACAGCGTTAGGAACAACATAAGTCCACGTCGAAACATCATCAGGTACTTCCTCCTCGGAACCCGCCTGGGCCCATTGGCAGAACGAAAACCGTATATCAGTTGTTGCAGATTGTCCCGTCGTGTGGCTTGCGCCACACTTCAGGCCCGGAAAATGCGGTTTAGAGGGCGGCGTACCAGTCGTAGCCGCGCTCAGCCCAGTAGTCGTTCTCGGGTTGGGTGTCGCTGAAGCGGATCGTGCCGATGCGCTTGATCTGCTTGATGCCGTACTTGAGCGGCGTCGTGAGCCGTACGGGAGCACCGTGGGCTTCGGTCAGCGGCTCGCGTTGCAGGTCGAGCGTGAGCATGGTTTGGGAGTGCATCATCGCCGCCCGCTCCAGTCCAACTTGGTACTCACGGTCAGGCGTGGCGAGGCCGACGAACGGTGCATCGGCTTCTTCGGGATGGAAGCGCTCAACGAAGTCACTGAAGACCACACCGCCCCAGGTCACGATGTGGGACCAGCCCTCGACACACTTGTGTTCGACCGTCATCTCGGTCTGAGGCAGTGCTCGCAGGTCATCGAGGTCATAGCGGCCGATCGTCTCGCCGCTGCGACCGATCACCCGCATCTCCCAGGTGTCCATATCCAGGTCTTCGCGAATGCCGTGGCGTCCATTCACCCGCATCACTGACGACTCGGCGAAGTCGAAGGTTGGTGCCTCGGCGCCCTCTCGGAACAGTGCTCGCCAGATCGACTCGTTGACCTCGTGTCCCTGTCGGAGCACGTCGGGGATGCGGCGATCGGCCGGGCGGCCTTGGATCCACCGGAAGCCCAGTACGGCAGCCAGCGCGCCTGCGCCCCCGGTCAGTAGCGAGCGACGCGACAGGCTGCGGAAGTCGGCCTCGGTCATCGTCTTGCCGCGCAAGTCAGATGCGACCCGATGCACCGGGGCATCTGCGGCGATCGGGGCAGCGACTGATTCGTCGATGCCTTGCACCTCGACCATGTCGTCACTGTTCTCGTTGGTTGGTTGATCGCTCATGCGCCGACCTCCTCGAGTTCGTCGTTGGATTCGGGTTCTGCCGGTTCCTCCGGCGCGTCGAGCAGCTCGTAGCCGGTCACCATCGACCAGAAGTTGCGGAAGCCGGCTCGGGCGACCTGCAGGATATGAATGCCGAAGAACAAGACAAAGCCGATCGTGACCCAGAAGTGCACGAAGCGGGCGCCCTCGTAGCCGCCGAACATCGCCGTGAGCAACGACAGCTGAACGGGTTTATAGATGGCAAAGCCACTGATCACGGCCAGTGCGCCCATCACGAGCACGATGGCGTAGGTGAGCTGTTGCATGCCGTTGTACTTGCCTTGCGGTGGGGCTTCTTTGCGAAGTCCGACCTCGTGCAACAGCACGGCGGGGATCGTGCGCAGGTCGTCACGAGTCGGCAAGAAGTTGCGCCAACCGCCCGTACGCCACAGGTAGACGAAGAACGCGCCGCCGTTGAGCGTCAGCAGCCACCCGAACGTGAAGTGGAACGCCATACCCCGGGCCAGCTTGCGGTCCAGGCCAAGCGGCTCGTTGATCCAGTCGGGGAACAGTTCAAACCAATGCCAGCCACCAATGCCGACACCGAACGGATCCCGCAGATCTGCCCAGTAGATCCGAAGCCCGCTCCAAATCATGATGGTCAGCAGCGGGAAGTTGATCCAGTGCATCCATCGGTTGCCACGTCGGTGCCGCTCAACGGCGATGCGATCTTCACTCACTCGATCTTCACTCGCTCGATCTGTACTCATGAGATGTCCTT
>CAZEMU010000095.1:0-3070 GCA_964513315.1 uncultured Acidimicrobiaceae bacterium | reverse complement strand
CGATCTTCACTCACTCGATCTTCACTCGCTCGATCTGTACTCATGAGATGTCCTTCGGCAGAGAGGTCATCTCCATGAAACCACGTGAGAGGTCCTCATGCTTCCGCCGATTCTGAATATGTTCGAAAGCACCCGCCGATCGAATGCGGATCTCGGTTGAAACCGGCCCCTCTCCCAACACGACTTCGATCATGCGAGACCGATTCCGAGAGATGCTGCCGGACCAAGCGACCACCATGGCGATGGTGTTGCCGACCGTGCGGCGCGTGGCCCAGTCGGATCGCATGGCGAGCTCATGGTCCTCAAGAGGTGTGAACGTCGCTCACAGTTCGACGGCCGCGTCGACCGCTGCTTTGAGCTTTCCGAAGTCACCCTCGGGGATGAACGTGTACGTCACGCCAAATGCGCCCGGAGCGACCGCTTTGCGAGCAAAGCGAAGGTACTTCACCCCTTGATCGTCAATCAGCGAGAGCGATAGCCGAAACTTTGCGAGCCCCTCGCGCCCACTCGTTATCTCTCCAAAGTCGTGAAGAACCTTCGGACGGAAGGTCTTCGAAAACAAGCCATTGGTGCTCCAGCCGCGAACGGCGTCTCGTTGGCCAGCCGACGCTACCAAACGACACCTCCAGCGCCGGACAGGGCTCTCGCATCGAGCGGGCCAAAACGGCCAATGCCGGGCCCGAAGGCCCGGCATTGATCGAAGCTTTTGCAAGTTTGGGTGCCCGTCTCAGCGGAGACGAGCGGGCATTACATCATGCCGCCCATGCCGCCCATGCCACCCATTGGGTCGCCGGCTGGCATTGCAGGAGCAGGTTCTGGCTTGTCGGCAACGAGCACCTCGGTGGTGAGGAGCAAGCTGGCGATCGACGCTGCGTTCTGCAGCGCTGCACGAGTCACCTTGGCAGGATCGATGACGCCGGCCTTGACCAGGTCTGCCATCTCGCCGGTTGCGGCGTTGAAGCCGTTGGAGCCCTTGGCCTTTTCGACCTGCTGGACGATGATCGCACCCTCAAAGCCGGCGTTGTCGGCGATGAGCTTGGCGGGAGCAGCAAGCGCGTTGTACACGGCCTGAGCACCGGTTGCCTCGTCACCTTCGAGTTCGGCGACGGTCTTGGCGACCTGAGCACGGGCACGCACGAGTGCGGTGCCACCACCAGCGACGACGCCTTCTTCGATGGCGGCACGGGTGGCCGACAGCGCGTCTTCGATGCGGTGCTTCTTTTCCTTGAGCTCGACCTCGGTGGCTGCGCCAACCTGGACGACGGCAACGCCACCGCTGAGCTTGGCGAGGCGCTCTTGGAGCTTCTCGCGGTCCCAGTCGCTGTCGGTGTTGTCGATCTCGCCCTTGATCTGGGCGATGCGACCTTCGACGTCGGCCTTCTTGCCGGCGCCTTCGACGATGGTGGTGTTGTCCTTGGTGATGACGACCTTGCGGGCACGGCCAAGCATCTCGAGGCCAACGGCGTCGAGCTTGAGGCCGACCTCTTCGGCGACAACCTGGCCACCGGTGAGGATCGCCATGTCCTGGAGCATTGCCTTGCGGCGCTCGCCGAAGCCCGGAGCCTTGATGGCAACCGAGTTGAAGGTGCCACGAATCTTGTTCACCACGAGGGTTGCCAGGGCTTCGCCCTCGACGTCTTCAGCGATGATCAGGAGCGGCTTGCCGGTCTGCATGATCTTTTCGAGCACAGGAAGGACTTCCTGGACCGAACCGATCTTGCCCTGGTTGAACAGGATGTACGGCTCGTCGAAGACGGCTTCCTGGCGCTCAGGGTCGGTGACGAAGTACGGCGAGAGGAAGCCCTTGTCGAACTGCATGCCCTCGACGAAGTCGAGATCCATGCCGAAGGTGTTGGACTCTTCGACGGTGACAACACCGTCTTTGCCGACCTTGTCGATGGCTTCGGCGATGGTCTCGCCGACGCTCTGGTCAGCTGCCGAGATGGCCGCAACCTGTGCGATCTCATCCTTGCCGTTGATCTTGGACGACTGCTTAGCGATCGAAGCAACAGCGGTAGCCACTGCCTGCTCGATGCCGCGCTTGAGGCCCATGGGGCTTGCGCCGGCTGCGACGTTGCGCAGACCTTCCTGGACCAGTGCCTGGGCCAGAACGGTTGCGGTCGTGGTGCCATCACCAGCGACGTCGTTGGTCTTGGTGGCAACTTCCTTGACGAGCTGGGCGCCCATGTTCTCGAACTGGTCTTCGAGCTCGACCTCGCGAGCGATCGAAACACCGTCGTTCGTGATGGTGGGTGCGCCGAACTTCTTGTCGAGGACGACGTTGCGACCCTTGGGGCCGAGCGTGACCTTGACGGCGTCGGCCAGCTTGTTCACGCCAGCTTCGAGGCCGCGGCGAGCGGCGTCGTCAAACTTAAGAATCTTTGGCATGACTACTTAACGATGGCCAGTACGTCGCGGGCGCTGAGGATCAGAAGATCCTCGCCGCCGGCACTGATTTCGGTGCCGCCGTACTTGCTGTAGACGACGGTGTCACCGGCGCTTACGTCCATGGGAATCAGCTCGCCGCTGCTTTCGCTGCGCTTGCCGGGACCAACAGCGAGGACTTCGCCCTGCTGTGGCTTTTCCTTGGCGGTATCTGGGATCACGAGACCACTTGCGGTCGTCTCTTCACCCTCACCGGGGCGGACGACAATGCGGTCCTCGAGGGGCTGCAGGTTCATCGAGTCTCTCTCCTAGTTGATGCTCGAGAATTTCTATTGAAAGTCGACCGCCCTCCACGAACGATCGACGAGTTAGCACTCTCACGAGGCGAGTGCTAACGCTAGCGCCGCCGCCGGAAACCGCCACCTGGGAACGGGCCTTTTTCGTGAGCTAGGCGATTCGGAACCGCCCAGACGGTGGTTGTCGGGCTGGCTATGCGGGAAGCGCGTCGGCGATCAACTGCTGGACAACCTCGCCGGCAGCGAGGAACGCAGCGGTGTCCTTGAGCATACGGGCCATGACGAAGCCGCCTTCGATCGTCGTGACGGCCATCGAGGCCAACCGTTCGGACTGCGAAGTGTCGATGCCTGCGTCGACGAGAATTGCGGCGAGCCGCTCCACCCAGCCC
>CAZEMU010000094.1:11875-15748 GCA_964513315.1 uncultured Acidimicrobiaceae bacterium | reverse complement strand
CGGTTCGCCCGCAACGGACGCAGACATTTCACATGGTCATTCCGGATCTGTCGAGCGTCGATCAGGTCGATCTGCCGGCGCTGCTCTTCTCGCAGGCGAACAACGTCAATCAGCAGCTGATCAACGCGCCAACTGCCTTGATCGATCTTCCTGACGACTTCCCGTATCCGTTCTCGAGCGTCCGGGTCGACGTCAGCACCTTCATCTCGTCGGCCGGCTGAGCTGCCTAGAGTGGCCGGTCGTGGAGGAGGAAGAGCTCAATCCCGACGCGGTCGAACGGTGGTTTGTGCAGCGTGGTGTGCCGCAAGCGATCTTCCACTACAACGCGAGCGAAGACGTGCTTACTCGCATGGTGCCGTTCCTGGTGCTGACGTTCTTGCTCGGCGGCTTGGCCGGTTTCGGCGACCGGTTCTCGGGCTGGAAGCAGTTCCTGGTGGCGCTGGGCGCGTTCGCGATCCTCACCGGGGTTGCGCTCGGCGTAAACCGACTTCGTGGCCGTCGGCTGCTGGCGCTGCCCGATGACATCGGCATTATTGAGATCGGCGCCTTCCTGCTCGGGGCGCCGCTGATCGCGCTCATCTTCGCCCAGAACGCAGGTCGGCTCTGGTGGCAACTGCTTCTGTTCAATGCGTTCTTACTGGCCGCTGGCTACGTGCTGACGACCTACGGCATCGTGCCGATGTTCCGCTGGGGCCTGCGCGAAGTCGTCGTGCAGCTCCGAGGCATTGTCGTGCTGTTGGCCCGCTCGTTGCCGTTACTACTCCTCTTCGCCACGTTCCTGTTTCTGAACGCGGAGATGTGGCAGGTCGCTCATGATCTGACCCCGGCGTTCTACGCACTCACGATCGCGCTCGTGCTGACGCCTGCCTTGCTGTTCATCGTGCTGCGGTCGCCGACCGAGGTCGCCAACCTCCACCGCTTCTCGAGCTGGCAAGAGGTCGACGAGATCTGTGCCGCCACCGATGCGCCGATCCCACCTCGTGCATGTCCCGCTGGTGGGCCCAAACTGGTGCCGCTTGATCCGGGCGAGGTCCGCAACTTCACACTGCTCATGACGATCGCTCAGGTCGTGCAGATGCTGCTTGTCGCGGTCGTCATCGGCGGCTTCTTTATCGGTTTCGGCCTGCTCACGGTCCGTGAAGAAACGATCCTGCAATGGACCGAGTTCACCGGCAGCGACTTCGACCCGCTGGCCGAGTTCCCTCTGTTCGGAAGCGACATCGTCGTCACCTGGGAACTGTTCGCGGTCTCCGGCTTCATTGCTGCGATCTCAGCGCTGCAGTTCGCGGTGAGCCAGATCAGCGATGAGCTCTATCGGGAGCAGTTCTATGCGTCGCTTGAGAACGAGATCCGCCAGGTGCTCGCGGTGCGAGCCCGCTACCTGGAACCGCTCATCGCCTCGGTCCACGAGTAGCGGGCTGCGCAGCAGCACCTGGTGCTCTTCGCCGGTCGCTCAGCGCTGGCTGTGGAAGCCGATCATGTTGCCTTCGGTGTCCATCGCCAGTGAGACGAAGCCGTGGTCGCCGATCGAGAACTTCGGTCGAGCGATCTGTCCACCGGCAGCTTCGACCCGACCCTGCTCGACCTCGCAGTCGTCGCAGCTGAAGTAGACCAGCGATCCGCCGATGCCGGGCGACGCATGCGCCAGCTTGACCAGCGCACCGCCGGCACCGTGGCAGGCGAAGTCGTCGACGAAGGTCCGCATGATGACGGTGTCATCACTTGGGTCGTCCATCGGTGCCAGCTCGGTCTCGAGAACGGTCTCGTAGAACGCCTGAGCCCGATCCATGTCATCGACGTAGATATCGAACCATCCAACTTTGCGCATTGCCTTGTTCCTTCTCTGGGGGAGTCCCCGGCGAACCGGGGGAGTGGGTACAAGGCGAAGGTATGGAAAGTGGGCAGTCAGGGATTGTAGATATCAGACATCGAAGGTCTTCTGGAATCGACCGGGTGTGTAGGCGCATCGTTCGCTGATGTCGACCAGTCCGAGGTCGCCGTCGTACGGCTCGCCCACGTAGTGGTCGACGATGGCATCGGGCCCGCCCTGCCAGACGCCGGGGTAGAGCTGAATGCCGGCGTAGTGGAACTGCGTGCCGAGGTGCAGCTCGAGGTAGGTCGTCTGCAGCGCGGTGACTCCAGCGATCGCAGTGTCGACCTGGTTGAACAACAAGTTGACGCATGCACCGGGCAACGCATGCAGCACGAAGCCCTCGCTGAGGACTCGCTCGGTGCGCAGCTCCCAAAAGCAGTGGACAAGTTGCGAGAGCCGTTCCGGTGGGGCTGCCTCGACATAGACAACGCCGTCGACCGTCTTGGCGACACCATCTTTGACCGGGTCATACATCAACGCAGTTTTAGTTGTTGCGCCCGATTGCGTCTGGCCCTATTGCCGCCGGTCGCGCAACTCGATTTCTTGTTGAAGCGCGTGCAGGATCGGAAGTACGACATGGTCCTTCGGTCGATCGGCTGCCTCCTTCGATCGAATCACATCGCTGAGCGCTGCTGCCTTCACCGTGATGGCGTCGATCTCGAATACGACCGCCTGCTTGACGAGTTCGTCGTATCCCGCCTCGTATGCGGCCGGAGTGAAGGTGAGGTCGAGGTCACCGCAATTCGTCGTCATGTTCAAGATGTTCAAGGACGCGAGCAGAGCCGGGTGGGGGTCGAACTCGATTCCCTCGGGTTCCCCTTCGACCCGGAGTCGAGCGTTGAGTTCTCGTAGGGCAGCAGCAAGGCGTTCGAGATTCGCTGGGTCGGCAGACGGAACGATGTCTGCATCATTTGTCATCGCCGGGGAGCCGTGAAGGACACCGGCGAGACCGCCAATCAGGACGTAGTCGACGTTATGGCGGCCAAGGTGATCGAAGATGCAGACCGGATCAAGAGGTGCCGGCATTGTTCAGTTGACCTGCTGAACGTTCGCGAGAAATCGATTGAGATTGCTGACGGCAGCAAGTCGCTGTTTGGGTGTCATCGCAAGATGCTGTTGGATCTGAGCGCGGTCGACGCCGTCGGGTTCGACTTGCATTGTCATCCGACGACCACACGCAGCGGCGATGACAGTGATGGTCGATAGGCGAGGCTCATCATGGCCCTTTTCCCATCGGGACACGGCCGACTGCGTAGTCCCGATGCGCTCGGCAAGCTGCGCCTGCGTTAGCCCGGCACTGGAGCGCAGATGTCGTACCAATGCATCAGGCATCTGGATATCGAAGGCGGCTGCGCTCATGCCTGAAGAATAGCGAAAAGGCTATGCATCGTGCAAACGCTATGTCTTCCCACTGGATCGCTTCTTGACGGGTTGCCAAACTCTTGAGATCGAACGTATGTTCGTGGGATGGCTTGGCGCAATCCACCGGTGCCTTGGAAGGAGTTGGAGCGGCGGCTCTCCGGGCGCGCCCCTTCTGGCCAGCCCGATGATTGGGCGCCCGGTGACGGCAGCGATTCACCGGCTTGGTCCCGCAAGCGCCACGCCTATGAGCCGCCCGAGATCGAGTCTGATGCGACCGCGGCGGTGCCGTATGCCGAGCTGCATTGTCATTCGAACTTCAGCTTCTCGCACGGTGCTTCGGACCCCGAAGAGCTGGTGCAAGAGGCGGTGCGGCTTGGGCTGACCGCTTTGGCGTTGACGGATCGTGATGGCTTCTACGGGATCGTCCGATTCGCCGAGGCGGCCCGGGCGCACGGTCTGGCGACGGTGTTCGGCGCCGAGTTGACGATCACGGAACCGCCCTCATCGAAGAAGAAGAGTGAGGCGACCCGGCTCGTGGTGCTCGCTCGTGGCCCAGAGGGTTATGCCCGCTTGGCGCGGGCGATCAGCACGGCCCAGCTCGCTGGCAGCAAGGGCGACCCTCGTATCACCCTCGCCCA
>CAZEMU010000094.1:0-11775 GCA_964513315.1 uncultured Acidimicrobiaceae bacterium | reverse complement strand
AACTGGATCGTGTTGACGGGGACGGGGGAGGGGGCGGTAGCTCGGGCGTTAACCCAGGCCGGGCCAGCGGCCGCGCAGCGAGAGGTGCAGCGGCTGGTCGAAGCGTTCGGGGTCGACAGCGTGTTTGTTGAGATCTGGGATCACGGACATCCGCTCGATTCGGCTCGCAACGACGCGCTGGTTCGCATCGCCGACGCGGTCGGCGTTGGCGTGGTCGCAGCGAACGATGTGCAGTACCACGGCCCGCAGCGTCGCCAGTTGGCGACTGCGCTGTCGGCGGTTGCCGAGCGGGCCAGCCTCGATGTTGTCGACGCGCATCTGCCTTCGGCGGCGGCTGCGCACCTCCGCTCGGGCGACGAGCAGGCGTGGTGGTTCCGTCGCTATCCGGGTGTGGTTGAGCGGGCGGCCGAGATCGCGGCCGAGTGTGCGTTCGACCTGGCGCTCGTTGCGCCCCGGCTTCCCCCGTACCCGTGCCCTGAGGGCCACGACGAGATGAGCTGGCTCCGGGCATTGGTCGAAGAGCTGGCGCCTGCTCGCTACGGGCCACGTACTGCTGAGGCCACGCCGGGGGCGTGGGAACAGATGGATCACGAGCTCGACACGATCGAGCAGCTCGGGTTTCCCGGCTACTTCTTAGTCGTGCATGACATCGTGGACTTCTGCCGTCGCGAGAACATCTTCTGCCAAGGACGCGGATCGGCGGCGAACTCGGCGGTGTGTTTCGTGCTGGGCATCACCAAGGCCGACGCGGTGTCGCTCGGTCTGTTGTTCGAGCGGTTCTTGTCGCCCGAGCGAGACGGGCCGCCGGATATCGATATCGATATCGAGAGCGGACGTCGCGAAGAGGTCATCCAGTACGTCTATGAGCGTTACGGACGCCATCACGCCGCCCAGGTCGCGAACGTCATCACGTATCGGGCTCGTTCGGCAGTGCGAGATATGGCTCGGGCGCTCGGGTATGCACCGGGTCAGCAAGATGCGTTTGCCAAGAATCTCAGCCGCTGGGGTGGCCTCAGCGAGCAGGCGTCTGGTGGGCACCAATCAGCAGAGGCGTCGAAGGAGCGCAGCGACGACACGCCGATTGCGCAGGAACTCGGCATCCCTGAAGACGTGATCAGGTTGGCGGGGCAGTTGGAACATTCGCCCCGACACCTTGGGATTCACTCAGGTGGCATGGTCATTTGTGACCGGCCGATCATCGAGGTCTGTCCCGTCGAGTGGGCTCGTATGGAGAACCGCAGCGTCCTCCAGTGGGACAAAGAGGATTGCGCAGCGACAGGGCTGGTCAAGTTCGACCTGCTCGGTCTCGGCATGCTCAGCGCGCTGCATCTCGCTGTCGACCTGATCGCCGATCACTACAGCCTCGAGATCGATCTGGCCACGATCCCGCAAGAAGACGAGGTCTACGACATGCTCTGTCGGGCCGACTCGATCGGCGTGTTTCAGGTCGAGAGTCGAGCCCAAATGGCCACGCTTCCTCGACTCAAGCCCCGCACGTTCTACGACCTGGTCGTCGAGGTCGCCTTGATCCGGCCGGGCCCGATCCAGGGTGGTTCGGTGCATCCCTACATCCGTCGCCGCAACGGCAAAGAGCCCGTCACGTACCTGCACCCGCTGCTCGAGAACGCGCTGGCCAAGACGCTCGGCATCCCGTTGTTTCAGGAACAGCTGATGCAGATGGCGATCGACGTCGCCGGGTTTAGTGCGGCCGAAGCTGACGAGCTGCGCCAGGCCATGGGTTCTAAGCGCAGCCAGATGCGAATGGAACGCCTGCGCGAACGTTTCTACGGCGGTATGGCCGAGCGGGGGATCGTTGGCGAAACCGCTGACTTGATCTGGGAGAAGCTGGCAGCATTCGCGAACTTCGGCTTCCCCGAGAGCCACTCGGTCAGCTTCGCCTATCTCGTCTATGCGAGTTCGTGGATCAAACACCACTACCCGGCGGCGTTCTGTGCGTCGCTGCTCAATGCCCAACCGATGGGGTTCTACAGCCCGCACACGCTCGCCCAAGATGCCCGCCGCCACGGCGTCACCGTCCTGCAGCCGTGCATCAACGCCAGCTTGGCCGGAGCGTCACTCGAAGGGTCCACGGCGGACCCAGACATGCGCATGGGCATCTCGTCGATCCGCCATGTCGGCGATGACAAGGCCGACGACATCGTCGCCGAACGTGACCGAGGCGGCCCCTTTGTCTCGATCGAAGACGTCCGCCGTCGTACCGGTATGGACCGTCGTGTCCTCGAGGCAATGGCGACCGCAGGCGCCTTCGATGCGCTTGGCCAAGGAGCCGGATCAACCGGGGATCGCCGCCAAGCGCTGTGGGTCGCAGGTGCTGTCGCTGCGACTGGGCCCGGTCAGCTCGCTGGCATCGTGACTGGCACCGAGGCACCACAGCTTCCGGGCATGAGCGATGCAGAGTTGGCGCACGCCGATCTCTGGGCCACTGGTGTTTCCGCCGACGGACATCCGACCCGATTCTTGCGAGACGACCTGCGTTCCCGCGGCGTCGTGACGGCGGCCGATCTCGCAACGCACCCGCACACCAAGGTGTGGATCGCTGGTGTCGTGACCCACCGTCAGCGTCCGGCGACGGCTGGAGGCACCACGTTCTTGAACATCGAGGACGAGACCGGACTGGTCAACGTCGTCGTGTCGAAAGGGTGCTGGCTGCGGCATCGCAAGCTGGTCGGAACGGCGCCAGCGCTTTATGTCCACGGGCGGCTCGAACGCAGCGAAGGCGTCATCAACGTCATCGCCGAGCGGTTTGCCGACCTGCCGCTCAGGGCGAAAATGACCAGCCGTGACTTCCGCTGAGCGAATCCAGGTCGTTGTCGTTCGCTGGGATCTTCTGAAGGTCGACCGGGCCCAGATCGACATCGCTCGGTGGCATGGGGCGATGCAACAAGAACCCTTGCGCCATGTCGCAGCTCAGTTCCTTGAGAACCTCGACCTGGGTCGGGCTCTCGACGCCTTCGGCGACGGTGGTCATCCCGAGCGTGTGGGCGAGGTCGATGATGACCTTCGCGATCACTCGGTCGTCGCGGTTGTGGAGTGACTGGATGAACGAGCGGTCGATCTTCAAGATGTCGACGGGCAAGCGACGCAGATAACTCAGGCTCGAATAGCCGGTACCGAAGTCGTCGATCGCGAGCACGACGCCGAGGTCTTTAAGCTGGCACAGGATGGTCATCGAGGCGGCGACATTGGCCATCACAACGGACTCGGTGATCTCAAGACAGAGCTGATTCGGGTGCAGCGAATGTTCGGCGAGCAGCCGTTTGATCATCGGGATCAGTGACGGGTCGAGCAGCTGGTTGTTCGACAGGTTGACGGTCAGCAAGAGCCGGCCGTTGCGTTCGCCGCTCCATCGAGCGCCTTGGGCGATCGATGCTCGGAGCACGAGCCGGCCCAGGTCATTGATCAGGCCAGAGTCCTCGGCGATCGGGATGAACAACGCAGGGCTGACCTGGCCGAAGAGTTCGTCCTTCCAACGAGCGAGCGCTTCGACCGCGACGATGTCGCCGCTGCGGAGGTTCACGATCGGCTGATAGTCGACGGTGAGGGTTTCGTCGCGCAGGGCGACGCGAAGCTGACGTTCGGTCGTATAGGTCTGCACCGCATGTTCAAGCATGATCGGGTCGAATTCGGTGATGCGGGCCCGACCGCGAGCTCGTGCTGCGACCACGGCGGCGCGAGCCTGGGCGAGCAAGGTCTGAGGTTCGGTGTACTGCGCCTCGTCGTAGCTTGCGGCGGCGACGCCGATCGTCACGGTGATCGAAAGGTCGCCTGCCGAGCTCGGGACAGGTTCTTCGAACTGGCGGGCAACGCGTGAACCAATGTCGGCTGGAGCGGTGTCCATGGCGGCTTGGCGCCAGGCGAGTGCGAAGCCGTTGCCGTCGACCCGAGCGATCAGGTCGTAGGGGCGCACGGCATCGCGGATGCGGGCGGCCGTCGTGCTGAGAATCTCGGTGCCGATGGTGCCGCCGTGCATCGAGGTCAGTGCTTCGAAGTGGTCGATGTCGACGGCGAGTACTCCAACGCAACCGCCAGGTTTGATGTCGGCCAGGTGCGAGCGGGTCTCTTCGGCGAAGTCCGCATAGCTGAACCAGTCGACCGGAGCGAGCACGACGTCGTGGGCCGGAGCGGCCCGCCGGTTCGGCGCTTCCTGTGTCGGACTGAGGTCCGGCTGGCCGATGCCAGCGGTTGAGATCTGAGACGGTGGCACATTGATTCGTCGGAATCAGGGGCACAACACTTAGGTCTTCTGATCCGATCCTCTCCAAATGAGCCCACGGTCCTATGCCGCGTAGGGGATGGCGTCACGCGCTGCGGTTTTCCGTACCCGGCATGCGAGATGTTCGGGGTGCCGCTTCGGGGTCGAACGAGCCGAGAAGCGCCCGCTGCTGGGTACCGTCGACGGCCATGGAGCCGAAGGAGCCTCCGTCTCGATGTCGCAAGATCGGCGACCCGGGACAAGGCGAACGATCGGGGCAGGCTCAGCCCGTCTGACCCCACTGCGGCGTCGGATTCTGCGCGCCCCGGCTCGCATCCCCAGTGACCTTTGGGAGCGACTCGCGGCGCTGATGCTGTTGGTGGTCGTCGCCCTGGTCGCGGGGCTGACGCTCGGCCACTCCACCGAAACGCTCGAAGAACTGCCGGGGCTGTTGCTCATGGTCCCGGCCGCAATCGCGCTTCGCGGCAACATCTTCGGCGCACTCGGATCGCGCCTCGGCACTGCGATTCACGCCGGTACGTTCCGCCTGTCGCTGCGTCCATCTTCGGTCGTTGGCGAGAACGTCATCGCGTCCGCCGTCCTAACGGTCGCGACCTCGGTGATCCTCGCCATCTTGGCCAAGGGCGCAGCGGTGGCGTTCGGCGTGGCGAACTCGATCTCCATCGGCTCGTTCATCGTCGTGAGCCTGGTCGGCGGCTTGTTGGCGTCGGTCGCCGTCATCATCACCGCGCTGGCGCTGACCGCCGGGTCGGTGCGGTTCGGGTGGGACCCGGACAATGTGACGGCGCCGCTCGTCACGGCCATGGGCGATGTCGCAACCGTGCCTGCGCTCGTCGTTGCTTCGGGCCTGGTGGGCTACGACGTGCCGGTCTTGATCATCGCGATCGCTGGTATCGCATCGCTGCCAGCAATGGCTGGGGTCGTTGTCCGATTCGGACGCACCGAGGTGCGCACGATCTTGCGCGAGTCGTTGCCGGTGCTCATCGTCGGCATCGTGCTTGATCTGGTTGCGGGCGTGACCGTCGAACGTCAGCTCGACGCGTTCTCTCGCTTCCCGGCGCTGTTGGTCATGTTGCCGGCCTTCCTCGCTGTGGCCGGCGCGCTCGGCGGCACGCTCTCGAGTCGGCTCAGCAGTCAACTGCACCTAGGCATGGTCACGCCCTCTCGCATCCCAGAGACGGCCGCGCAGCGAGAGATCGGGGCGTCGCTCGGGTTGGCCGTGCCTGTGTTCCTGGCCTGTGGCGGGCTCGCCCATCTTTTCGCTCGAGCGGGCGGCCTAGCCAGCCCCGGCCTCGGCTGGCTCATCGCCGCCGCGCTGCTCGGCGGCGCCGTAGCGACCCTTCTCGCCGCGATCGTGGCGTACTACAGCACGATCGGCTCGGTCCGGGTCGGCCTCGATCCCGACACCTACGGGATCCCGCTCGTGACCAGCACGTTGGACTTGCTCGGGGCCTTCACGCTGATCGTTGCCATCAACCTCTTGGGCTTTCTATGAGCCGCTCGAACGAACCGACCGAACTGGCGCCCGGCCACTACTGCCTGACGCAAATGACAGAACTATGTTGAGAGACCGAACCCATGGATGACCGTCCGAACAACCTCCGCTCGATGCTGGCCGAGGCGAAGAACCTGAGCGAGCTGATGGTGGACATCGCGTACGCGTCTGTGTACTTCGGCAGCGAAGAGATGGCGGCCGAGGTCGGCGAGCTCGAAGAGCAGATGAACGAGCTGGTGCACGACATGCGTCAGCTCTGCGTGTTAGCCGTCCGCCGTCCCCGAGACGCCGAGGGCATGTCTTCGGTGCTGCAGGTCGTCAGCGCGATCGAGCGCATCGCGAACGATGCGGTCGATATCTCGCGAGTGATGACGCACCGCCTGGGCATCCCCGCTGAGCTGGTCGCCGACCTCAGCGACGCGGCCGAGGTGTCGCACCGTGTCTTGGTGAGCGAGGGGTCGCACATGGCCAACCGGCCGGTCGCTGACTTCGAGCTTCCGGTAGCAACCGGCATGCGCATCTTCGCTGCTCGCCGCGGCCGTCAATGGATCACCAATGTCGACGGCGACTACATCATGTTGTCTGGCGACGTTCTGTTCTTGCGGGGCAGCCCAGCCGGCATTGTCCGCTTGCGTGAGCTCGCCGCCGCCCCCGTATGGGAACCGCCGCGGCCGCCCGAAGATCACTGGATCTCGGACCTGGATCGAGCCGTCGACTTGCTTGTTGAGATGAAGGACCTCAGCGAGGCCGCGGTCGGTCTTGCCTATTCGGCGCTGGTGCTCAACAACCGCGGCCTCGCCGCCGAAGTCCAACAGCTCGAAACACGACTCGATTCGATGAACGACCGCCTTGAGTTGTGGGTGCTGCGAGCCGCCAAAGAAGACCTCGACCCGTCACCGCTGCGTGGCTTGTTGCATCTGGCCCGTGTTGCCGAGGACCTCGGTGACCAAGCCCGCCAGATGACTTGGGTCGTGGAGCAGGGCGAGTCCGTGCATCCGATCCTCGAACTCGCACTCGGCGAAAGCGACGAGGTCGTGGTCGAGTTCCCGATCGCCCCCGGCGCGGCTGCCGAAGGGCGCACGCTTGCCGAACTGCAGCTCAATCTCGAACCCGGCTTCACCGTGCTCGCCCTACGGCGCGGCGCCCGCTACTTCTATCGACCTGGCGGGGCCCAGCAGCTGATGGCCAACGACGAGATCATCGCGAGCGGACCTGACGAAGGCCGTGAACAGCTCGCCGCACGGTTCGGGTGGCGCTTGCTCCGCAACGACGAGAGCGGCGAAGACGAACTCGTTCCCGTCTAGCTCGGAACCGGGACTCAGCGGTCGCTGCAACTTGCGGCGGCTTGGGGCGGGTCTCGGCCGAACCGGGCGGTAGCGTTTCGGGCGATGGCGACGTCTCACGATCTTGCACCGAACGAATGGGCTGGCCTGCGCCTGCTCAGCATCCACGCCCACCCTGACGATGAGTCGTCGAAGGGTGCGGCGACGGTCGCCAAATACAGCGATCACGGCGTCGAAGCCACGCTCGTGTGCGCAACCGGCGGCGAAGAGGGCGACATCCTCAACGAGGCGGTCAACACGCCCGAGGTCATCGCTGACTTGCCAGCAGTTCGCATGCGTGAACTCAAGGCTGCGACCGACATCATCGGCTACCAAACCGTCGAGATGCTCGGCTACCGCGACTCAGGCATGAAGGACAGCGACGCCAACAAGCACGAGGACTGCTTCTGGGCCGCTCCCGTGATCGAGTCCACCGAACGCTTCGCCGCACTCATCCGCCGTCATCGCCCGCACGTCGTCATCAGCTACGGCGACCCGATGGGCGGCTACGACCATCCCGATCACGTCCGGGTGTGGCACATCACCGACCCCGCGATCGCAGTGGCTGCTTCGGCCGACGCCGACATCGAAGGCGAGCCGTGGCAGGTCCAGAAGCTCTACAACTCGCTCTGGTCCCGGGCTCGCATGGTCAAGATGCACGAGAAGTTCCAAGAGCTCGAGATGGAATCGCCGTTCGAAGACTGGTGGTTCAAGCGACCAGACTTCGATCACTTGATCACCACGCGTATCGACTGCGACGGCTACTACGAGCGTCGGGCCAATGCGTTGCTGGCGCACGAGACCCAAGTCGATCCAACCTCGAAGTTCTGGTTTGGTTTGCCGGGTGACGTCATGGCCGAGCTCAACAACGAAGAGTGCTTCCGGCGCATGTGGTCCCGTGTCGATGTCGGCCTCGAAGCCGGCGCGACCGAGACCGATCTTTTCGCTGGCATCAACCCCGAGGACGTCTGATGGCTGAGCGATACAGCGAAGAGTGGTTCGCAGCCGCGCTCGAAGCTGCCGGAGACCTCCCCGAGGTTCCTGGCGTGTCATTCGTGTTCGACGCCGAGATCACCGAAGCCCCAGGCAAGGTCCGGGCCCACGGACGAGTCGTCGACGGACGGCTGACCTCGCTCGTGCCCGGCAAGTTTGTGGCCGAACACGACGATGAAACCGTGCAGGTCACCTTCGCGGGCAAGGGCAAACGTCTGGCACCTGTGCTCGACGGCGAGGTCCCGCCGCTGCTCGCATTCATGCGGGGCGAGCTCAAGGTTGACGGCGAGTACCAACTCGTCGTCGATGATCTCGCCAACAAGGGTGACCGCGACGCACTCGAAGCGTTTCGAGCTGCGGTCGCCAACATCACCGACTGAGCTGCCCTCTCTGGGCGGCTCGCCTGGCGAAGCTTGCAGCGCTGTGAGAATCTCGGGCTGATGTTGTTCGCCGAGTTCGCCGCTGTTTCCGGTGTGGTTGCCGCGACGTCGAAGCGAAGTGAGAAGACTGCGGCGATCGCCGAGGTCATTGCTCGTCTTGACGAGTCAGAGATCGAAGCTGCCGTCGGCTTCTTGTCCGGGTCGCTTCGCCAAGGCCGGGTCGGCACCGGCTGGCGGGCGGTCAACTCCGTCGAGTTCGATGTCGCTGAAGAACCGACGCTGACGATCGGCGAGGTCGACGCAATGATCAGCCAGCTGCAGGCCACGACGGGAGCGGGATCTGTCGCCGCCCGTGCGGAGCTACTCGCAGCGTTGCTCAACCAAGCGACTGCGCCTGAAGCCGACATGATCCGCCAACTGCTGAGTGGCGGCATTCGCCAAGGAGCCCTCGCCGGCGTCATGACCGATGCGGTGGCGAAAGCTGCTGGCGTCAAGGCGGCGTTGTTGCGGCGGGCGGCCATGCTTGCTGGCGATCTGGGTGAGGCGTCGGTTGTTGCGTTGACCGATGGCGCCGTCGGTCTCGAAGCGATCCGGCTCCGGGTTGGCACACCGGTCCAGCCGATGCTCGCGGCAACCGCCGAAGACGTGGCGACTGCCGTAGACGATCTCGGGCGTGTCTCGGTCGAGTGGAAGCTCGATGGCGCCCGGATCCAGGTCCACCGGTCCGCAGACGATGTGCGGATCTACACCCGGAACCTGAACGACATCACCGACCGATTGCCCGAGGTCGTCGAGACCGTGCTCGGCTTCGATGCTTCGTCATTCGTGCTTGACGGCGAGACGCTCGCACTTGACGAAGACGACCGGCCCCGATCGTTTCAAGACACGATGAGCCGATTCGGGCGAGACGAAGAATCCGGCTGGCATGCGACCATGCAGCCTCGCTTTTTCGACTTGCTGGAGCTCGACGGCCAGGACCTGATCGATCGGCCGCTTGAGGAACGTCTTGGCCTGCTCCATCAGCTTGCTCCCGAGCACCGCATCCCCGGCGTGATCACCACGGACATTGGCGAAGCGCAGGCGGTCGAGGCCGAAGCCCTCGCCCAAGGCCACGAGGGCGTCATGGTCAAGGCGGCCGACTCTCCGTACCTGGCTGGTCGCCGAGGTAAGTCCTGGCGCAAGGTCAAGCCGGTCCACACGCTCGACCTGGTGGTCATCGCCTGCGAGTGGGGCCACGGACGGCGCACCGGTTGGCTGTCGAACCTGCACCTGGGGGCTCGCGATCCCGAGGGCGGCGACTTCATCATGGTCGGCAAGACCTTCAAGGGTCTGACCGACGAGATCCTCACGTGGCAGACCGAGCAGTTGCTGGCTCGTGAGGAGCGCCGCGAGGGCATCACGGTCTTCGTCCGTCCCGAGCTGGTGGTCGAGATCGCCGTCGACGGCGCCCAGTCCTCGACGCGCTATCCGGGTGGAGCTGCGCTGCGGTTCGCTCGGGTGAAGGGCTACCGGATCGACAAGGACGCCGCCGATGCCGACACGATCGATGCAGTTCGGGCGCTCTTGAGCTGACCTGTTGGTCGGACGGTCAGTCGCGAGTTTCGAAGCGCTGCAGGTCGCGCAGCGCCGACCAGCTGATGAGCTGCACGTTTGCGTCGCGGATCAGGTCGCCGACGGCCGGATCAGTGAGCACCTGATGGTCGGCCGCACGATCGTCGGCCTCGGAAGTGAGGGCTCGGAGTTCGGGCGTGTCGATCGCCGGCTGCATCGAAAGCTCGGTGACACCTGCAGGAAGGTCTGCCAGCAGGCTTTCGAATGCAGCTCTGCGGTCCTCGCCAGCGAGGCGGACGGCGTTGTCGGGGGCGATGATGCCCTCGTCGAGCGCCAACTGGCGCAACGGGAAACCGGCGCCATCTTCGGACGTCGGATTGCCAAGCCGCACCGGCAAGCGGAACTCGAGCGCCAGGTCGACATACACGTCGAACAGCTCAGGTCGAAAAACCATGGCGCTGAGGTGGCTCGTCAAATGGGTCGGGTCGAAGCCCCACACGATCGCCCGCTCGATCTGGGCTCGGCACTCTCGGCGCACTTCGTCGCCGTCGGCGTGTTCCCAAAGGTCTTCGGCGCTGCGGGGGAAGCCGCCCTCGCCGCTGTGCAGGGTGGGGGAGCGGGTGATGGAGCTCCACCGGTAGCAGGAGAACTCGCAGTTCAAGGTGAGGTGCACGCCGACATCGGCGCCGCGGTAGCCGCGAACGGCCTCTCGGGACCATGGTCCTGGGACCATGAGCGACGCGGTCGTCGCCACGCCGCTGCGTAGCGATTCGTAGGCGGCAACGTTGGCGGAGTGGTACGCGCCGAGGTTGTCGCAGGTGATGATGAGCAGTCGAGCGTCGCTGCTGTAGCCGAGCCGTTTGCTCAAGGGTTCGGAGGCCGGGCTCGTGGCGGGCAATCCCATGCGTGAAGGGTATGCAGAGCGTCGGTCAATTCGGGGCGGACTGCAATGATCCGGATCGGTTCAGCCGGTCGACAGCACCACGTCGGCTGCGCCGCAGGCGGGCCAGAAGCCGCGGTCAAGACGCCGGGCTGTCCACGCCGCTTGTTCGAACAGGGGTTCAAGCTCGTCGTTTGGTGCGAAGAAGAGCGCAGTGGCGTGGCCGCTTTCGACCATCGCCAGGTTGACGAACAGACCATCGTCTCGATGGATCCAGGCCAGCAGCCGGCCGTATTGGTCGCGGGTTTCGTGATCTCGCGACAACCAAACCGGGGAACCGACGGGCACAAGCTGTTCGGCGAAGGCGGTGGCTTCGGCACCGAAACACTCGCCCGGACGAGGCCCGCCCAGTTTCTCCGGTGTGTCGATACCAAGCAGTCGAACAATCACGGTGTGACTCTGCACCGTGATCTCGAACGTGTCGCCATCGACGATCGAGCTGATCCGCCCGCGCACACGTGCCGTCGCGGCGGGCGGATCGAACTCGTGATGCCAGGGAAGCGGCGCCGGAGCGCCCGCCTGCGGGTCGGGCTGTGCTGAGTCGCCGGGGATTGGCGCAGCGCAGCCTGCCAGCACGGCAAGCATCACGAGGAGACGAAGTTCAGGCCGCCCGGCGGCCCTTCTTGGTTTCCTTGAGGACGGCCCGAGCCTTGGCCAGGCCGCGGCGGCCCGCCTCGATCGTGTCTTGGTCGAGCTGCCACTGCGTGGTGCGAGCGGAAAGATCATCGTCGTTGCGGAGATCCGCTCCGGCGGGGATGCTGCGCAGGTGACGGCCAGGACCGTCGGTGGCAGCTGCGGAGGGCTGAGCGTCGTCAGCGAGGGCGAAGGCGTTGGTGTCGAACAACTGAGTCATGGCTACA
>CAZEMU010000093.1:14288-15999 GCA_964513315.1 uncultured Acidimicrobiaceae bacterium | reverse complement strand
TACCGTCGAGGCGTGACCGATGCCCTTGTCTTGCCAGGAACGCCACGGGGATGCGAACGGATCGCCTACGCCGTGGGCTTCCAAGAGAACGCCACGTACTCCGACGTCTACGGAGGAGGCGGCGCGGTCGTCGGGCTGGACTGTCACCTCGTCCGCCCGATCGACACGCCGTCGGACACCTTGCTGGTGTTCATGCATCCGGTCGGCGGTGGCATGTATCTGCCGGCTGTGCGAGCGCTCGCTCGGGCAGGTCACCACGTGCTGTGGGCGAACTCTCGCTACCGCGGCGCTGACTATGCGCTCATCATGGAGAAGGTCGCCAAGGATCTGGGCGAGGCGATCTATGACGCCAAAGAGCGCATGGGCTATTCGAACATCGTGCTCGTCGGCTGGTCCGGCGGCGGCTCGTTGTCGATGTGGTATCAAGCGCTCGCCGAAGCCGGTGAGGGCATCTCCGACACGGCTGCTGGCGATCCCTACGAAGCTTCGGCTGATCGGATGCCGGCTGCTGACGCGGTGATCATGATGGCTGCGCACGTGAGTCGCCACCAGATCTTCACCGAATGGATCGACCCATCGATCACCGATGAAACCCAACCGCACATCCGGGTGCCCGAGCTGAATCTGTACGACCCGGCGAACCCGAACCAGCCGCCATATGGCCAAGACTTCCTCGAGACCTTCGCTGCGGCTCAAGAGGCGCGTAACCGTCGGATCACAGCGTGGGTGCGGGACAGGCTCGAGGCGATCCGAGCGTCGGACACGCCGTCGGCCGAGTTCGCGTTCACCGTGCACGGCACGATGGCCGACCCTCGCTGGCTCGACCCGGCGGTCGAGCCGAGTGATCGTGAGCCGGGTGTCTGCTACCTGGGTGACCCGCGAGTCGTCAACGACGGTCCGGTCGGGCTGGCTCGATTCTCGACGCTGCGCAGCTGGCTCAGCCAGTGGAGCCTCGACGACGCTCGCTGCGATGCGGTGGCCTCAGGTCCTGGCATCAGCGTCCCCGTCCTGGTGGTCGGCAACTCCGCCGACGACGCCTGCACCCCGAGCCACACGCAGCGGCTCTACGACGCAGTCACCCACGACCGCAAGCAATTGCACGTCGTGCAAGGGGCCACGCATTACTACACCGGTCCCGACGGTCGAGCCCACCAGGCCGAGGCCGTGCAGACCGTGACGGACTTCCTTGCGAGCCACGGTTTCGGTCCCGCCTAAAGGGCGTCGCGGCTGGGTCTTGCCGAACTTCTTACGGAAGCCGCGGCAACCTCTTGCGGCTGGTCGGCCATGATCAGCAAATCGGATCGTCCCGCTACGAGCAAGTTTCTCGCCGAGCTGTACTCAAGGCGTCGGCTGGAGTCGGTCTGGCCGCGCTCCCGGACTCGCGTGCGGCACCGGCGACGTCGATGTGTTCGCAGGTGCGGTAACGGATCTCGCGCCTGAGCCCACGACCCCGCCCGTCACCGTCGAGCCCGTTGTCGGCGAGCCGGCCGTTGGAGACCAGCCCGCGCAACCCGATCCAACCGCAGAGCCTGCGGCCACCGTCGAGGTCGCTCCCACGGCCGAAGCGACCGCAACCCCAGCGCCTATGTCTACCCCAGAGCCAACCGTCGCCGTTGACGGCGAGATGGTCATCTCGTTCACCTACACCCAGGCGCTCGGCGGCAAGAACGAACGCCCGTACATCGCCGTCTGGATCGAAGACGCCGCCGGC
>CAZEMU010000093.1:0-14188 GCA_964513315.1 uncultured Acidimicrobiaceae bacterium | reverse complement strand
CGCCGGCAGCCACGCGGTCGTCTGGGATGGCACGGTTGATGGTGTGCCCTCGCTTCCTGGTGACTACTTCGTCTGCATCGAGGCGGCCCGACGACGCGCTCGCAGCTCGCCTGGCCGCGCAACGCAATCGCCAGCAGCAGCAACGTCGACAATGTCTCCGACTACATATCGACCGAGACCTATCACCAGCACAACCCGCAGGTCGGCGATGGCCTCGACGGGTTCGCTGCATTCATCGACCAGTTGGCTGCCGACGGCATCTCGATGCGCTACGAGCAGGTGCATCTCGTCATCGGGTGCGGAGACTTCGTGGCCGCCTTGTCCGAAATGCACCTGGGCGATCAGCCGATCGCGGTCATCGATCTGTTCCGAGTTGCGGACGGCAAGATCGTCGAGCATTGGGACGTGATGGAGGACATCCTTCCCGAAGACCAATGGGTCAACTCGGGCAAGTTCTGATCTGGTTCCAGCCGCCATCAGCGGCTGTGCGACCATCTCTCGCATGAGAATTTCGGTGAGTGTCGGCAGCGCCTATTACGACGGCGAGAACTGGGACGACATCGTCGCCTACGTCAAGGCCGCCGATCGCCTGGGTGTCGACATGGTCTGGTCGGCTGAAGCGTGGGGCATGGAAGCCGTCTCGTCGCTCGGCTACTTGGCCGCAGTGACGGAGAACATTCGACTCGGTCCCGGCATCATGCAGATCAGCGCACGAACCCCAGCGATGACCGCGATGACGGCACTGTCGATGGCCCAGATTTCTGGTGACCGTTTTGTGCTTGGCCTTGGCGTCAGCGGGCCTCAGGTCGTCGAAGGCCTGCACGGTGAGGCGTTCGCCCATCCGCTTGGCCGTCTGCGTGAGTACGTCGACATCGTGAAGCTCGGGATTTCGGGCGAGCGCATCGTCTACGACGGAAAGCACTACACGCTTCCTCGGCCCGGTGGCGAAGGCAAGGCGCTTAAGTCATCGATCCGGCCCCGGCCCGACATGCCGATCTATCTGGCGACGCTTGGCCCGAAGTCACTCGAGCTGACAGGCGCGGTCGCCGATGGCTGGCTCGGCACGTCGTTCATCCCAGAACACAGCGACGTCATGCTCGACCCGATTCGAGCGGGAGCGGAGAAGGCCGGCCGTTCGTTCGATGCCATCGACATCCAGGTGAGTGGCCAGGTCCTCGTGTCTGACGATGTCGATGACCTGATCGCCAAGGCCAAGCCGGGCATGGCGTTCACGCTCGGCGGCATGGGGTCGGCGAAGACGAACTTCTACAACGCGGCATATACCCGAGCTGGGTACGGCGACATCGCCGCCGAGGTCCAGCGGCTGTGGGTCGAGGGCGACAAGGCAGCTGCGACGGCCGCAGTTCCCGACGAGATGGTGCTCGCCGCCTATTTGATCGGGACCGAAGACATGGTGCGCGACCGGATCCGCGCCTGCGCCGCTGCTGGCATCGACTGTCTTCGCCTCGGAGCCCGAGGCAACACGGCCGCCGAGCAGATCGCCAACCTTGAGATGGCCGTCGACCTGATCAAGACCACGACCAGCGCCTAAGTTCTCGACACCCGAGCCCCCGAGCAAGGAGCCCTGCCATGGCCGGTCCTGGTGACCACACCCTCGTCGAGAACGCCGTGCACAACCCTGCCGAGCCGCGTCACTTCATGCGGATCGTTCCCGCAGGTGCGACGCGCACCGCCACGGTGGCCGGGCATGCGATCGTCGAGTCCGACGCCGCTCTGATCGTCAAGGAGGTCGGCCGTGACATCTACGACCCGGTCGTGTATTTCCCTCGCGTCGATGTCGACATGGACGCGCTCGTCCGCATCGACAAAAGCACGCACTGCCCGCTCAAGGGCGACACCGAGTACTTCGACATCGTGGTTGGAGATGCAACACTCGCCGAGGCCGCCTGGTCCTACGTAGACATGGTCGACGGCGCAGAGCCGCTCCAACACTTGATCGCCTTCGACAGCTCCCAGGTCGATCTCACCTAGCCCATGCGCGCCGAGGTGCGGTCGTAGAACTCGGTGATCAGCTCAGCCAGTCGACCGGGCTGATCCCAGCAGACGAGGGTCTTGCAGTCCTCGATCATCACGAGCTCGGCGGTGGGGACTTCGGAGACGAATCGTTCGGCGAGCGACGCCTTGAATGCCTTGTCGTCGGCGCCCCATCCCACCAAGATCGGTAGCTCGGTCGTACGTAGCGCGGCGGCAGCCGCGTTGGTGACGTCGGGCCCGAAGCCCTTGAACACCGCGTGGAGGTCCCGGCGCACTTCTTTGCTTGCCAGCAGCGCATCGGCCCAGCGCAGGACCTTGGTCTCGTCGACCTCGTTGGTCAGCCGTCCGAACACGAACGGCAGCTTCCAGAGCGCCTTGAGCTTGAACGACCAGCCCACCATCTTGAACGACTCGGCCGGCAGGTACTTGAAGAGATTGAAGTAGGCGAACGTCTTCGGCGGGAATGCGTCGTACATGTCGCAGTTCGTCAGCACGACACGGGCCAGGAGCTCGGGGTGGTTCGTCGCAACGACTTGAGAGATGGCGCCACCGCTGTCGTTGCCGACCAACGTGACATCGTCGAGTTCCAAGTGCGTGATGAGATCAGCGACCGCCTGGGCGAGACCATCGACAGAAAGGTCCGCCCCAGCGTCGGCAGGCAACCGGTGCGCTCCCATCGGCAGGGTCGGGAAGATGCAGCGGAACCGATCGGCGAGCAGCGGTGGCATGCGGTCCCAATGCGACTCATCGGCGAGAACGAGATGCAGGAACACGACGGCCGGTCCAGTACCGACGTCTCGATACTCGATCGTGCCGAGATGGGTCGGCGCTTGTTGAGGTTCGGGCCACATCGCATCGCTCATGGCCTATGACTAACCGAACCAGGTAATCGAAGCAATTACCTCACACGTAAGCGAACCTGCGACGTGTTTGGGTCGAGGGCGAGCCGCCGCTGGCGCATCCCGACAAAGTCGGCCATGATGTCGCCCATGATCTCCGTTCACATCATGTACCCGAAGACCGACGACTCGACCTTCGACATGGACTACTACTGCTCGACCCACATGCCGATGCTGGCCAACGCCCTCGGCGACGCCTGCAAGGGCTGGGGCGCAACCAGCTGCCTGGGCGGAGATATTGCCGCAATTGGTTGGGCAATGGTCGAGAGCAAAGAAGCATTCGACGCCGCGATGGCCGAACACGGTGGCGCCATCATGGGCGACGTCGCGAACTACACGAACGTTGCTCCTCAGCTTGTGCTGGGCGAGGTCGCACACTGAGCTCAGCAGGGCGGCGCTCTCTGCCCGCGCTGCTCAAAGACATCCGCGCCTGCACCATTTGTGCGGACGACTTACCGCATGGCCCTCGCCCGATCGTTCAGGTCGGGTCGAAGGCGCGTGTCGTCATCATTGGTCAAGCACCGGGACGTCGCGTGCACGAAAGCGGTGTGCCGTGGGACGACCCGAGTGGTCGCACGTTGCGGGCCTGGCTTGGCCTGAGCGACGAGCAGTTCTACGACCCCGACATCGTGGCCCTGGTGCCGATGGGATTCTGCTATCCCGGGTCGGCGAAGTCGGGTGATCTTCCGCCTCGGACCGAGTGCGCTCCTGAATGGCATCCCGAGCTACTCGGCCACCTGCCCGAGGACCGGCTCGAGGTCATCATCGGGACCTACGCCCAGGCTCGCTACCTCGAGAACCGGGCCAAGACGCTGACAGCGACGGTGGCGCAATGGCGCGACTACCTGCCGAAGCAGGTCCCGCTTCCGCATCCGTCCCCGCGCAACCAGGGGTGGATGAAGAAGAACCCCTGGTTCGAAACCGACGTGGTGCCCGCGGTCCGAAACCGCATCGCCGAGTTCCTCGCCTAAACCCTCAAGGGGTCTGACCCCAAGGGGGTTAGCCCTTGGGGACTTCGCTCCAGGGGATGCCCTTGTCGACACGAGGCTCACCGGGCAGGCCAAGGACCTGCTCGCCGAGGATGTTCTTCATGACCTCGGTCGTGCCGCCCTCGATGCTGTTCGCACGAGCACGCAGGAACGCATAACCAGGACCTGAGCCCGTCATGTCGGTCGTACCGGGACGACGGAACGAGTAGTCGTAATCGATCTGTCCGGCCATGCCTTGAATGTCCACGCAGGCTTCCCAGATGTCCTGGTTGAGGTTGGCCATCATCGACTTGCCGACCGAGCCTTCGGGTCCGGGGTTGCCGGCCTTGGCGTTCTGAGCGGCGCGCATGTTGGTCAGGCGCAGCGTCTCGGAGCGGATCCAGAGCTGCATCATCTTGTCGCGGGTCGCCGCGTCGCCGCCGTGCTCGCGGTACAGACGGGTGAGGTAGCTGATCGCTCCGCTGCCGCGAAGGGCACGGCTGCCGCCGCCGCTTCCGCCGATGGCGGTGCGCTCGTTCATGAGCGTGGTCAGCGCGGCACGCCAGCCTTCGCCCTCTTGGCCGATGCGGTTAGCGTCGGGCACGCGAACGTCGGTCATGAAGACTTCGTTGAACTCGGCCTCGCCGGTGATCTGGCGCAGCGGCTGCACGTCGACGCCTTCGGCCTTCATGTCGAGGGCGAAGTACGTCATGCCCTTGTGCTTCGGAAGCTCAGGGTTGGTGCGGGTCACGAGCATGCCGTAGTCGGCGATGTGCGCCAGCGTGTTCCAGACCTTTTGGCCGTTCACGATCCACTCGTCGCCGTCACGGATTGCCTTGGTGCCGAGACCGGCAAAGTCCGAACCAGCGCCTGGCTCCGAGAACAGCTGACACCACTTTTCTTCGCCGGTGAACATGGGGCGCAAGAACCGCTCGCGCACGGCTTCGTCGCCGTGGGTGATGATCGTTGGGCCGGCCAGGTACATGAAGAACTGGGCCGGGTCGGCTGGCTTGGCGCCGGCCTTGTTCAGGCGTTCTTCGACCACACGCTGGAGTTGTGGGCGTACGCCGAGGCCGCCGGTTCCAACGGGGTGCTGCACCCATGCCAGGCCAGCATCGAATTGGTGGCCTCGGAACTCGTGGTAGCTCTCGTTGGTGGGGTCGTGGTTCTCCAACAACGTGTCGAGGGCGTCCTCGACCTTCTGCAGATCGTCGCTCATGGCGACATTCTGTCAGGTCGACCCGTCAACCACGTAGCCGTCGTCGAGGGTGATCACGCGGTCGGCCATGTCGAGCACGAACTGGCGATGGGACACGGCCAAGACCGTCGTGCCGCGAGCTCGTACGTGCGACCAAAGCGAGCGTTCCGTCTCGACATCGAGCGCACTCGACAGGTCGTCGACGAGGAGCAGCTCAGGGTTCGTGAGCAGGCTGCGGGCGGTCGCAACGCGTTGGGCTTGCCCGCCCGAAAGGCGGAGCCCACGGGCGCCGACCTTGGTTTCGACACCGTCGGGCATTTCGTCGAGATCGGTTCGAAGCGTCGTGACGTCGATGACCTCGTCGAGGAGGTCGGCCGAACGGCCAAGCGTGATGTTGTCTGCCAACGACTCACTGAACAGGCGAGGGACTTGAGGAAGATGGGCCACGTTGGGTGGGACGAACCACGCGCCGAGATCCTCGATCGTTTCGCCGTTCCAGCGAACGGTGCCGCCCTGACGTTCGACAAGTCCGGCGAGCGAGCGAAGCAAGGTCGACTTGCCCGATCCAACGGCTCCCGTGATGACGACGAACTCGCCGCCATCGATGGTCAGATCGATGTCCGAGACGCCTCCGCCGGTTGAAGGGTGCCGCGCCGTCAGGCCAGTGATCTCGAGATGCATCAACTCGTTGCGGGCCGGGTCTGCGGACCGCAGGACCGGGTCGTCGCCACGATCGATGTCGATGGGCCGCGACGCGAGCAGGTCGTCGAAGCGCCCGGGTGCGACAAGCTCGCCCATGCGGCGGAGCGAGACCTTGGCCTGCTCGCGGGCGGTGACCAGACGCGACAAGTAGCGCGGCACGTTGCCGAGCGTTTCGATATAGGTCACGAAGAGCGCCATGTCACCGACCGAGATCTCGCCGCGACGCACGCTTGGGACCAGGACCAACAAGATCAGACCTGTGCTGGCATCGGCCGTCGTCGAAGTCAGCCCGTCGAGGGACTGCTCGAGCACGACATGGCGCACGGCAGTCTTGCGTCGTGCTTCGGTGTGGCGTTCAAGTCGTGCGACGACGGCAGGTTCTCGGGCCGCCAGGCGGAACGCGAGCATGCCGGCGAACGTCTCGCCGAGGAAGGCGTTGACCGTGCCGGTGGCTTCGCGGTCGGCTTCGCTGGCCGCATAGAGCCGAGGTCGGATCCAACCGATGACGAGGGTCACGATCGCAATGGGGATCAAGACGATGAGCGCAGCGCGCAGGCTGATCGTCGCCATGACGAGCAGCGCGCTCGCTCCGAAGGCGATGTTGCCGAAGCCGTCGAGCCAACTGTCGGACCAGATCACTGCGTCGCGAGCGTCGTCGTGGAATCGAGAGATTGCTTCGGCCGGTCCGGCTGGGAGGCTGCCGCGTGCGGGTCCGCCACTCACGGTTTGTGCGTGCAACATGTTGGTGCGCAAGGTCGTGAGACCACCGACCCACCAGCGGACGACGAACCAGATCGCGACCGCAAAGAGAACCATGCGAGCGCCTTCGGTGACGCCGATCGCAAGCAGCCACCCGCGCACGTTCTCGCCTGATTCGAGTGCGTCGAAGACCTGCTTGAGAAACCAGCCGGTGGCGAGCGGCGTCATGTAGAACGCGAGCCACGTCACCCAACTTCGTGCCCATAGTCCGCGACGAAAGGTGCCGACCCGCCATCCCGCCCGCATCGTCGGTACAGGACGGGCCGACAGGTCGGGCACTGGCGTTTCGTCGATGCTCATGACGCGGTGCCGATCTCGTCGACGGCATCGAGACCGATCGCGAGCAGCTGGGCATAGCGGCTGTCGGGCTGGCCTCGAAGCGAGGCCGTGGCGCCGTGTTCGAGGATGCGTCCTTGGTCGAGGACCAGGACTTCGTCGAGACGCTCAACGGTCGACAGGCGGTGGGCGATCACGATCGCCGTGCGGTTGGCGAGTAGCCGGTCAAACGCTGCCGTCACTCGGCGCTCGGTCTCGGGGTCGATGCGAGACGAAGCCTCGTCGAGCAACACGAAATCGGGAGAGCGAAGAAACAGCCGGGTCAGAGCGATCAGCTGGCCTTCGCCCGCCGACAGTCCACTTCCGTCGGGACCGAGCTTGGTGTCGAGCCCGTTCGGCATGGCGTCGATCCAGTCGAGCAGGTCGAGCTCAGCGAGCGCGGTCCGCAGCCGGTCGTCGGTGATCGTCTCGTCGTACAGCGTGAGGTTGTCTCGAATGCTCGTGCCGAAGAGGTGGACGTCCTGCGAGACGACACCCGTGCGTGCTCGAAGGTCCGCGATCGCGATGTCGTTGAGGTCGATGCCGTTGAACGAGATTGAACCGGCGGTCGGGTCGACCAGGCGCAACAGGAGTCGCGCCAGCGTCGTCTTGCCTGAGCCGGTGCGGCCAAGCACGCCAAGAGTTCGGCCCGCTCCGAGTTGCAAGGTGATGCCGTCGAGCACGGGCTGCGGGTCGTCTTCGTCGGGATAGGCGAACGACAGCTGGTCGATCTCGACATGCAAGGCGCCGCTCGGCAGCGACGCTGACCCGGTGTCATCGATCGAGGATCGTTCGTCGAGCAGTTGCAGCGTGCGGACCATGCCGCCGGCAGCCCGCTGTACTCGTTCGGTCTCGTCGGCGAGCTTGCCGAGCGGCTCGCGCATGATCTGGGTGTATTGGAAGATCAGATAGGCGGTGCCGAGGCTGATCGTTCCGTTGCGCAACAAGACAACGTCGAGCCCGAGTGCCATGAGGCCGCCCACGACGAAGACTGCATTCGAGATGATCCAGAGTCCGACGCCCTGGCGTTCGCGCTGCAGCGCCGCTCGCAGGACCCGGCGACTTGCACGCTGAAAGGTGGCGACGGCGTGACTCCCGCCGCCATTGCTGCGCAGATCGTCGGCGCCGATGAGGCGCTCTTCGATCTCGCCGAGCATGCGTCCGGTGGCAGCTTGTTCCCCGGCCGCTTCGTCGACGGCGTGATTGCGTAGCCGGAACACTGTGGCGACCGCGAGAGACAGGTACACGGCGAGGCCGAGTCCGACCCGCCAGTCCTGGAAGATCAGCACGATCACAATGCCGACCAGCGTGACCATGGCGGCGATTGCCTTGACGGCGAACCGGGCGATGAAGTCGCTGAGCGCGGTGACATCTCCGTCGACCCTGCTCACCAACTCGCCGGGGCTTGTGCTTCGGTGAAAGGCGAGGTCGAGCCCGAGGACGTGATCGGTGAGTTCGGAGCGCAGTTCGTTCGTGACTCGCCACGCCAGGTCCGTCGCCGTCCACGCCACCAAGAGCGACATCACTTGGCGAGCGATCCCGATGCCGATGTAGATCAGCGCGAGCGTGGTCAGCCAACGGGCCGAGGCGCCGTCAATGGCTGCGTCGATGAACCGGGCGATGAGCACCGGGCCGACGAGAGGCAACGCACCTGCGACAGCAAGCACGGCTCCCATGATGGCGACAAGTCGACGCTGCGGGCGCAGCAGTTCTGCGAAGGCCCGCCAATGGGCACCGTCGGCCATCTGGCAACGCTACTGCGTTGCCGCCAACCGCTCCGGCTGATTTGACCATCCAAGAATATTCGTTGAGGTGATCTGGGTCCCGCGGCCCCAGACAACCGTGCGAAGCTGGCCGCATGACATTGATTGGTCCCGACCACGCTGAGCCGCGGATCGCCGTGTACCTCGACTACGAGAACCTGGCCATCGGCGCTCGTGAGAGCCTCGGGTCGACCTTTGACTTCGGTGTGGTCGCCGATGCTCTTGCGGAACGAGGCCGTGTCATCGCTCGGCGGGCGTACGCGGATTGGTCCTACTTCGACGAGGACCGTCGCATGTTGACCCGCCATCAGGTCGAGCTGATCGACATTCCGCAGAAGATGGGCGGGAGCCGCAAGAACGCCGCCGACATCAAGCTCGCGATCGACGCAATCGAGCTTGCGTTGGAGCGCAACTTCATCTCGACGTTCGTGATCTGCACTGGCGACAGTGACCTGAGCCCGCTCGTGCAGAAGCTGCGCGAGCTCGACCGCACCGTGATCGGGGTCGGGATCCGTCAGTCGACCTCGAAGCTGCTGCCGCCGGCATGCGACGAGTTCATGTTCTACGACAACCTGGTGCTCGGTGCCGATGATGGCGAAGGCACCTCGGACGGCAACGACGGGGCGACGCTGGTGCTGTCGACACTCGCTGGACTCGAGGGCAGCAGTGATTCGGTGCGAGCCTCGACCCTCAAGCGGGCGGTGCTCCGCAAGGACCCGACGTTCAGCGAGGCCGACCTCGGTCACCGGTCGTTCGGTTCGCTGCTGCGTGCGCTGTCGGCTGATGGCTTGATCTCGCTCGACGGCGAGGGCGACCCTCGAGTCTCGCTCGGCGACTCGGCTGCGGGTCGAGCTGACGAGCTACTCGTGAGTGTCGTTACCGACGCCAAGCAGGTCCCACTCACCGGTCTCAAAGATGCCCTTCGCAATGTCGACGCTGACTTCTCCGAACGGCGACTCGGCTACCGCAACTTCGGCAGCTTCGTGCGTGCTGCAGAAGCACGGGGTCTGATCAAGATCACCGGCAAGGACGACGGACGCATCGTCCGGTTACCGTCGAGAGGGCGATCGCGGCGCGGCCGCAAGTCCTAGGAGGAACCGATGGCAGACGACGCAGGCTCGAAGCGACCGGACCTCACCCAAACCGCGTTCCGCACGCTCAATCGTTTCGTGCGCCCGCTGGTCAAAGCCGGCGTTGGGTCGCCGTTGCCAATCGGTCTCGGCGCGGTCGTGCTCGAGTCCACCGGACGCGTGAGCGGCAAGACGCGCGAAGTGCCGGTGCTCGGCTTCCGCCTCGGCGGCAAGGTCATCGTCTCAACGGTGCGTGGCGACTCGCAGTGGCTGAAGAATCTCGAAGCCGACAACGACGCAGGTGTCTGGTACTGCGGCAAGCGCCATGATGCGACCGCGTCGGTGCAACGCGGGCCGCTCAACGTTGTGACGCTTACCGACCGCTAGGGGCGTAGGCGGGCGAGGTCTTCGGTGACGAAAAGGCCGTCTGGATCGTGTTCGTCGCGGATGCGCCACCAGTCGCGATAGCGCGGGTACAGGTCAGCGAGGTCGGCGCCAGATAGGTAGTGCACCTTGCCCCAGTGGGGGCGGCCGTCGTAGCGGCGGAAGATCTCTTCGCACGCTTCGAACAGGTCACGGTCATCGAGGCTGATGTCTTGATGCGCCGAGATCGTGACGGTTTCGCGCCCACCAGCAGCGCTGATCCAGATGTCATCGGAGCGAACGGTCCGATATTCGAGCGGCCACGCAAGATCTGGGAAGTCGCGCAGGATCATCTCGCGAACCTCGTTGAAACACGCCGGACCTTGATCGGCGGGAACCGAGTACTCCATCTCGGTGTGCTTGTCGTCGCGTATCGACGAGATGATGTTGTGGCTCCATCCGATTCGCTCGAGCTTGTTGTCGGGCAGGTCGTCGACCTCGGCGTCGGTCTCGGCCAGGGTCTTGCAGGCGCATGCGTCGAGCTGTGGCATCCAGAAGAACTCGAAGTGGCGGGTGCCAGCGACGAGTTCGTCGATGCGCGCGAAGACGTCGTCAGGCGACTCTTTCCAGAGCCGTTCGTGCAGCCGATAGGCGGGGCGAAGTCCGAGCGTGAATTCGGTGATCACGCCGACGCCGCCAAGCGAGTGGCGAGCCAACTCGAAGAGCTCGGGGCGCTCGTCCGGCGAGCACGACACGACCTCGCCTGACGCCAGCACGAGACGCACGCCTTCGACCGAAGCCGACAGGTTCTGGTTCGTGGGACCGGTGCCGTGGGTCCCGGTCGAGGTCGCGCCGGCGATGCTCTGCTTGTCGATGTCGCCCTGGTTCCGTAGCGCCAGCCCGTGGGCGTGCAGCGGTGCGCCGAGCTCGAAGATCCGGGAGCCCGAGCGGACGATCGCTTGCTGGGCGTCGACGTCGGCCGACACGACGCCTTGCCAACCGTCGAGATTGAGCAGCACACCGTCGGGTGCAGCGATCCGTGAGTGCGAATGCGATGCGCCGACAGCCCGAACCGAGGCCCCGTCGGCTGCAGCGCTGGCAACGGCGCTGACGATCTCTTCCTCGGACGTCGGCGAGAAGAGCGCAGTGGGGGAGGAGGTCTGGCGTCCAGACCAGTTCGACCAGGTCGCAGCGGTTGTCATTCACACACCTCGGTCACAATGCCGGTATCCGCGTCAGTTGTGAACGTACACGTCAGCGTGATTGATGTCCCAGTGCCGTCGTCGTTGCCTGCCTGGTCCGGGGTCGATGGAACCACGGGAGCGGGTGTCGGCGCTGGGGCCGGACTGGGTGTCGGGGCAGGCGGCTGTGGTGCTGGAGCGGCGGTTGGAGCCGGTTGTGTCGGCGCTGCTGTGGGTGCGGGCGCTGGCAGTTCAACGGTCGGCGCTGGCGCCGTAAGGCCCGCGGAGGTAACAAGTGCCTCGGTCTGTGGCCATGTGGGCGAAGAGTCGGAAATCGTGCTTGGGTCTCGGCCGGTGTCTGCTGCGATGCGCTCGATCGTCGACGAGCGCGAGGCAACGAACAGACCGGCACCCGAATTGACCAACAACGTGTCGCCGCTGAGCGTGAGATGCACGATTTCCATGTCGTCAAAGTGGGGAGCGTCATGAAGCGGGACCTCGATCAAGAGCTCCGAGGTTGCCAGCCAGAGCGCATGCTCACCCGAATGCTCGGTCGCGAAGAACACCACCGAGTCTGAACCGGCGAGGCCAGTGACCGACCCTTCGCCGAGATCAGCTAGCAACTCAGCTTGGGGATGTCGTGTCCACGCTCGGCCGTCGGGGCTCGACCAAAGCATCGCCTGACACGGCGCATCGGCATCGCCGGTGTCGGACTCGGCGCGTTCCGAGGTTGCGGGACAGAGCTGACCGGTCAGCGCCAGACCTGCGCCCCACCGGTCGCATGCGTGCACGTGGGCGGTGCCGTCGAGGGTCAAGGGCCCTGAAGCGAGCCGCGGATCTTCTCGATCGGCCCAGACCTCGATAATGGTCCCGTTGTCATCAGTCGCTACTGCGACCGCAAACTCGCCCGAGGCAAGCTCGGGGCACACCGCGCTCGTGGACCCCGTGATGTCGGGTACGACAAATGCGGAGCGTGCTCCCGGCAAGTTCGGATCAGCGAAGACGAAGATCACCCTCCCCTGAGCCGAGGTCGTGAGAAGCGGTCTGCCAACCGCAGGAGAGCTCATGAAGCTCCCAAGCCCGAGTGTCTCCGCTTCGGGCACGAGGTCGAAATGTCCCACGGTTCGAGCCTGTCCCTCATTGTCATAGGTCCGGAGCATCGCATCACCCAATCTGCCGTCGTCGTCAAGCACCGTGAGCGAGGCGAGCAGCTGAGCCCCAAGGGACACCGCGTCGTCAAGGACCCGTTCGTTCTCGGTGGCGATCCAGGTCCACTCGATGCCGTCATCGGATCGCCAAATCCTGGACCACTGCGGGTCGAATCTCCAGGTATCGGCGACGAGGGCGATGAACGACTCTTGATGCTTGACCAATGATCTGAAGAGACGGAAGTCGGCGTCGAAGACATCGGTGTTGATCACTCGAGACCCGTTCTTGTCGATACGGACTGGACTGTCGAAGCCTCGAAGGGCCAGATACCGGTCGTCGGATGATGGTGATGTCACGAGCGTGAAAAGGCTTGCTTCGGAGTCACCATCGATGCGGTTAATCCAATGTCGCTCGCTATCGGTCCAGGTCGCCCAATCTTCGGAGAACACGGTGCGGCTGCCGCGATTGGTGTCAACGATGGCAAGAAAGTCGCCACTGCTCCGGTGTCGCATCGCTGCGAACTCGAGATCAAGATCACGATCAGCAAACTCCGCGGGCAGACGCACCTCAGTCGCATGACGGTGCCAGATTGACGGTGTCGCGTTGGGGCTGTCGTTCCGTTGTTCCCACATGGCTGGCATGCGGCTGCCTTCGGTGCCGACGCTCCCAGCGAGGATCCAGGTGTCTTCGAAAAAGAACGCATCACGAACTGCAGCGGGCGAATCTGCGTCGAGGGCAACTTCGCCCTCAGTCCAGGTCACCCCGGCGTCGGTGGTGATCAACAGGTGCATCTCATGGGCGAGCTCGTCGCCTGAGCGAGGGTCGTTCGCCGATGCAGCTGCCGCATTTCGGTCCAAGGTGGCGGTGATCAGGCCGTGCCGGCCATCGATGTAGAAGTCGACAACCCAAGGCTCGGCCCCGAAGCGCCCAAGATCGACCGCTTGCCAGTCAAGGCCATCGACAGAGCGGAACAACTGTTTCGTATTCGGTGTTAGGCGATGAGCGCCAGCTTCGGAGGTGAAGGGCTGTGTGCCCGTGAGAAGCAGTCCCCACTGCTCATTCCCTCTCAGCTGAGCGGACCACGTGTCGGCAACCTCGCTGGACGGAAGCCCCAACGTCGTGCCGTCACTGCGTGTCCAATCGGTGTCGGAAGACGCTCGCTGCCATAGCGCAAGCTCATTGGCGCCATTCGCGTGGACAACGCGGCCGACGGCGAGCTCATGAGTCCCGACGACGGCCGTGCTCCAAGCGTTTCCGCCAAGAGCGTCCTGGGGAATCGGTAGCGGGTTGAACGAAGTCGACGCCCGCTCGTCGAAGTTCTCGATAGGCCATGTCCCCGGGATCGAAACACCCCGGGTTGGGTCGTAGCGATGCCCGACGCCGTTCCATCCGAACGTGCCAGCGGGTGCGTGTGCGTCGACAAGCAGGTGCTGCGTCGACCCGACCATGTCGGCTGGCATCACAACCCGTTCGAAGACTGACGTTGGTCGAGGCACTGGAGTCGGCGTGCCAGTCGGTGTCGCGGTCGCAGCAGGCGTCGGAGGGGGAGACGGGGACGCGTCGGCTGCCGTGGTTGGAGCTGCGGGCGCCGCATCGTCCGCGGTTTCTCCCGATGCGCAACTCACGAGAACCAATGCGGCGATGGTGAGACAGGTACTGGCCGTGATTCGGGCAGCAAACAGTTGGAACACGTTGGGGCTCATGGCCCCAAAGTAGCCCCCGACGACCTTTCGTGCAATTTCATTACATTGGGAGTTGTGCTCCCACCGCGGCTACTTGCGCTTCACCTGCACGGGGAGATGCTGGTAGCCGTTGACGAACGACGA
>CAZEMU010000092.1:8329-16028 GCA_964513315.1 uncultured Acidimicrobiaceae bacterium | reverse complement strand
TACGGCTTGGTGACGTAGTCGTCGGCGCCGACCTCGAGCCCGACGACCGCATCGATCTCTTCGCCCTTGGCGGTCACCATGATGATCGGCACGGCGCTCGTCGATCGGATTTCGCGGCACACGTCGATGCCGGAGATCCGAGGCAGCATGACGTCGAGCAGGATGATGTCCGGCTCCGAAGCGGCGAAGCGCTCGAGCGCCTCTCGGCCATCGCGAGCGACGTCGATTGCGAATCCTTCGCGGCCGAGGCCCACGCGCAGGGCCTCGAGAAACGAGGCCTCGTCTTCGACGATCAGGACCTTGATCGGCTTGGCGTCCGAACTCACCACGTCAGCTTTCCACCGTTGCCTGCGTTTTGCGCACGATCCCCTACTTCGGGTCCTCGGCCAGCGGTACCGAGATCGTGAAGGTTGACCCGTCGCCTTCGAACGATTCGACGTCGACCGAGCCGCCGTGATTGAGCGCCACGTGCCGCACAATCGACAAGCCGATGCCCGTGCCGCCTGTCTCGCTGTCACGCGATCGGTCGACACGGTAGAAGCGCTCGAAGATCCGGTCGAGGTCTCGCTGCGGGATCCCCCGGCCGGTGTCTTGCACCTTGATCACAACCTGGCGAGATCCACCTGGCTCGCCGCCGAGCCCAGCCCGCACCGTCACCCGGTCGCCGGGATCGCTGTACTTGATGGCGTTCTCGACCAGGTTCACGACCGCCGACAGCAGCTGGTCGGCATTGCCGCGCATCGCAAGCGTCTCCGATCCGAGCACGGTCGTCACGGTCACGGACTTCGACTCTGCTGCGACCCGGGTGCGAGCCACCGCATCATCAAGCAGGCGCTGCACGACAACAGCGTCGTCGTAGCTCTGGCTGTTCGATTCGATGCGGCTGAGTTCGAGCAGGCCGTCGATCGTGTCGGACATGCGCCCGGTCTCGATCACCAAGCGTTCGGTGAGCGTCGCACGCGTGTCGCCGTCGTCTTCGTCGGCGAGCATCTCGCTGAGCAAGCTGATGGCGCCGATCGGGGTGCGTAGCTCGTGGCTGAGATTGGCGACGAAGTCACGCCGGGTGCTGTCGATGCGACGGCTGTCGGTGACATCGTCGAAGACGACCAACGTGCCGTCGACGCCGCCGTGACTGCGGATCGGAGCCGCTTGCAGCAACAAGGTGCGCGGCGGAGGTCCCGATACTTCGAGCTCGCGTTCGGCCGACTCGCCCTGCAGCGCGGTCGCGGCCAGTTCGTCACAGGCCGCTTCGACCAGCGTCTGCACATGGCTCTGTGCCGACATCTCTCCGGCGACCTGATTGCGCACGATCACGGTGCCTGCGCCGTCGGTGATCACGACGCCAGAAGCCAAACCGTCGAGGGCCAGGTCGAGCAGTCGCGCACGCGCGTCAGCGCCATCGGCGCGTTCCGACGCTTCGGCCAGAAGGCGACGGTGCTCCTCGACCGGGTTAGCTCCCGGCCGCGCACCGATCGCCGAAGCGATCGCGTCTCGAGTTGTGCGGCGAATCCAAGCAGCCGTCGCGGCGGCAACCACCACCGCCGTCACTGCGATGGCGACGAGCACCGTCACGTCGACTGCGCCATTGGGCTAGGCCGAGGCCTCGACCACAGCTTCGATCAGGTCGGAACAGTCGACGGTCGACACCCCGATTAGCGAGCTGACGGCGGCGTAGCCCTGCTCGACCAACCCGGCGTCGGTATCGGCGGGAACCTCGGTGTCGCTCTCGCGGTACACGCGGGTGATCACGCCACCTTCGATCGACTCGATGTACGAGCGCCAGCGGAACGACTCCGCGAGCGACGCGGAGCGCAGGCCCTTGACCTCGGAGAAGTCACAACACGGCGTGTTCAGGCTGACGAGCTGATGGCCCGACGCTTGTTGCTCGGCGAGCACCTGGATCGCGACACGAGCAGCCGTGTCGTAACGGATCTCGGCCTCTTCGATGGGCTTGTCGGGATCGATGTTGAAGCTGGCGCTCACGGCAAGGGCGGGCACGCCGAAGCGGGCGGCGGTCAGCGCGGCATTGACGGTGCCCGAGTGCACGACTGCGGGGCCCACGTTGAGGCCGAAGTTGATGCCCGATGCAACCAGCTCGGGCATGGGGCCGAACGCTTCGCGCATTGCGATGAGCGCACACAGCGCTGGCGGCCCGTCGAGGGCGTACGCCTCGACGTCGGGTGCTTCTTCGAGCACTCGCCGTTCGTAGCGCAGCTCGGACTGGTCGTGGCTCGGGTCGGCGACGCCGAGGCTGAGCAGCGACCCGGCTGCACCTGAGTAGTCGCGGTTCGGTGCGACGACGATTGGTTCGTATCCGTGCTCGACCAGTGCGGCCGTGAGCACCCGGAGGCCTTTGGCATCGATCCCGTCATCGTTGGTGACCAGGACGCGTGTTGCCATGTGGTTATTCGTCTTCCGTGTTTGCGGTTGCCCGCGCGGCGCCGACATCTTCGGGTCGCCAGCCCTCGACAATAAAGCGGACCCACTCGCCAATGTTTACGGCGTGGTCGCCGACCCGCTCGTAGAAGCGTCCGATCAGTGCCATCTGCACCGACGTTTGGGGATCCCGTTCGTGGGCCCGATGATCGGTCAACACCGATGTCACGAGCTCGTTGGCGTAGTCGTCGAGGCGATCGTCGATGTCGTCGAGCGCCGCGCCGAGCGCAACGTCGCGAGAGTCATAGGCTTCGCCGGCCAAGCGGAACATGCGCTGGGCTTCTTCGCTCATCTTCGTGATGAGGCCACGGACGTGCGGCTCGTAGTCGGTGCCGAACATGCGGCGAGTGGCCTTGGCGATGTTGACCACCAAGTCGCCCGACCGCTCGATCTCGGGGTTCAGGCGAATGGCGGCGACGATCTCGCGCAGGTCCGTTGCCATCGGGTTCTGCAGCGCCAGCAGTTCCATGCAGCGCGTGTCGAGATCGATCGAGATCGCATCGAGCTGATCGTCATCGGCGATGAGTCGGCTGGCGGCCGCCAGATCGTTGTTGAGGAACGCATCGGTGGCGCGAGGAATCATCTCGGTCACCGTGGCGCACATGCGCACGACCTCGAGACGCATGGCGTCGAGGTCGTCGTGGAAGCTGGAGCGGAGGATCTCGGTCATGGTGACTCGCGGTCTCAGCCGAAGCGGCCGGTGATGTAGTTCTCAGTCCGCTCGTCGGCAGGCTGAGAGAAGATCGTGGTCGTCAGGTCGTACTCCACCAGCAAGCCGGTGCGCTGATCCGTGTTCGGGTCGAGCTCTGCCGTGAAGAAGGCGGTGCGGTCGCTCACGCGGGCGGCCTGTTGCATGTTGTGGGTCACGATGACGATCGTGTAGTCCTCTTTCATCTCGAGCATGAGCTCTTCGATGCGACCGGTCGCGATCGGGTCGAGGGCCGAACACGGTTCGTCCATAAGCAGCACGTCGGGGTTCACGGCGGTCGCTCGGGCGATACACAGACGCTGCTGCTGACCGCCGGACAAGCCGAGCGCTGACGTCTTGAGTCGGTCCTTGACTTCTTCCCAGAGGCCAGCGCCGCGAAGCGAACGTTCGACGATGTCGTCCATGTTCTCGTCTGTGCCCGCCAAGCGGGGGCCGAAGGCGATGTTGTCGTAGATCGATTTGGGGAATGGGTTCGGTTTCTGGAACACCATGCCGATACGACGACGCACCGCAACGGGGTCGACGTCGTCGCTGTAGAGATCGATGCCGTGATAGGTCAGGCTGCCGACCATGCGAGCGCCTTCGATCAGATCGTTCATGCGGTTGAACGTGCGCAGCATCGTCGACTTGCCACAGCCCGACGGGCCGATAAAGGCAGTGATCTCGTTGTCACGGATGTCGAGGTTGACGTTCGTGACCGCCCGGAAGTCGGTGTAGTACACCGACACATCCTTGGCCTCGAAAACAGGGGCGCGATCGGCTGCGGGTTCCGAAGCAGCGGCTTCGTGACCGGCTTGATGCACGACAGGTCGCGAGTCCTCAAGGCCAACCATGCTGTTGCTCTCCGGTTTCGTTGATGCCATCGAAGCCTACTTTCTCAGATTGCGGTCGAGCCGAGCCCGGACATAGATGGCCACGGAGTTGAGTGCGATCACGACGAGCAAGATCGCAACTGAGGCGCCCGCCGCATGGGCTCCCCAGATCTCAGATGGTTGTTTAGTGAAGGCGAAGATTTGCATGGGCAGGGCGGTGAAGAAGCCCTGTGTCTGCTCGAGGAACGACATCGTTCCGGTCTGGAACACACCGGTGAGTGCGCCGACGACAAGAATCGGGGCGGCCTCGCCGGCAGCCCGAGCGATCGACAGCACTGTGCCGGTCAGAATGCCAGGGGCCGCGGCGGGCAGCACGACCGATCGGATGACTTCCCACTGGGTGGCGCCGATGCCATAGCCCGCCTGGGCCAGTTCACCAGGCACGGCACGAAGCGCTTCTTGGGTCGTGATGATCACGATCGGGAGCACGAGGCAAGCGAGTGTGAGGCCGCCAGCGATCACCGAACGTCCACCAGTCAAGCCACCGAGATTGCCGACGAAGATCGCCAGACCGAGCAGGCCGTACACAATCGACGGGACGCCAGCCAGGTTGCGGACAACGACCTCGGTGAAGCGAGCGAAACGAGTGTCGCCCGCGTACTCCTCGAGGTAGATGGCAGCGCCGATGCCGATCGGGAACGCCACTCCGGCAGTAATGCCAGCCAGCATGACGCTCCCCTGAATGCCCTGCCAGACTCCGGCACGGCCGGGATCTTGTGAGCTCTTCGAGGTCAAGAAGTCGAGCGGACGCTCCGACAGGATCGGCCATGCGCGAGTCACCGCAGTGAGCAGCACGGCGACCAGGATGGCGAACGCGATCAGCAGCGAGAAGACGAGCAGGCTTCGAAACACCAGGCCGGCTCGGTCGCTAGAGCGCTTGACCGTGAGCTGACGACGCAGCTCAGTCGTAATGGCAACCATCAGTAGACCTCGCGGAATCGGCGGACGATGGCATCGGAGATGACGTTGAGTGCAAGCGTCAGCAGGAACAACAACGCCCCAAGGAAGTACAGGCTCTGGAAGGCCAGGCCTGATCCGGCGACCTGGTCAGTGCCAGCGCCGAGGCTGGCCATTGCGGCGGTCACCGTCTGGCCGGGCACGAGCGGGTCGTAGCCGAACAGGGTTCCGCCCGAGCCGCCAGCGGCGATCGCCACGACCATGGTTTCGCCGATCGCTCGTGACACGCCGACGATGAAGGCAGCTGAAATACCCGAGAGCGCCGCGGGGAACACGACCTTGAGGGCGACCGTGATCTTGCGAGCGCCGAGGCCGTAGGCGGCTTCTCGTAGCGATCGAGGAACGGCTCGCAGGGCGTCTTCGGTGATCGACGCGACGAGCGGAATCGTCAGAATGCCGACGCCGATACCAGCGGCGACGATCGAGAAGATCCCGATGTCGTCAAAGAAGAAGCGAAGCAGCGACGGGCTGACGAAGAAGATGGCGAACATGCCGATAACGACCGATGGGACCGAAGCGAGGGTCTCGATCACGGGCTTCACGATGCGCTGCACCCGTGGCGTTGCATATTCCGACAGGTAGATGGCGACGCCGAGCCCGACTGGGCCAGCGATGGCCATGGCGATGCCGGTGACCCACAGGGTTCCGATCAAGAGCGTCGAGATGTCGAACAGGCCACGTCGGGGGTACCAGCCCTTTCGTTCGCCCTCGATGTTGAGCAGCCCGAAGCTGAAGTCCTGGTCAGAGACGAAGACGTACGCTTCCTTGAAGACGACCCAGACAATGAGCAGGCTGACGATGATGGCGACCCATCCGGCCAGACGAAGCAGGTTCGCTGCCCGACGGTCTTGAGCCTGTCGCGAACCGCTCACCTGCAAGTCGGTGAGCGTCAGCGGGCCCGAGGATCGTGGCGACGCCTTGGCCGCGTTCGCGACCAGCGTGGTTCCTGCGACGATGTCCCAAGGCGCTTCGTAGCGGTACATCGCTTCGATGATGAATCCGCACCCGACAAAAAGGGCGATCCAGAGCAGCTGGTTGCCATCGAACGCGACGAGCGGGAACGCGTACACCGCACCGAACTTGGTCAGGTTGCGCACCATGGTGCGAGCAAAGCCAGCGGGGGCGCCAGTGCGTTCAACGAAAGACTGCTGCAGCGCAGCGCCAGCTGGGGTAGTGCTGCGGGTCGCCCGCCACAACACCCATGCGGCATAGATCACAAGGCCGATTGTCCAGTTCGACGGACCGAAGTCGCCCGGGGTGCCCGTCTCGAACAGCTTGCGTCCGAACAGCACCGGTCCGGTGAAATCACCGGAGTAGAACTCGACAATCGCAACCGCCATCACGACCAGGCAGTACTGCGCGATCTCGAGGAACGCGCCCACGCCTCGACGGGTCATCGACGGCACCGAGAACGAGTCGACCGGGAGCGTCGGCGGGGTCGCTTCGCCCCGCAGCTCCTGTTCGAGCTCAGAGGCAGTCGGGTCGACCGCTTCTGTCGTGGACGGGTTCACCATTGGATGCCCGTCGTGCGGGTCGCCCAGAGGTCTTGGGCCTTGGCCTGGTCCTCGTCATTGAGCTGGACGTAACCGGCGGCCGTCACCGACTCGAGCCCGGTGTCGCTCATCATGTAGTCAACGAACGCAGCGACAGCAGGCTCGCTCTCCACGACGCCGGCATTGATGTAGGTGTAGAGGAAGCGAGCGATCGGGAATTCGGCCGACGCAATTGTCTCGGGCGTCGGCGATACACACTCGCCGTCGGCCTGCTGGCGGACCTGCACCAGTTTCGCCTGGCCTGCTTCTGCGGCTTCCTTGGCGAAGGCGAAGCCGACCCAACCGAGGCTGTACCGGTTGCCGCTGATGCCGGCGATCACGATGTTGTCATCAGGGCTCGAGTTGTAGTCAGGGCGAGCATGATCGGCGAACTCGTTGGCCTCAGTATCGAGGCCCGTCTTGCCCTTGGCGACGCCCTCGATCACGATCTCGACGAACGAGTCGAAGGTGCCTGACTCTTCGCCCGGCGCATAAATGTCGAGCTTCGCATCGGGAAGCTCACCGGCCGGCGAACCAATGTCGGCGAGCAGTGTGTTGGCCTCGGACCAGTTCTTGATGCCAATCGCCGCATCAGAAGTCAGTGCATAGAGCTGATCGAAGCTGAGGCACTCAACTGCATCGTTCTCGACCGACGTAATCACCGAGATGCCGTCAATCGCACGACGCAGCTCGATGAACTCGATGCCGTTGGCGGCGCACTCTTCGAGCTCGGCATCTTTGTACTGACGGCTGGCATTGCCGATCGGCACGTCACCAGCACAGAACAACCGGGCACCATCACCCGAGCCAGGCCCTTCGACCGCAATGGCCACGCCCGGATTCGCTGCGCCGAACTCCTCGGCCTGCTTGTTCACGATCGGGAACACCGTCGACGACCCGGAGATCAAGAATTCGCCGGTCATCGTGCTGACGGCAGAAGGACCATCAGCGGTTTCGGTCGACGACGCAGCGGCACTGCTATCGCTTGTCACCCGATCGTTTGCGAGAACGGCGATGAGCGCCAAACTCAGTCCCAATACGAGCAGTCGCAACAGCGACGTACCTTCAGCATTCACGGATCTGGACCCTTCGAGCCTCGTGGATGCGCAGCGAACGGCAACGCTCTAGCGACGCTAGAAGTGGCGTCTTTCCAGTGATCATCGCCCCGGTTAACGGCAGGTAAACGTCGCTCG
>CAZEMU010000092.1:0-8229 GCA_964513315.1 uncultured Acidimicrobiaceae bacterium | reverse complement strand
AGTGGCGTCTTTCCAGTGATCATCGCCCCGGTTAACGGCAGGTAAACGTCGCTCGCCGCTGCGCTCCCCGCTTACCGAGTTGCTCGCTGGCGCTCACAACATCGAGACCGGACAGATGGTGCCAGGCAGGTGGTCCAGGGCTAGAGGGGCGCGGTGGGGCCGGAGTTCGTGGGATCTGCAGCCGCGGCCTCGGCGGCTTCGCGGGCAATGCGTTTGCGCTCGGCCTTGATGTCCTTGGCGGTCAGATGCGCTTCTACCAACAGTGCCTGATCGTGCACATAGGTCAGCAGGCTCATCGCCGACGATCGCTTCAGCCACGTGACGGCATCGACCTCGTCGTTCTTGGCGAACTCGCCCGAAACGGCCTCCATCAACCAGTACTTGACTCGTTTCGGGTTGCCGTTGGGCGTCTGGTAGCTGACCGGGCTCAGCTTGGTCAGCACATTGCAGACCAGACCGGTCTCTTCCTTGACCTCACGCAGCGCCGCATCGCGGTGCTTCTCGCCAGCGTCGAGCTTGCCCTTCGGGAAGCTCCAATCGTCATACGAAGGCCGGTGCACCACGAGATAGCGCGGCTTGCCCTTCGACAGGTCAACGACGACGCCGCCAGCCGCCTGAATCAAGTTGCTCATCAAGTTCCTCGTGGTGCTCAGCCGTGGAGCTGAACGTGCATTTCCATGCTGCCAGACGGGTCAGGTGGAACCCAGGACCCGTCCCCACGCAATGTCCACGCGCGACGATCGTCGGCGAGGTTCACGTCGATGATCTCGGTCAGGCGTTGCGAAGTCATGGGGTCAGAGACCGGCACCAACGCTTCGACACGTCGGTCAAGGTTCCGTCCCATCAAATCGGCAGAACCGATCAAGAGATGAGCAACGCCCTCGCCGTCACCGTTCGCAAAGCAATACGCACGGGCATGTTCCAGATACCGGCCCAGCACGCTGCGCACGGTGATCGTTTCGCTCAAGCCCTCGACGCCAGGACGTAGACAGCACTGGCCGCGCACGATCAGCTCGATGCGAACCCCATGCTGCGAGGCCTCGTAGAGCGCCTCGATCATCTCGGGATCGACGAGCGAGTTCATCTTGAAGCGGATGTGACCCTTGGACCCGAACCGGGCCTCGTTCTCGATCAGCTCGAGCAGCCGGGGCCGCATGTCAGCCGGAGCCACGACGAGCTCGTTGTAGTCGACGGGCACGTGGAAGCCGGTCAGGCTGTTAAACAGCGCGCTCAGGTCCTCGCCGTACTCCTGGTCGCTCGTGAACAGGCCGAAGTCGGTGTAGAGGTGCGCGGTGCGGGAGTTGTAGTTGCCGGTGCCGAAGTGGCAGTAGCGGCGCAGCGTGTCGGCTTCTCGACGCACGACGAGGCAGGTCTTGGTGTGCACCTTGAGGGCGATGAAGCCATAGGCCACGTGCACGCCGGCCTGCTCCAGGCGGCGGGCCCATTCGATGTTGTTCGCCTCGTCGAAGCGGGCCTTGAGTTCCACAACCACCACGACCTGCTTGCCCGCTTCGGCGGCTCGGATCAGGGCCTCGACGATCGTGCTGTCGCCCGACGTGCGGTACAGCGTCAGTTTGATGGCCTGGACATCGGGATCGTCGGCTGCGGCGGTGATGAACGCCAGCACCGAGTCGTCGAACGAGTCGTACGGGTGGTGGACGAAGACGTCACGCTCACGCAGCACGGCGAACAGGTCGCCCGGTGAGTCGACACCAGCGAATTCTTCGGGGCGGCGAGGCGCATAGCGCTCGAGGAAGAAGTCGCTTCGATCGCCCGCGAAGTCGTCGATGTCGCAGTAGGTGCCCAGGTCGTGGACGCCATCGATCGCGAAGAAGGTCTCCTGGTCGCAGTCGAGTTCTTCGGCGAGGATCGACCGCAACTCGATCGACGCGTCGGCGCTGATCTGCACGCGGGTGACTTCGCCGTGACGCCGCTGGCGGAGCTCACTTTCGATCGCCGTCAGCAGGTCATCATCGTGATCATCGAGGCTGTCGGCGGTCACTGAAATATCGGCGTTGCGAGTCACCCGGAAGATCGTGTGGTCGATGACCTCGACCCCGGGGAACAGGCGATCGAGGTTGGCCGAGATCAGCTGTTCGAGCGGGATGAAGCGATCGACCGACGCTTCGCTCGACTCGACACGCACGTGGCGGTCGAGCAGATCGGTCGGGACCTTGACTCGAGCGAAGCGAGGAATGCCACTCACCGGATCGGCGAGCAGTAGCCCAAGGTTTAGTGAGTGCGTGCTGATGTACGGAAACGGGTGTCCTGGGTCGACGGCAAGCGGCGTCAGGACCGGGAAGACCTGGTTCCGGAAGAACTCGCTCAACGACTTCTGCTCGAGCTCGTCGAGGTCGTTCCAGTCAACGAGTTCGAAGCCGGTCGACGCCATGTCGGCCCGCAAGTTCTGGGTGATGCCCTCGGCCAGCATGCGCTGACGGTTGACCTCTTGGCGGACCTTCTCGAACTGCTCGGCCGCGGAGAGGCCGTCGTCGATGTCGCGGCTCCGACCGGAGCGGGCTTGGGCCTTGAGGCCGGCGATGCGGACGAGGAAGTACTCGTCGAGGTTGCGGGCCCAGATCGCGACGAAGCGCATGCGATCTGCGTAGGGAAGCGACACGTCCTCGGCCAGCGCCAACACGCGTCGATTGAACGCCAACCAGCTCAGTTGGCGGTTCAGGAGTCGAGGCCCGGATGCCTCGAGCATGCGGGCCTCAGCCCTCGCCTTCGTCGTAACCCAGGTCCCACTCGAGCGCAATGTTCGAGCGTTCCGCGTCGCGGTTCACCCGCTCGCGGTTGCGGCGGAACTGGGGATCGTGTGGGGGCAGAAGCAGCAGTCGGGCCTGGACCCGAAGCTTGAACGACTCGATGTAGGCGGCATCGCCAAAGTCGCTGCGGAAGTCCCAGTGAGGCGACGTCGGACCGAGGTACACGATCTTGACGTGCGCGTCGGGAGCCACTGGCTCACCGTTCTCGTCGACCGCGCCCGGGGTTTGAACATCAGACATGTGGACCATTGTAGGGAGCCCGCCGCCAAGCCGCTTCCGCGCCGGTTACAGCCGCTGTCGGGCTGGTGAAGCGGCAACTGGCAGCCCAGAGCTTCACCAGCGACGTTTTGGGCTGCCAGTTGGCCCGCGTTGCTGTAACTGGCAGTTCAGGACGTCAATCGTGACGCTTTGAGCTGCCAGTAACGAGTGGCGACGGCTTCCACGGTCTCGTCGGGCCGCTGCAGCATCGGCCAGGTGATGTAGAGGACGGTCCATCCTGCAGTCGCAAGTTCGAGGTGTCGCTGTTGATCAGCGTGCCAGTCCGATCGGCTCGCGTGCCATTGGTGCGAATGGGCTTCGATCGCGAGTTTGACATCTGGAAACGCCAGATCGAGTCGGCGTGTCCGACCGGACCGAAGGTGCACCTCGTGCTGCAGCATCGGGGAGGGAAGCCCCGGCACCGCAAGCACCCGTTGCAGCAAGCGTTCGAAGTGTGAGTCAGGCAGTTTCCCCGATCGGCTGGGGTCGTCGAGCAGTCGTTCCAGGACGGCGGCGCCTGTTGGGCCGGTGCGTCGCAATCGCTCGAGCGTTTCGACGATCCAAGCTCGACTCGTTCCAGGACGGAGTGCGTCGTCGAGGGCCTGTTCGACCTTGGCAGGATCGACCACGGCGCCCAGCTGTGCCAGCGTCCGGGCAACCGAGGTTGTGCGGATGCCCTCGATGGCGGTGATATCCACCTCGTTGTTGCGCGACCAGCGATGGGCGGTCGCACCCGGGATCTCACGATGACGGTTCCGCTCAAAGGTGACTTCGACGATGCCTGGCGGGAAGCCATCGAGACGGTGAAGCGCGGCCGCCGACCGGTGCGAGACGATCGCACCAGCTGCCGTCGCTACCCGCAGGCGTTGATGCCACGTGGCCGGGACGCCCGCCACCGTGAAAACATCGGACAACACGCGGGTGAGCCGACCAGCTGCGACGGCCCGGCGGAGCTGTTGCGCGTCGACGCCGCATGCACGTGCGTCTGCTCTCGAGACAACGCCATGTTGCGCGGCTGCTCGCTCGAACAGCCTGTCCCAGGAAGAACCCACCGCGAGAGCGTCGCGGGATGGCTTCCCAACGGAATCCCACCGCCCTGCTCGGCCCGATCTGGCAGCTCAAAGCTTCAGAGATGACGTCCTCGACTGCCAGTTGAAGTCGGACGAACCTTCTGGCAGCTCAAAGCTTCAAAGGTGAAGTTCTGAACTGCCAGATAGCGAGAACGAAGGGAGAGGCGGACTACTCAGTCGCCATTGCTGGCGTCGGCGCGGGTGCCGAGGGAGACTTCGGCCGATTGCGAGGAGCCGGAGCGCTCGTAGTCGATGTCGATCACGTCGCCGGGGTCGAGCCGGCGGATGATGCGGGCCACGTCTTCGGGCGTCTGCACGGCGGCGCCGTTGAGGCCGGTGATGACGTCGCCAGGCTGCAGGCCGGCGCGATCGGCGGCGCTTCCGCCAAAGACGTCGATGATGAACACGCCGGACTCGGCGGTTGCGCCGGCGGCGTCGCGGTCGTCCTGAGGCACGGTGGCGATCGAGCGACTCGATGCGCCAAACCAGGCGGTGTCGGGCGTCAGCAGGCTGTCACCCGAGGCAAAGCCTTCGAGGAACTCCGACACCGACTCGATCGCAATGGCGAAGCCGACGTTCTGCGAGCCTTCGATGATGGCGGTGTTGATGCCGACGACTTCGCCGGCCGCGTTGACGAGCGGGCCTCCGGAGTTGCCGGGGTTGATCGCTGCGTCGGTCTGCAACAGGTTGCTGAAGCTGAGGCGTCCGGCGTCGAGCTGACGGTTCTTGGCCGACAAGATGCCGAGGGTGACCGTGGGGTCGCCACCGAGTCCGAGTGCGTTGCCGATGGCCAGCACCTGGTCGCCGACGAGCAGCTGTTCCGAGGTGCCGAGCGTGGCCGGAAGCGTGTCGGTGACACCCTCGGCCTGGACGAGTGCGACGTCGTCGGCGACGATCGAGGAAACGACTCGCGCCGGGGCACGGGTGCCGTCGAAGAACACGATCGTGACTTCGTCGGCGTCGTCGATGACGTGGGCGTTGGTCAGGATCAGTCCGTTCGAGTCGATGACGATGCCGGACCCGGCCCCGCCGAACACGCCTCGCAGCGTCTCTTGGTTGACCTCGATCGAGACGACCGACTGGCTGACGACCGAGAGCACGCCTTGCACATCGAGCGCGTCACCACGCAGCGACAAGTTCTCACCGCCAACGATGCCGGCTCCGCCGCCGAGGCTGACGAGTGGCCCGCCGGCCTGCTCATCGTCGAACAACAAGAAGGCGCCGATGACCGATGCGGCCACCACGAGCGCGATTGCCGCAGCGATGGCGGCGAGCGGCCAGGGGTTTGCCCACCACGCATCTTCGGGCGAGGTCTCGACCTGCACCTGCTGGGGCGTCGGGTCGGGCAGGGGCGCGAACAATCGCTCAGACGGGTTGTAGGTCGGAGGAGCCGACGGCAGCGAACCCAGAGGGCTGCGCGTCGAGGCGCCATAGTTCGGCCGTTGTGCCGAAGGGTCGAGATCGCTCACGCCCGTTCATCATCGCCCAGTTCTCGCCAAATCACCACGCGGGCTGGGCCGTTTGTCGATCGACGCCGCCCACACCGGTCGATACCCACACTTTTCGCAGCGCTGGGACACCGCCACCCTGCAGGCCCTCGCCGACGGCGGCATCTTCCGAGAAGATTGTTTCCGTGGCAAACCGCTTGATTCGAACGATTTCCGTGCGAAAAACCGGAGAAATCGACGATTTACGGCCGCTTTCGGTCCTCTATGGCTGAATACAACTCGTAAGCGACGTCAATGAGGTTCTCTCGTGGACACAACATGGATGGCAGAAGGCAATTGCGCCGGCCAGGCACCTGATCTCTTCTTCCCCAGCGATGGGGTTGGGGTCGAGGTCGCCAAGAAGGTCTGCGACGGATGCCCGTCACTCGAACCGTGCCTCGAGTACGCACTGACCTACCGCATCGAACACGGTGTGTGGGGCGGCTGCTCGGAACGTCAACGACGTCGCATACTCAAGGCACGCCGACTCGCTGTGCAGAGCGAAGCGGCAGCTATCGCCTGAAGGTTTCTCCCACCTTCATCGACAATCAATGAACGGACACGCCGTGCAGGGCGTGTCCGTTCCATTTTTCACGCAATCACAGCTTCGGCTTCGCCTCCGGCTGCTCTGCTGACCATGGTTCAATGCGAACGGGTGGCTGCACCCGTTCGATCAGATGCGCTCGATCAGGGTTCCGGTGCCGAGGCCGCCGCCGCAGCACATGGTGATGACGCCGTAGCGGCCGCCGGTGCGCTGAAGCTCGTGGACGGCCTTGGTCGTGAGGAAGCAGCCGGTGCCGCCGAGTGGGTGGCCGAGTGAGATGGCGCCGCCGTTCGGGTTGACCTTGGCCGGGTCGGGGTTGAGCGTCTTCTGCCACGCCAGCACGACCGACGCAAAGGCCTCGTTGATCTCGAACACGTCGACGTCGTCGACGGTGATGCCTTCGCGCTCAAGCACTCGCTGGGTTGCCGGAATCGGGCCTTCGAGCATGAGGACGGGGTCGCAGCCGACGAGCGCTGTCTGCAGCACCCGGGCGAGCGGCTTGCAGCCGAGCTCCTGAGCCTTTTCGGCGCTCATCAGCAGCACGGCACTTGCACCGTCGGCGATCTGTGATGACGAGCCAGCCGTATGCACGCCGTCTTCGCGAGCAACGGGCTTGAGTTGGGCCAGCTTCTCCATGCTCGTGTCACGAGGAATCTCGTCACGAGTCACGTTGATCTTCTCGTCGGTCTTATTGCCCTCGGCGTCGAGCACGGGAGCGTCGACCGGAATGATCTGGGTCTCGAAGCGGCCTTCGGCGATCGCCGTCGCCGCGCGCTCCTGGGACTGCAGGCCGAAGCTGTCGGTGTCGTTGCGGTCGATCTCGTACTTCTCGGCGATGCGCTCGGCGCCTTCGAACTGGCTGACAAACTCGTAGTTCTCGAAGTAGCTGCGACTCACGGGCTTGCCGAGGCCGGCCTTGGCGCCAGCGAACGCATCGCTTCCGATCGGAAGCAGGCTCATTGCCTCGACGCCGCAGGCCATGACGACGTCTTCGGCACCACTCGCGATGAGGGCGAATGCAGTGTTGACGGCGTGCTGGCTGCTGCCGCACTGCGCGTCGACGGTGGTCGCGGCGACTTCCTCGGCGCCGCCGTGGCTGAGCCATGCGGTGCGGGTGATGTTCATCGCCTGGGCGCCGACCTTGTTGATGCAACCGCCGACCACCTGGCCGACGTCGCTCGACTGGACGCCGGCGCGGTTGATGACTTCCATCATCACGGGACCGAGCACGTCGGCGGGATGGGCGCCGGCGAGGCTTCCGTTGCGCTTGCCAATGGGCGAGCGGCCAGCTTCGACGATGACGACGTCAGTCATGAGGACTCCTGCGATTGGACGACCTCGTCAGCGTAGTGAGCCCGCTCCAGGCCGCCGAATCCTCGGATCTCTTGCGCGGGCCCTGCCCGCGCGGCGCTAGTCCGCCCGAACGGTCAACGAGTACAGCTCGTGCACACCGAAGTTGCCGAAGTCTGCTTCGCGTTCGACGTCCGGCTGCAACGGGTGCGGCACCCATGCACCTGCCGGGAAGGACCGGTCAGCAGAGAACGCGATCCGCTCCTCGACCTGATAGCGCAACGCTGCCGAGAACGACCGATCGCCAGCCGTGAGAAACACCGTGCTGCACGGCGGCGCGTCAGCCACCGGATCATCGTTGTCCGGGTCGTACGTGGCCATGTCTGAGACCTCGCATACGATCTCGTCGTCATCGAAGGCAAAGACGACTTCAACGAGCGCCGCTCGAATCTCGACTCGCACCGTCTCTCGATCGTTGACGGCGTAGCGATAGAGATTCTCGAGAGGATCCGGCACCGAGAGCCAGGTGGGGAACTTCACGAACGTTCGGCCTGATGCAAACGGCGGGACCGTTTCGACGGTCGGTTCGTCGAGATAAATGCGAGCGATGACTTCGTCGAGAAGGGACTGGCGCACCGCATCGATCGGATAGTTGTCGTAGATGTCGGTCATGTCCCAGGAGAAGCGCACGCCTGGGCTCGCTCCTGCAATTGGGCCCGTCGCTGAACCGAGCTCGGTCAGATATTGGGCGAAGCGGCACCGGCGTCGACGCTCGTCCCGACCTCGCGAGCCTCGACGGTGCCGTCTGCGGT
>CAZEMU010000091.1:0-16130 GCA_964513315.1 uncultured Acidimicrobiaceae bacterium | reverse complement strand
CACGAGATCGCACCCCGGCTCGACGAGGCCTTTCGGGACCGCGTTCGGGCGCTCGGGTTCGAGAGCGAGCTCGAACGGAAGTTGCTCGATCCAGTGCACCTTGAAGAAGCGCTGGCCGAGCTTCCGCCGGGCACCGCTCGCAATCTGCACTCGTGTTGCCATATGTCGTTCAGTCCGAACGTGATGCAGAGCGGCGAGAAGGACAACACGATTCCGGACCACGCCGACCTGTACATCGACATCCGGATGCTTCCTGGTGAGACGCAAGAAGACGCCGATCGATACGTTCGCGAGATCATCGGCGAGGACCTCTGGCCGTCGGTCACCATGCACCGCAAGTTCGATGATGAACCCAAGGCGCCTGCGCAGTCGTCGATCGACACGCCGCTGTGGTCCGCGCTCGACGATGCGATTCAGATGGCATATCCCGGAGCTCGGGTCGTTCCCTCGTTCGTCACGGGCGGCACCGATGCCCGGTTCTTCCGGGCCAAGGGCGTTCCCGCCTACGGCTGCGGGCTGCTGAGCGACAAGGTTTCGTTCGCCGAGTTCCAGAGCCGCTTCCACGGCAACGACGAGCGGATCGATATCGAGTCGCTTGCGCTCACCACCCAGCTCTGGCTCGACGTCTGCGATCGCCTCTGGGTGTAGTCCATGGCGTCGATTCGGCCGGCGTTTTCTGACAGAGCCGGTCGGGCTGTGAAGATGAGCCCGTGACGTTGGGGGACCGAACGATGGAACCAGAGCGATGAGCAGCGCAGGCATGCTGGCGCCGTACCGAGTGCTCGACCTGACCGATGGGCGGGCCGAGATCGCGACCTTCATGCTCGCCGGGCTCGGCGCGGACGTCATCAAGGTCGAGCCGCCTGGCGGTGCGGCATCAAGACGCCAGGCACCGCTGGCCGACGGCGAACCGGCTGAGCTCGCCAGCCTGCGGTTCCAGGCCTACAACCGAGGCAAACGCAGCATCGCGCTCGACGTGCAGGATCCTGGCGACCGTGCCGACTTCGACGCGCTGGTCGCGACCACCGACTTCGTGTTCGAGAACGCAGGTGCGGGTGTCGCCGATGCGGCGGGCCACGGTTTCGAAGCGCTGCGCCAGTTGCAGCCGGAACTCGTCTACGTCGCCATCTCGCCGTTCGGTCAAGACGGCCCGTACGCCGACCATCTGAGCACCGATCTGACGGTCGCAGCGATGGGCGGATCGGTCGCATTGACCGGCGACCCGGATCGCCGTCCGGTGCGCATCTCGGTGCCCCAGACCTGGCTGCACGGATCAGCCGAAGCTGCGCTTGCTTCGCTCGTCGCGCATGAGCGTCGCCTCGCAACTGGCGAAGCCCAATTCGTCGACATGTCCGTGCAAGCGGCGGTCTTCTGGACCGGACTCAACGCCATGGTCAAGTCGGCGATCGACGGTGCCAACGCAGAGCGCTGCGGCACCGAGCTGCACCTCACCACGCTGAAGACGCCGCTCGCCTATCCCGCTGCCGATGGCGAAGTCTGCATGATCGCCATCGGCAAGACCCTGCAGGGTGTCGTGCCGTGGATGCTCGAGACCGGCATCGTCGATCAGGCGTGGGTCGACGGCGAAGACTGGGAGACCTACGAGCGGCGGCACCTCGACGGCGTGGACATGCATCACACCTTCGAACACGTCATCGACACGGTCCGACGGTTCACCTCGAGCATGACCAAGAACGAACTGTTTCGCGGGGCGACCGAACGCGGCTTCACGATCGTGCCCGTCAGTACCGCTCAAGACGTGCTGGCCATGGACCAGCTCGAGGTCCGTGACTACTGGGACGAGATCACCCTGCCCAGCGGACGCACGCTCCGCGCTCCAGGCGCGTTCGCAAAGTCGTCCATCGCTCCGATCCAGTGGGCTCGACCTGCGCCGAAGATCGGCGAGCACACCGAAGAGCTACTCGCCGAACTCACCGCCGCCTCGCCTCGTCAGCCGATCGAACGAGTACGGCCCGAACGTGGCCTGCCGCTCGAAGGGATCAAGGTCGCCGACTTCTCTTGGATCGGTGTCGGGCCGATCTCGGCCAAGGCGCTCGCCGATCACGGAGCGACGGTCGTGCGCATCGAAAGCGACGACCCCGCCGACCGTCTGCGACTCGTTGGTCCGTTCAAGGACAACGAGATTGGCATCAACCGTTGCCAGTTCTACGGCTCGTTCAACACGTCGAAGCAGTCGATACATCTCAACCTCAAGCACCCCGATGGGCTCGAAGTCGCCCGCAAGATGCTGGCCTGGTGCGACATCTCGTTGAACTCGTTCGTCGCTGGATCGATGGATCGACTCGGGCTTGGCTACGACGTCGCCCGCAAGCTGAATCCGAACATCATCATGGCCGAGACGTGCCTGTTCGGACAGACCGGCCCGATCGCCTCTCTCGCTGGGTACGGCTATCACGCGGCGGCGATCAGCGGGTTCTACGAAGTCACCGGCTGGCCCGACCGTCCGCCCGGCGGACCTTGGAATGCGTACACCGACACGGTCGCGCCACGTTTCCTCGTCACCACGCTTCTCGCCGCACTCGACCATCGCCGCCGGACAGGCGAGGGGCAACACATCGACCTCGCCCAAGCCGAAGCAGCGCTGCACTTTCTCGCTCCTCAACTCATCGACACGCAATTGACCGGGGTGAGCCCGCGTCGACGCGGCAACGCCGACCCTGACCATGCGCCGCACGATGTGTATCCCTGCGCGGGCGACGATCAATGGTGCGCAATCGCCATCGAAACCGACGAGCAATGGACTCGGCTGCGAAGCGTGCTCGGCGACCCCGACTGGGCGACCAGCGATCTCGACAGCCACGCCGGACGACGAGCCGCAGCCGAGACGATTGACGAACACCTCGGCGCCTACACCCGCCAGCACGAACCCCGAGCGCTGCTCGAGCAACTTCAGGCCGCGGGCGTGCCGGCAGGCATGGTGCAGCGATCGAGCGACCTGCTTGAAGACCCGCAGTTCGCGCACCGCAACTTCTACCGGCCAATGACGCATCCCGAGATGGGCGAGGTGCCCTACGAAGGCCACCAGTACCGCATCGCCGGCTACGACAACGGGCCCCGCGCACCTGCGCCATGCCTGGGCGAGCACACCTTCGATGTGCTTACCGAACACCTCGACCTCGACATGGACGAAGCCGTTGCCATCCTCAGCAGCGGGGCCACCGGGTAGTACGCCTTTCTCGCTGCGCTCGAAACGCTGCGGTCGGTGAAGCCTCTGCGGTCCCCACCGGTTTGTGTCGTTCCGAAAGTTCTTTGGGGGGCGGTCGGTCGGGACGGGTTGGAGTTCCTACGATTTGGCGGTGGCCGCCTCCGACGATCCTTCGCATTCGACGAATCCAGGCCACACACACAGCCATAGTCATGGCCACAGCCACGGCTCGATCGGCTGGTCAGCGTTTCGCACGAACCCAGTCCTGCAGGGCGTCCTCGGACTCGTCGTCGTTGCGGCGATCGCCACGCTCGTTGCAATCCTCTTGCTCTGGCCCACCGACGAAGGCCGCCAGAACGCGGTCGAACAAGGCGAGCAAGTTGGCCTCGGTTCTGATCGTTACGCCGGCACCGTCACCTCGGTTACCGAAGGCCCCTGCTCATACTCGACGAGCGCTCGCCCTCAGGAATGTCGGCGGGTCGGCTTCATCGTCGAAGAAGGCCCATTCGCCGGCGAATCGTTCGAGTTTCAAGAGTTCAATCTGAGCGTCGACGCGATCACCCCCGACGTTGTCGTCGGCGACGCCGTCATCGCCGGCTACGAGCCGTCGACCGACTTCTGGTTCTATGCCGACCGGGATCGGCGCGGGCCGCTGATCGTGCTCGCGCTGCTCTTCGCTGTCGTCGTGATTGCGCTTGGGCGACTCCGCGGTCTCGCCGCGCTTGCGGGCATGGCGGTCACCCTCGCCGTGCTGGTGATCTTCGTTGCTCGCTCTGTGCTCGACGGCAATGATCCGTTGCTGGTCTCGGTCGTCGCCGCATCGGCGATCGCGTTCGTGAGCTTGTACCTGACGCATGGGCTGAACCCCACGACCACCGTCGCGCTCGCGGGAACGCTCGTGTCGCTCGTCATGACACTGGCGCTCGCGTCGGTCTTCTTCGCGGTCGCCCGCTTCACCGGGTTGGCCAGCGAAGAAGCGCTGTTGCTTCCATTCATTGCCGGTGACATCGATCTGAGCTCGCTCCTGCTCGGCGGTGCGGTATTGGGCACGCTCGGCGCGCTCGACGACGTCACCGTCACCCAAGTGGCGACCGTGGCCGAGCTGCATCACCGGTCGCCCGAGCTCACCGTCCGCGAGCTTGTCGCTAGCGGCATTCGAGTTGGGCGTGACCACATTGCCTCGACGGTCAACACGCTGCTGCTCGCGTATGCGGGCGCGAGCATGCCGCTGCTGCTCCTCTTCGCCGCATCGGATCAGTCGCTCGACAAGGTCGCGAACTCAGAGCTGATCTCGGTCGAGATCGTTCGCACGCTCTGTGGCTCAGTCGGTCTCGTCGCCGCTGTCCCGATCACCACCGTGCTGGCAGCGCTCGTCACCGAACGAATCAACGATGCGAGCGACGAGGATGCCATCGACGACCCGCTGTCGGTTGAGCTGGCCGACCTCGTCGCGCCACCGATGGCCCAGCTAGAACCCGAGCCAGCACCAAGTGACGCAGACCCTGATGACGAACCGGCGCCCGAACCATCGTGGGATGACTTCTCGCCTGAGGATGACGAGCGCTGGTAGTCGCTAGGCGTCGCTGGTTGGTGCAGTGAGGTCCGCGAGCTCGCTGTAGCGCCGGTCGACGTCGACCACGAACCGCATCCACTCCACGAAGCTCGCCAAGTGGCCCGCGCCGTGACGTTGTTCGTCGAGGATCATCTCTTGTTGGAGTTCGAGAGCCTCTTTATGGAGACCGTTCGCAGTCAGCGCTCGGACGTGGATCCAGCGAGCACGCACCGCCTGGAACCGGAGAGCGTGGTTGCCCTGCACTGACTTCAGCAGTGCAGCCGACAGGTCGAGGAACACCTCGTTCGTTCCGGCGGCCTCGGCGAGCAGGGATCGCGCCATGCCCACAACGAATCCGCTCACCGCGTCGAGGTCGACGGGAGCCTCGTCGAGGATTTGCTGCGCCCGGTCGATCGCTCCATCGAGCATCGCGTGACGGGCTTCGATCGCATCGGCGAAGCCCGGTGGCGTAGAGCTGCTGTCGCGAAGAACTGCGCTCGCGTCGTTGAGGGTCTGTCGATCGAGTTCAGCCGAGCCTCCTGGCGGAGACCACGGAGCGCTGGTCAAGCGATCAAGTGATGTCTCGGCGAGGTTCAGCGCAGAGAGCGGCAAGGCACGGCAGTCTTCGCGATGGCTCAGCGCTGATTCCCACCAGCTGCGGGCTTGCTCGACGAGCCCGTAGCTCAGCAGTGTGACGCCCAGGTTGTTGTCGACCGTGACGCGCTCTTCGCGTGTCAGATCGGCCGAGAGTCGAATCGTGACCGCTCGGGCTAGGGCCTCGGCCGATGGCGGATGGTCAAGCGTCGGATCAGGCCGAATGCCGGCGACGACCGAGAGGATGGTGGCCGAGCGACCGAGCATCCCGTGCTCTTCGGCATAGCGGCTTGCCGCTACGCCCCAGTTGATTGCTAGCGCGTTGCAGCCGCCGTACAGCGCTGCGAGCATCTTGCGGAAGCCGAGATCTACGAAGAGCTCGATGCTCGTCTCAGGGGCGAAGCCCACGAGGTCGGCCTCGACTTGTTCGACGAGCGTGACCAGGCTGGCTTCGTCAACGTGTGGCAACAGCGGAATCCGGTGTTCGAGCTGCGACCCCCTCAGCGACCACAACCACGTCGTTCTCGCGAGCGAAGGTCAGCATCACCTCGACCACCGATCGGGCGGGGCCGGGGTGGCGGACTCGCGAAACGAAATGGCGGTCGATCTTGAGCCCGTCGTAGGTCAAATCAGTGAGGAGGGACAGCGTTCCCGCGCCCGTGCCGAAGTCATCGAGCACGACACGGATCGATCGTTCTCGCAATCCCAGGATCGTCTGCTCGCTGAGGGCCATGTGCTCGCTGCGAAGGTCTTCGACGACCTCGACAACGATCCGCTGCGGGTCGATGGCGCCCCGCTCGATCGCATCATCAAAGAGGCCAAGCGTGCGTTCGTCGCCGAGCTGGGCACTCGACAAGTTGACGCCGACCGCCGCCCGGCTCATTCCTAAGCGAAGGTCAACCGTGCCTCGACCTCACCGTCGATGATCGAGCCCGTGGTCACGAACCCGAGTCGTTCGTAAAACGTTCGGGGAGAGCCCTTTCCGTCGACCCACGAGGTCATCAGCGTGGTCGCACCGGTCGCCCGAAGCTGTTCGATCACGAGGTCGATGATGCGTACCCCAATATGGCGACGCTGATGCATTCGGTCTACGAGTAGACGCCAGAGATAGGGCTCGGGGTGCGCGTCAGTCACGAGCGCGACCATCACGAAGCCGACGGGCTCGCCATCAGCCTCGACCGCGCGCATCCACGGAAGCACCGGAGCTCCATCGATGATCTCGGGGAATAGTGCGTCTGCCATCGACGCCACGACGGGAGCGACCAGCCGGTCCTGGGACTTGTGCACAGCCAGCTTGCGCACGGCGTGCTGGTTGGATTCGTTGACCTCGATGAGCCGAACGCTGTGCGGCTCGGTGTCGGACCGTTCCGTCCACGCCTGCCAATCGGCGCGGGTCATGCCATAGAGCCAGTCATCGCTGTTGTCATCGCCGAGCCAGAACGAGCCGCGGGTGTGGCCTTCGAAGAGGAAGCCGGTGCGTTCGAGGACTTGGGCCGAAGCGGTGTTGTCCGGATGCAGCTGGCCGACGAGTCGGCTCACCTTGCGCACCTCGAACAGCCAACGAACGAGCTCGGCCAGCGCCTCGACTGCGTAGCCGTGTCCCCACTGCTCACGGGCCAGCGTGTAGCCGACCTCTGCGGAGCGCCCCGCCCACGTCAGTCGCACAAACAGATCGCCGATCACGACGGTGTCGGCCGCATCCGCGATCGTGATCATCCATCCCTTGTCGACCTGAGGTTCGCCTTCGGCGATCACGTCGTTGATGATCGACTCGCACCGCTCCATCGGGAACGGCAGTTCCCAGTCCTGCAGCACTTGGACTTCGGGGTCGTTGCGGCGGGCGTGGAGCGGGGCGGCGTCGTTCGGACGCGGGCAGCGCAACAGCAGTCGTTCGGTCCGTAGTTCGAAGCTCATGCACGACCATTGTGTACGAGACGTGCCGTTGTCGGTCACGAGTTTGTTCGCATGTACCCGAGACCGACCCTCTTTGCTGTCGGCCTAGCCTGACGCGGTGGCGAAGCAGCGACTCCGACTCTTGTCGTACATGGTGGGTGGCTTTCCGCTTTCGCTGTTCGAGCGGATCGCAGACGTGCTCGACGCCGACCTCGACTACGACGAGGAACGTTCTGGGCCCGCGCCGGGTCACGATCCGTTTGCGGACGGCGAGGCCGACCTGGGCTGGATCTGTTCCACGTCATTCGTCGACCTGTCGACGCGGGCGGCCGAACCGTCGATCCGCATCGGCGGCGTGGCGTGGGTTCCTGACGACGCAGGGTCGGCGGGTAAGCCCGTCTACTTCGGTGACGTGATGAGTCGGAACCCGGCCGCCGACCTCGACGCACTGGCGGGCCGAAGCATCGGGTGCAACGACGAGGTCAGCCTGAGTGGCCACTACGCACTCCGGATCGCGCTCCTCGAACGTGGCCACGACCCCGACACGTTCGCCGAGCTCACGTTTACCGGCGGCCACCGACGCTCACTCGAGCAAGTGGCTGCCGGCAACCTCGATGCCGCGGTCATCGACTCGGTGGTGCGCACCGATGCGAGCCGGAACGACGCCCGCATCGCCAAGCTCCATCACATCGATCGTCTCGGCCCCTGGCCGACGCAACCGCTGGTGGCGAGCACGCGGCTACCCGAAGCACAGGTCGCCGAACTTCGCGACGCTTTGCTCGCCAGCAATGAAGATCCCGCGATGCAACGTGAGCTCTCGAACGCATCGCTCACGAAGTTCGTGCAGGTCGACGCAGATCACTACGCGCCCGTGCATCAAGCACTCGACCGTTTCTAGGCGACTCACCACTGTCGGCAGAAGGCGCGGTGCGGGAGTTATGCGGCGCCGCATTCCATCGGCAATCGAGCCCACGGGATAACAGCGCGCGGCCGATCCAGCAAAGCCTGAGCAAAATCTTGAGCTGGACCGCTGCGGCGTTGAACGGCCGGGCGCGGCTAGGCAGCTAGTTTTCTCCGAACCACTCGGCCAGCAACTCGTCGAGCGTGCCATCACGACCGATCTCGATCACGGCCGCATTCACGGGTTCGACAAGCGGAGATCCTTGGGGCATCGCGATGCCGTACGGGTCACGCCCCAGCGTTGGCTCAACGAGCTGGAGGTCCCGGTTCGACGATGCGATCTCGTACTGGATGACCGGTGCGTCGAAGACGACCGCGTCGGTTTCGCCGGCTTCGAGGTCGTCGAGCGCGGCGGCGAGCGTTTCTGCTTGGCGCGGCTCGAGCCGGGCCTCGGTGCGCAGGAAGTCGACAGTTGCGGTTCCCTCGACCGTGCTCACCGATCGGCCGGCCAGATCCTCGATCCCGCTGATGTCGGACTCGAGTTCGGCGATCGTGAGCAGCGAAGTCGCCCGAGCGGTGACGAACGCGAGCAGGAACAAGCCGACGAGCATCCAGAACACCGCGATGAGTCGACTCAGCGCAGTGTTGATGTTCTTGACGGCCTCGCCGCCGGTGATCACGCTCACCGTCGACCACCAGATGGCTTCGCCGATGCCATGTCGATACTCGTACGGGAAGTCATCGGAGTCGTGACCTCGCTCGAACCACCAGACCAGGTGGGATACGACGAGCACGAGCAAGATCAAGATGCTCACGGGGAACAGGAACGCCTGGCTGAAGATCAGCCCGAACAACGTGCGGGCGGTGCTTGCCCCGCCAGTTGCGGTGACGATCTGTTGCCCAGACGTGTAGTACGGCTGGCTGAAGTCGATGATGGCTTCGCGGTCAGACGTGATCGAGATACCAGCGATTGCCGCATCCGCTTGTTCAGTGCTGGCCAGGTCGATGATCTCGCCGACCGTCTCGGCAACGCACCACTCGGTGGTTGCGCCGATCCGCCCGGCGACCTCGGTCCAGTAGTCGATGCTGAAGCCGCGCAGTTCCTCGTCGTCGACGAAGACGAACGGTTCGAGTGCCTTCGTTGCGATGCGGAGGGTGTCGTCGTCGGTCTCGGGTGCGTCGCAGTCGACAACGGTCACGGGCTCGCTGTCGGTTTGCGCATCGACGGTCGCCGATGTGGTCATGACGAACAGCCCCGCACACATGACCGTCGTGAGCACAAAGAATAGGGCCGAGATGGCCGACGTGGCGCGTGCGCGGCGAGCAAGTATCCGGGTGGGGGAGCGGCGCCGCATCGTCACGACAATAGTGATCGCGCAACAGGCCAAGGGTCTACCGTTGCTACGTGACCACAGCACCGACGACGGAGGATCTTGCGCAACTCGAGGCGCGAGTCCGCGCCGCCCTAGACAGTGGCGATTACTCGTCGCTGCGGATCATTGGCTTTGGGGAGATCTCGGTCGGCTTTGGCTGGCCAGATAGCGAGCCAGCCTGGATCTGCAAGCGCAGCCCTGCGTTCACCGCAGCCGAGTTCGCCAGCTATCGAGACCTCGTGACGTCGTATGTGGCAGAGCTTCGCGCCACCGGAATTGATGTCGTCGAAACTGACGTGCTTGGGGTGCGTCGAGCCAAGGACACGATCGGCTATCTCGTGCAGCCGTTGTTGCCCCAAGAGACACTCGGCCGAGAAGTGCTCCGTCGATCCGAGCCCGATGCCGAGCATCCGTTCATTCTTGCCGTCGCCGAAACGGTCGGATATGCCTCAGCACAGCTCAGTATCGACGCCCAGATCACAAACTTCTCGTGGGACGGCACCACTGCCACGCTGCTCGATGTCGGCACTCCCTTCATGTGGCAGCCCAACGGCGAGCTTCGTCTCGACTTGGTCCCGTTCACAAAGACCATTCCAGCGCCGCTGCGCTCAATGTTGCGCAGTGAAATCGTCGATGTGGTTGAGCGGTGGAAGCAATCACGCGGTGTCGGCGCCGACATCGTTGCCAACCTCTTGCGCGAGGGGCTTGACGATTGGGTCGAACCGATGATCGATGCCTTGACGGCCGTGATCCCAGGCGACCGGATCACCCGGGCAGAGGCGCAGGCTCTGCTCGATGAAGACCTAAAGACCTTCCCGAGGATCGCGAAACTCAAGAAGGTCCAGCGGGCGTTCCGCACGAGGGTGCAACGCAAGCCCTATGACTTCTTCGTCAACTCAACCTACGACGGCGATTCGCTCAGTTGATGACCGGCGTCGCCCACGTCACAGCCCGAGCGCTTGCGGTGGCGCTCCAGAGCTGGTTCCCTCGCGGTGATGGCTGAACCCTCCCAACCCGGTCCGCCCCAATCCAGTCCACCGGAACGCGGCGTCTTTGCGAACCGGACCCTCAACATGCGGTCGGTCGAAGTTGTTGGCTACGACATGGACTACACGCTGATCCACTACGAGGTCGACGCGTGGGAAGCAGCTGCCTTCGACGTTGCCCGCGACAACCTCCGTTTGCGCGACTGGCCCGTCGATGATCTTGTGTTCGACCCGAACGCATTCACGATCGGTCTCGTGTTCGATCTTGAGCTCGGCAACGTCGTCAAGCCGACGCGCTTCGGCTACGTGGTGCGGGCCCAGCACGGCAACGAGCTGCTGTCTTTCGAGGATCAGCGCCGCATCTATCGCGACACGATCGTGGACCTGAGTGAACCTCGGTACGAGTTCATGAACACGTTGTTCGAGCTCTCGCGGGCCAGCTTGTTTTGCCAGATGGTCGCCGTCCACGACGAACGTCCGTTGCCGGGAGCATCGAGCTATCTCGATATCTATCGCACGATCGATCAGGCTCTGGGCGAGGCCCATGTCGCCGGCGTGCTCAAGCAGCGGATTGTGGCTGACCCTGACACCTTCGTCGACCTCGATCCTGGCATTGTGCCGACGTTGCTCGATCAGCGAGCTGCGGGCAAGAAGCTCGCGTTGATCACGAACTCCGACTGGGCGTATACGTCGCACATGATGCGCTACAGCTTCGATCGGTTCTGCCCCAGCGGAACGACGTGGCGGGACTGTTTCGATCTGGTGGTCGTCTCGGCCAACAAGCCGCGCTTCTTCACCTCGAATGATCCGATCTATCGAGTCGTCGACGAGGAGCGGTCGCTGCTGCACCCGCACCGTGGCCCGCTCGAAGCCGGCGATGTGTACTTCGGTGGCAACGCCCGGCTCGTCGAGGAAAGCCTCGGTGTGTCCGAAGGGCAGCCGCTGTACGTCGGCGATCATCTCTTCGGCGACGTGCATGTCACCAAAGACGAACTGCATTGGCGCACCGCGCTGATCGCACGCGAGCTCGAAGCCGAGATCGCGGGCGCGGCCTCGTTCGCCGAACAGCAGATGAAGCTGCAACAGCTGATGAGCGACAAGGTCCTGATCGACCGAGAACAGGCCCAGCTGCGTCTGGCCCGCACCCGAGGAGATCGAGGAGCGAGCGACCGGCTGGGTGCGGTGACGCGAGCGGCGATCGAACTCGACGAACAGATCGCGCCACTCGCACGAGCGTCGAGCGAGGTTGGCAACCCTACGTGGGGTCCACTCATGCGGGCCGGCAACGACAAGAGCCTGTTCGCCCGCCAGGTCGAGCGCTACGCGGATCTCTACACCTCTCGCGTGTCGAACTTCGAGGCCGAGACCCCCTATGCGTACCTCCGTGCGGCCCGGCTGAACCTGCCCCACGACAGCGTCGTCGACTAACGGATTTGGCCGCCGCTGGCATGGGGCGCCACGGTGTTTGCCGACATGACAACGACACGTACGCGCCTACCTGGAACCCCCGAGCCGATGCACGAGTGGCCCGGCGGCGACGGGCTCACGATCCGCGGCGACTCTTGGGGCGACCACGAAGGTCGGCTCGTCGTCCTGATGCATGGTGGCGGCCAGACGCGGCACGCATGGCGGGGTGCCGGCGAGACGCTCGGTGCGGCTGGCTATCACGCAGTCGCTTTCGACGCTCGCGGCCACAGCGACTCGGACTGGTCACCAACCGGTGACTACGAGAGCGAAGCGAACCTCCGTGATCTACTCGGTGTGGTTGGCGCCATCGGCGGCAAGCCCCCAATCCTCGTCGGCGCATCGATGGGTGGGTCAACCGGGATCATGGCGATCGGCGAGGGCCACCTCGAAGCCGAAGCGCTCGTCATGGTCGACATCGCGCCCCAGGTCGAACCGGCGGGCACGGCGAAGATCCGTGCGTTCATGGAGCAGAAGCGAGAAGGCTTCGATTCTCTCGACGAGGTCGCCGAGGCAATCGCCAACTACCAGCCTCATCGCAAGCGGCCGCGCAACCTCGATGGCCTGGCCAAGAATGTTCGACTCGGCTCAGACGATCGCTACTACTGGCATTGGGACCCGAAGCGGCTCGACCGCGACTGGAACATGACCGAGTACCGGGCGCGCATCAAGGCTGCGGCCGATCATCTGGACCTGCCGGTGCTGCTCGTGCGCGGCGGCTTGTCCGACGTGCTGTCTGAAGAAGGCGCCCAGGCCTTCTTGGCGCAGTGCCCGCACGCCGAATATGTGAATGTCACCGATGCGGCCCACATGGTCGCCGGTGACCGTAACGACATCTTCGCCGGCTCGGTCGTCGACTTCCTCCACCGCGCCGCCCCACCGAACTAGCCGACAATCCGGTGGGGACCGCCGAGGCTTCACCGAGCGAAGCGTTTCGAGCGCAGCGAGAAAGGCGTACTACCCGACTAACCAGGCATGACGAAGCCTTCGCACAGTACGGCGTACTGCAGCGAGGTGGCCTGGAGGCGTTTGCCGACGACGGCTTGGTACTCACCCGACTCGTAGATCTCTCGGGCCTTTTCCATCGACTCGAATTCGATGACGACGGTTTGGACGCCGCCGGGTTCGCCTTCGACCTGGTTCGAGGCGGGGTCGAGCACGAGGACTTTGGACTCGGAACCGATCTTGAGCGCCGGTCCAGCACCCTTCTGGTACTCGCGGTACAGGTCCTTGTCGTCGACGTTGTAGTGGGCGATCAGATATGCGGGCATGGCAGCTCCTTAGATTGCAGTGCGATTGGGAAAGGTGACGGGCAGATTGCGTGGGCCGCGGACTTGGCCGCCGGCCCAGGTCACCGCGTCGGGATCCTCGAGTTCGAACTCGGGGATCATCTTGAGCATCTCTTCGATGGCGACCTGCATCTCCATGCGGGCGAGGTTGGACCCAGCGCAGCGATGGATGCCGGAACCGAACGCAATGTGGCGGTTCTTCTGGCGGTCGATGATGACCTCTTCGGGGTTCTCGAACACCTCGGGGTCACGGTTGGCGGCGGGGAACGTCAGCACGACACGTTCGCCGGCCTTGACGGGACGATCGCCGAGCATCGTGTCCTTGGTCGCCACGCGAGCCATCGATACCGGGGAGTACGCCCGCAAGAACTCTTCGACGGCCGTCGGAATCAGCTCGGGTTCATCGACAAGCCGCTGCCGGTCCTCGGGATGATGTGCCAAGTGCCAGAGGGCCGAACCGATCGAACTCCATGTCGTGTCGATGCCGGCGATCAGCATGAGGCCGACGTTGCCGCGAACGACGGGAATCGGCACCGGCTCGCCGTCGATCTCGGCTTGGAGTAGGAACGAGATCAGATCGTCGCCCGGGCTCTCCATCCGCTTCTCGATCTCTTCGAGGAAGAACTCACGGATGATCTTCGAGTAGTGCTCGCGAATCTCTGGGTCCTGCAGGCCCAGTTCGAGCGCACCTTGCACCCAGGTGGTGAACTCATCGGCCATCTCGGGCTCGATGCCCAGGATCAGCGCGATGATGCGAGGGGGGATCTGTCGTGCGTAGTCCTCGGCGAAATCGGCGCGGCCGTCCTCGATGAACTCGCGGATCAAGCGGCGGCACAGCTCTTGGGTGTGCTCGCGGTACTTCTCGACCGCCTTTGGGGCGAAGAAGGGGAGCATGAGGCGCCGCTCGGGCGTGTGCTCCGGCGCATCGCTACTGATGATCGACCGCAAGCGGTCACCGTTCGCGTCGAAGGTCGGCTCGGTCGGGGTCACACTGACCGAATACGACGACCATGTCTCGGGGTCGCCGGCAACCTCGCGCACGCCCTCGTAGGTCGTCGGCATGAAGCTGACCTGACGGCGTTCGGTGCGAGCGAACGGGCAACCCTGTTCGCGTAGGTCCTTCCACACCGGGTACGGATCCTTGACGAATGCATCGTCGAAGATCTCAAAATCCTCGGCCCAATCGGTCACTGGTTCTGTGCTCACAACGCCCCCTGTCGTGCACCGCAGCCTGTTGCTGGCGTGCTCAGACCTTAGATCCGGCTACCTCATCCGGTGGAATCTGACGCCCGGCGCAAGGGGTTTCCGCGGCTGGTGAGCCCAGCGGATCAGCGCGCTTGGCGGCGCAACGCGAAACGTGCTCCAATGTCGCCCAGCACGAGTCCAGCCCTCTTCGGAATCTGGCAGGTTTCGTGCTACGTTCATCGCATCAGCGGCTTGGGGAAGCCGGTGAGGGGGAATTGATTCATGCCGAAGCTCATCGGCTTCGTCACGGCTTCGTGCCAGGCATCCGCAACTTCACGCTCGTCATTCGTGGCGAGCGCCGCGAGCGAGATTCGTCGATGACGGCGACTTCGTCCGCGGTTGGCGGCCGTCTCAACCGTGATAGCGACGAACTGCTGGTTGTCGAAGATCTGAAGACGCACTTCGAAGTGCCCGCCGGGATGGTCAAGGCCGTCGACGGTGTGTCGTTCTCGCTCGGACGCGGGCGCACGCTTGGCGTGGTCGGCGAGAGCGGCTCGGGTAAGACCGTCTTGAGCCGAACGCTCATGAACCTCAACCTTGGCAGCAACGTCCACTCGTCCGGGTCAGCGATCTTCGAAGGGCGTCAGCTCGTCGGCGTGAAGCCCAAGCAGCTGCGAGATCTCTGGGGCCTCGACATCGCAATGGTCTTCCAGGACCCGATGACCTCATTGAATCCGGTCGTGAAGGTTGGGCGCCAGGTCACCGAGCACATCCGCAAGCACCTCGGCGTCTCCAAAGCCGAGGCACGTGAAACTGCGATCCAGCTGTTGCGCAGTGTTCGCATCCCCGAAGCCGAGAGCCGCTTCGAGGCCTACCCCCACGAGCTCTCTGGCGGTATGCGTCAGCGTGTCTCGATCGCCATTGCGCTGGCGTGTGGCCCCAAGCTCCTGCTCGCCGATGAGCCGACGACAGCGCTCGATGTGACGGTGCAGCACCAGATCTTGAACCTGCTGGCCCAGCAGCGCCGCGAGCGCAACATGGCAATGATCCTCGTCACCCACGACTTGGGCGTCGTGGCCGGTCGTACCGACGAAATCGCCGTGATGTACGCCGGCCGGATCGTTGAAAAGGCCTCGACCAAGGTCCTGTTCAGCGACGTGCGCCATCCGTACACCGAGGCGCTGCTGCGTTCGATCCCGAAGACCTCGAACCGCAACCACACCCGACTCGCTGCGATTGCTGGTCGTCCACCGGACCTCATCAACCCGCCCAGCGGGTGCAAGTTCAGTCCCCGGTGTCCGTACGCCCAGCCCAAGTGCTTCGAAGAAGAGCCGCCCGAGGTCAACGCGTTCGAAGATCACCTGTTCTCCTGCCACTATCCCGTCGGCACCGAAGAGAACAAGGCGGCCTGGGACCGAAACCTTGCTGCCGGTCGTCCCGAAACCGTCGCCGTAGCCACCGGCTCGGTGAGCGAAGTCGACATTCGCGCCAAGGGCGAGGAACTCCTGGCCGACCTCACGACCTCCGAGGGAACTGACTGATGGCCGGTACCGGCAAGGCCCACCTGCGCGACGAAGGCGACACGATCATGCGGGTCGAAGACCTCGTGGTTGAGTTCCCCGTTGGCCGCAACGCCAAGGTGCACGCGGTCAGCGGCATCTCGATCGATCTCGCTCAGGGCGAAACGCTCGGACTCGTTGGCGAATCAGGTTGTGGCAAGTCCACGAC
>CAZEMU010000090.1:3170-16288 GCA_964513315.1 uncultured Acidimicrobiaceae bacterium | reverse complement strand
TCTGTGGCTACACACCCGAGGACTTCGCCCAGTTCACCCAAGGCACCGCCGAGTCCGCCTGTTCGATCCCAGCCGGATTCGTCGGCGCCAACGGGCAGGTTGTCGCAGTGCTTGGACACATGCACGAGATCGGCGACTGGTTCCGCATGACCCTCAACCCGGGAACGCCCGATGAGGTCGTCCTGCTCGACATCCCTGACTGGGACTTCGACTGGCAATACAACTACGTGCCCGAGGAAGACCTGATCATCAATTCGACCGACACCGTGCTCGTCGAGTGTGGCTGGGACCGGGAGCGCCGGGATTCTTCGCTCGAGCCCGCCTACATCGTGTGGGCCGACGGCACGAACGACGAGATGTGCTTCGCCACGATTTCCGTTCGTCGATAGCTCCGTGCGTTGTTAGCAGGTGCGGTGTCTGGCACCCGCGCCTGACAGCATGGGGCCATGGAGCTCTATGACGTGATGCGGACCACCTTTGCGTGCCGCGAGTGGACCGACGACCCGGTGAGCGACGAAACGCTGCATCGCGTTCTCGACAACGCCCGGTTTGCGCCCAACGGCGGCAACCGCCAGGGCCAACACGTCATCGTGGTGCGCGACAAGGACATCCGTCGTCAGCTCGTGCCGCTGGTCAAACAGGTGACCGACATCTACGTCGCGCAAACCGCTGCGGGCGAGGCCCCGTGGAACTCGATCGTGCCGACATCGGTCGACGAGGCTGCGATCCGGGCACAAGATGGCCCGGTCCAATTCCCCGGTGTGAACGAGATGGTCGATGCGCCGGTCGTGCTTGTCGTCACCGTCGACCTCGCGGTGATCGCCAGCTTCGACAAGTACCTCGACCGTGTCGGCGTCATCAGCGGAGCGTCGATCTACCCGCTTGTGTGGAACATCCTGATGGCCGCCCGCAACGAAGGCCTCGGCGGCGTTCTCACGACCTACCTGGCCGACCAAGAGCCCGCGGTCCAGCAGGTCCTCGGCATCCCTGAGACGCACGCAGTCGCCGCGATGCTGCCTATCGGCGTGCCGGTCAAGCAGCTCACCAAGCTGCGTCGCAAGCCGGTCGAAGAGTTCGTCACCATCGATTCCTACGACGGCGAACCGTTCACCGTCTGATCGCACACCTGTTGTGAACGAACGTCTGCCCGATGCGTTCTATGACCGGCCGGTGCTCGAAGTCGCACCCGACCTTCTGAACAAGGTCATTGTGACCGGGACCGGTGACGAGCGGCGGACCGGCCGCATCATCGAGGTCGAGGCCTATGGCGGCGAAGACGATCCTGGCTCGCACGGGTGGCGAGGCATCACACCTCGAACGACGGTCATGTTCGGTCCACCCGGCTACTGGTACACGTACCTGAGCTACGGCGTGCACTGGTGTCCGAACGTCGTCGTCGGGTCCGAAGGGACCTGCGCTGCCGTGTTGCTACGAGCCGTCGAGCCACTCGATGGGATCGATGCGATTCGAGCACGTCGTGGTGCCAAGGTTCGGGACCGGGATCTGACGAACGGCCCTGGCAAGCTCGGCCAGGCGTTCGACCTCGACGAGTCGCTCTACGGGCATCACATCGCCACGAGTCGAGCCACGATCGTCGACGACGGAGTTCCACCCCCGGCCCATCCCGAGCGGACTCGGCGCATCGGGCTGAGCGAGGGGAGAGGCGAAGACCGTCTCTGGCGGTTCACGCCCTGAGCAGCCCGGCCTCTAAGTTTTTGCGCATGACCGATCTGTCGATTCCCAGTAGCGATCGCGTGAAGACCTTCATGGACGGCCTCGAAGCTGCCGACTTTGCCGAGACCGCGTTCACGACACCCAAGCCGCTGAGCGAGTCGACGGTTGCGATCCTGACGAGCGCAGCGCTCCATCATCCCGAGCAGGCCCAGTTCGACCCGCGGGACACGAGCTTCCGTCAGATCGATCCGAGCCGCCGCGACTTCAAGCTCGGTCACTGGAGCCAAGACGTCGACCAGGTCGGTTTCGCCGTCGATCACAACGTGGTCTTCCCCATCGACCGGCTCGAAGAGCTCGCCGACCAGGGCGTGATCGGTGCCGTCAGCGACGTGCACCTCGCCTATGCCGGCAACCAGTTCGAGGTCCAGGGCATCCGCATGGATAGCGGCCCCGAGGGCGCCAAGGTGCTCCTCGACGCAGGTGTCGATGTCGTCGTCCTCACTCCCGTTTGACCGCTCTGCACGCGTGCCGTGAGCACGCTCGCCCACGTCCTCGAAGAAGCCGGTCTGGCGACGATCGCGCTCGGCATCGTTCGAGGTCAGCTCGAGTCGACGGCACCGCCCCGAGGGCTCTTCGTCGACTTCCCGCTCGGGCGCCCGCTTGGTAAGCCAGGCGATGCCGAGTTCCAGCACCGGGTGCTGGCCCACGCATTCTCCATGCTCGAACGCACCGAGCCGGGTATCGAGGTCTTCGACGAAGCTATCCCCGACGAGGGCGGCCTGATGGCGTGCCCGATCCCGCCGCGGGCCGAAAGCGATGAACATCCAGCTGTTGCCGAGGCTCGGGGACTACGACCGGCCTATGACCGAACGATCGCCCGCTACGGCGAGAAGATCGGCGCGTTCCGTCTACTCGGACCCGACGAGGTGCCAGCCGCGATCGCCACCTTCGCAGCGGTCGCCGACGGCGCTCCGTGGAAAGAGGCCGGCATACCCGGAATCCCAGCGCGTGTCGTCCAGGACATCCGTGGCTACTACGAGGCCGCAGCGCTCGCACTGAGCGACCATGTGCCCGCAGCCTTCGAGGCCACCCGGTGGTTCCAACACGAAACCGAAGCCGGCAAAGCGATTCTTGGCGCCCGCAAGCAGATGGAAGCCCAAGGCGCCAAGCAAGGCCTTTGGCAATACCTGGTCAGCGGCGCTTCAGCGGACTGACCCCACCACCGAAACTGGTGCTGTTCGGGGGTACAAGGGCCCTCCAAACCGCATCAATTTCGGGAGTTAGGGGCGGAGGGCGGCCGCTTCGACGACATCCCACAAGCGGCGACGCCGCTCGGCCGTATCGGCTCGGTGGCTGAACGGTGTCTTGTGGATGCTGCGTCGTCGGCGGTCGTGCCAAAAGCCGCCGCTCTCCTCGAGGGCCTCGGGGGCGCCGGTAAGCCAGACGATCGTGTCGGCACCTTGTTCGGGAGTGCGCAGCAACGGACCGACAAAGCGGCCGAAGCCAGGCAGCGCGTCAGCGACACCAGGCGTGTCGGCCCAGCCGGGATGCGCGGCATGAAACTGCACGCCTCGGCCGCCGAAGCGATCGGCCCACATCTCATTCAGGGTGACCTGGGCCCGCTTGGCGATGGCGTACTGATTCGTGCCGTTGTAGTCAGCCTCGGACATCTCCAACCCTTTGATCGTCAGTGGTGCGGCATACATGCCGCCCGAAGACATGGTCAGCACGAGCGACCGTCGACGGGCGTCGTTGGCGGTCTCCACCAGCCGGTCGAGGAGCAGGTTGGTGAGGAGGAACGGTCCGTAGACCTGCGACGCAACAGTGGCTTCGAAACCAGCGCTCGTCAGAGCGCGTTCGGCTGCCAGCGCGCCGGCGTTCTGAATCACGGCATTGAGACGATCGTGGTTCGTCAGCATGTGGTCGGCAAGCGCCCGGACTTGGTCGAGCTCGCCCATGTCGGCGGCGTGGGCGTGGACTTCGACGCCGGTCTCGGCGCTCAGCTCGGCTGCAGCCGATGCGGTCCGCTCTGGCGATCGCCCCGTGATCGTGACCGACGCGCCACAGCGAGCGAGCTGAGCGGCAGCGGCTCGACCGATGCCACTCGTCCCGCCGGTCAGCAGCACGACCCGGCCGGCGAGGTCGAGGTCGTCGAGCGACGACCAGCCCTCGGTCGCCTTGCGGACGTCATAGCCGAGGCGAGTGAAGCTCGGGGCAACGGGCACTTCGAGTGCGGCGTCGATGAGCCGCTTCCAGACCATGGGTGCAGTGTGGCCGGACGGCGCAACCTTTGCGCAGCCAGATGGCGCCTATACGGAACGAACAGATCGGTCAGATTTCCTCGAGGTGGCTTTGCGTCGTTGCGCCCTCGACGTCGCTCATGAGCGCCCATCGTCGGTTGACATCGACCGCCTCGACGAACCGTCGGTCGTGGCTGACGACCAACAGCGTGTGCGGATACTGGGCCAGCGCCCCTTCGAGTGCTTCGATCGCCGGCAGATCGAGGTGATTGGTGGGCTCGTCGACGATCAACAGGTTCGTGCCGATCATCGCGAAGAGCCCGAACGCAGCTCGGGTGCGCTCGCCCATGGACAAGCTGTCGGTTGGGCGATCGATGCGTTCGGTCGAGAGTCCGAGTTTCGCGAGCTGGCTTCGCGCCTCGACATCGTCGCAGCCGGCCTGATCGACGAACGCTCGGAGTAGCGACGGAGCCTTGGCGAAGAGCGGACGATCCTGGGCGAGGATCCCGGTCTTGACCGATGGCCCGAGCCGTTGCGTGCCGCTCGACAGTGCGATGTTCCCGAGTAAAGCATCGATCAATGTCGTCTTGCCCGAGCCGTTCGGACCCGTAATCAAGACTCGATCACCAGCAGCGACGACGACGTCCACCGGTCCCAACGAATAGGTGCCTCGGTCGACGATGGCGCCCGACAGCACAGCCACCTCGGCGCCAGCACGGTCGGCTTCGCCGAAACGCAGCTGCAGGTCCCACGGCTTCCATGGCGCGGCTACGGCCTCATTGCGGTCGAGACGCTCAAGGGCACGCTGCGTCTGCTTGGCCTTGGACGCCTGCTTCTCGCTGGTGGCGGTTCGAAAAGCTCGAATGTTCTTGTCGTTCTCGTTGCTGGTCCGGACCTTTGACGTGCCCTGGTCGGACCACTCTCGTTGTTGCTGAGCCCGGCCGGCGAGGTCGGATCGTTTCGACTGGTAGTCGTCATAGGCGCGCTGGTGGTTGGCCTTGGCCCGCTCCCGCTCGACGAGCCAGGCGTCGTAGCCACCGTTGAAGCGAATCGCGGTGTGGTCATGCTCAGTGAGCTCAAGGATGGATGTCGCAACGTTCGATAGGAAGGCTCGGTCGTGACTGACGATCGCCATCGCGACCGACGATGACGTCACCAACTGCTCGAGCATCGCAAGCCCTGCGATGTCGAGATCATTGGTGGGCTCGTCGAGCAACAGAACATCAAAGGTCGACAGCGATAGGGCAGCGAGCCCGACTCGCGACCGCTGGCCGCCGGACAGGTCGGCGCATCGGCGGTCTGCAAGCGACGGGTCGAGTCCGACCGCAGTCAGCGTGAGTTCGACGTTCGTGTCCCAGCGAGCGGCGTCGACCGCCAGGTAGCGGGTAAGCGCCTCGTCGTAGCGGTCCGACGCGCCATCGGCCTCGACACTGAGATCCGCCACCGCGTCGTCGAACGCAGTGACGATCTGGGCGACGCCCGTCCGTCGACTCAAAAAGTCGCCCACGGTCTCGCCGGGCTGGTCGTCGAGCGCTTGTCGCAACAGGCCAACGCTTCCACTCGGCGGCACCCGCTCAAGCCGACCAGCGGTCGGAACGAGTTCGCCCGCGAGGAGGCGAAGCAGCGTCGTCTTCCCGGTGCCGTTCGGGCCGACGATGCCAAGCCGGTCACCCGGCGCAAGCGTGAACGAGACCTGGTCCAAGACCTGGCGTGGGCCGTAAGCGAACCCGACTGAGGCAGCAGTCAGCTGCGCATGCTGCTGCGACGGTCGGAACGACAGGTCCCGCTGATCGTGGGGTTCATCCGGGCGGTCGTTGGGTGTGTGAGGCATGAGCGCGCCTTTCCGAGAGGTGCCACCGCACGAAACGACGAGATGCGGTAACGGGACGAGGATCGCTCATTGCTTCACGGCGCCAACTGTAGAACACGCGGCATGCAGGCTCGCCAGGAATTCAGAGGAGTGCGGCGATCGCACCACACCGAATAGCGGCCAAGGCGCCCGATAGCCTGCGAGGCGCATGGAACGCTTCGGGTTCGTCGGCCTCCCCAACGCCGGCAAGTCATCTCTGTACAACGCCCTCGCCGGAGGCGGAGCGCTCGCCGCGCCCTACGCCTTCGCGACCGTTGAGCCCAACGTCGGTGTGGCCAAGGTCCCCGACAATCGCCTCGACCAACTCGCCACGATGAGCGGCGCCAAGCAGACGATTCACGCCAGCGTGCAGTTCACCGACATCGGTGGTCTGGTCGAAGGCGCCAGCCAGGGCGAAGGTCTCGGCAACCACTTCCTGCAGGGCATCCGCGAGTCCGACGCCATCGTGTTCGTGCTCCGCTCATTCGACGACGGCGTTCCCGGACCAACCGAACCGCTCGAGCACCTCGGTGTGCTCGAGATCGAGCTCAGCCTGGCCGACCTCGACAGCGCCGAACGCCAGCTCGACAAGCGCCGCCGCCAGGCAAAGGGCGACGCCACCGCCAAGGTCGACGTCGCACTGCTCGAAGAAGCACTGACGCACCTGAGCGCAGGCACGCCGCTCTACCGCAGCGGCATGACCGCCACCCAGCTCGCCGACCTCAAGCCGTTCTTCCTGCTGACGAACAAGCCCGTGATGGCCGTCGTCAACGTTGGCGAAGATGACCTCGACACCATCGACGACGTGACCGCCACGGTCAGCAAGGAACTCGACGGCGCCCAGGTGCTCGGCATGTGCGTGCAGCTCGAAGCCGAAGCTGCGCTGATGCCGATCGCAGAACGCACCGAACTACTCGAAGGCCTCGGCCTGGGCGAAGGCGCGCTGCCTCGCTTCAGCCGCACCGCCTACAACCTGCTCGGCCTGCGCACCTACTTCACGACCGGTGAGAAGGAGTCCCGCGCCTGGACGTTCCCGGCCGGCGCCAACGCACCTCAGTGCGCCGGCGTCATTCACAGCGACTTCGAACGTGGCTTCATCCGGGCCGAGACGATCCAATGGGACCTGCTGCTCGAACATGGCGGATGGGCCGCGGCACGAGACGCTGGCGATGTTCGCAGCGAAGGCAAGGACTACGAAGTCGTCGACGGCGACACCATGGACTTCCGCTTCAACGTCTGAGTCCTTCGCCCGACGCTCGACGGCGTTCCTGTGGCAACCTGTGGGCATGTCTTGGCTGGTCGCGAATGAGCGCGTTCTGGCGAGCGCGGAGATCGCTGAGTCCTTCTCGGATCGGCTTCGTGGTGTGCTCGGGCAGTCGTCGCTTGATGGCGTGCTCGTGCTCAGCCCGGCCAAATCGGTCCACACCATCGGCGTGCGGTTCCCGCTCGACGTTGCGTTCTGTCGGCGCACCGCCGACGGTGATCTGCGAGTAATCGACATCGTCGCCATGGCGCCGAACCGCATCGGACTCCCGCGCATCAGCGCGCACGTGGTGATCGAAGCCGCCAAAGGCAGCTTTGAACGGTGGGGCGTCGAAGAGGGCGACGTGCTCGTGCTCCGTACATGAGGCAGCTGGGGCACATGACGGTCCTCAGGACGGACGCGCAGCTCTTCGTCGTCGGCACGCCGATCGGCAACTTGGGCGACTGGTCGCCGCGTGGCCAACAGGTACTCGGCGCCGTGGCGTTGATTGCCTGTGAGGACACTCGCCGCACCGGGTCGCTGCTGGCCAAGCACGGCATCGCCAACCCCGGCATGGTCGTCGCCAATGAGCACACCGAAGGCCGCTCGCTCAACCGCATCCTGGACACGCTCGCCGCAGGTGACAGCGTTGCCTTGGTCACCGACGCAGGGATGCCAACGATTAGTGACCCGGGCGCACACGTCGTCGCGGCCGCAGCGGCTGCGGGTTATGACGTCGTTGTCGTGCCGGGGCCGACGGCGGTGAGCGCAGCCCTTGCACTGAGCGGCTTCACCGAAGGTCGCTATGTCTTCGAGGGGTTCCTTCCCCGGAAGGGAGCCGAGCGAGGCCAACGCCTCACCCAGCTCGCCGATGAGCCTCGCATGGTCGTGCTCTACGAAGCGCCCCACCGGATCGAACGCACGCTCACGGATCTGGCCGACGCAATGGACGAACAGCGTTCGTGCATCATCGCTCGCGAGCTCACCAAGCTGCACGAAACCGTCTGGCGAGGAAACCTGGCCGACGCAGCGACAGCGCTCGGCGAACCACGGGGCGAATACGTCATCGTGATTGATGCCGCAGCCGAGGCGACCGAAGCCGACGATGCCACGCTCGCCGAAGCCGTCGCTGCTGCCAGAGCCAGCGGTCTGAGCACCAAGGACGCTGCCGCCGAGGTCGCGGCTCGATTCGGCGTCGGTCGCCGACGGGTCTACGAACTGGCGACTCAGGGTTCCTGAGGATTTGGGCACCTGAGGTTTTGGGCACCTGAGCCACCTGGACCATATGGCTCATGCGGTGACCTTCTCTGCCGTCAAGAGATCCATGGCCATCTCTGACCCGCGCCCCACTTCTTCGCGTCCGCCACGCTCGTGGCTCGCGGCGATCCTCGTCGCCCTGCTCGCATTGACGGCGAGTGCCTGTGCCTCGACCGCAACGGTCACCGTGTTCGCCGACAGCGAACAGGCGTCGAGCGGCCTCGACGAGACTGGACTCGACGGCTTCGGCCAAGAGACCGCGAACGCAAGCACCGCGGACCTCGACGGCGCCGCCGCCAAGGGCGCGGAGGCTTCCGATGCTGGCGCAACGGACAACAGCGTTGACCGCAGCGCGACCAGCAACAACGGAGTCGCCTTTGCCGCGACGCCAAGCTTCCTCGCCTACGCCGCCGAGCAGGTCGAAGCTGCCGACTCGTACCGCTTCGAGATGTTCCAAGAGATCGACGGCGGCCTCCTCGAGATGGGTAGCCGCAACACTCCGCTGCTCGTCGGCGCGACCGCTGGCACGACCGCCCGAATCGACATGGACCTCGGCTCGATGATGGGCGGCATGGCGATGCTCGGCTTGGGCAACGACGCCGACCTGACGATGAACATCATCGTCGACGACCAGACGATGTACCTGAACGCACCGTTCTTCGCCTCGATCATGGCACTGGACCCCAACGCAGCCGCCGCAATGCCATGGCTCGACACGATCGCCTCGGGATGGGGCAGCATCGATGTCGCCACCCTCGGCGGCGACGACGCCGTCGGCGCCCTCGGCGATTCCTTTGGCATGGGCGCCTCGGACGCAACCGAGATGCTGTCGGTGCTCGATTCCGTTGGCGAAGTGCTCGACGGTGGTAGCTCCGAAGTTCGCGGTATCTCGACGCGCGTCGCCTACGCCACGGTCGCGATGCAAGATCTGATGGAAGCGAGCGGCAGCTCTGCCGATGACCTCGGTCTTCCCACGGGAGCGCTTGACCAGGCGCTGCCGATCAGCGTCGAAGTGCACGTCGATGATGCCAACCGTGTTCGCCGGCTCGAATACAAGATGGACCTTGGCTCGCTGTTGTCGGCCGAAGAATCAATGCGCGGTATGGATATGAGTATGTGGCAGCGGATCGACTTCCTTGACTTCGGTGCAGCTGTCGACATCGCTGTTCCCGTCGGCGTCCCCGACATCACGAACGACTTCGCAATGCTCCTCGAAATGGGCGGCTGAGCCAGCTGTATCTGCGCATGATCGAGGTGCTGCGTTCAGCCACGATCGTGTCGAACCAGTCCGGGACTTGCCGGGGCACTCCTGTCACCCAGGTCGAGGTGAAACTCGCCTGCGACGCAGCGGCTCGCCGGTTCGGACAGCCGAGCGACCCGATGCCAGACGTCGCCACCGCGACCTTGACCGCGACTGACCGTACGCTCGTCGTAGTCTTCGGCAGTGGCTGCACGGAAGCGACTCGACGCGGAACTCGTCCGCCGCGAACTCGCACCGAGCCGCGAACAAGCTCAGCGATGGATCGCCGAACGCCAGGTGACCGTCAATGGAGCCATCGCCCAGAAGCCTGCCTCGATGGTCGCGCCGAGCGACGCCGTCGAAGTCCTGGCGCCGCCACCTCGCTTCGTCGGACGCGGCGGCGAGAAGATGCTCGGCGCACTCGAACAGTTCGGCGTCGACCCGACCGGCTTGCGTTGCATCGACGTCGGTTCCTCGACCGGCGGCTTCACCGATTGTCTCCTCCAAGAAGGTGCCGCTTCGGTCGTCGCGGTTGATGTTGGACGGGCGCAGCTGCACGACCGGCTTCGTCGCGACGATCGCGTCGACGTCCACGAACAAACCGACATCCGGTCCGTCGACCCGGGCCGCATCGGCGCACCGTTCGATCTGGTGGTGATCGATGTCAGCTTCATCGGCCTCGACCAGATCCTCGACGTGATCGTGTCTCTGCTGGCCGACGACGGGGGAGTGGACGGGGGAGTGATCGCGCTGGTGAAACCACAGTTCGAGGCGGGCCGCGAAGAAGCCAGCAAGGGACGCGGCATCATCCACGATCCGGCCGTGTGGGAACGGGTGCTCGCCGAGAACGTCGCCGCCGCTGCAGAGCGCTCGCTTCCGGTCCTGGGCGTCGGTTTGTCACCGATCAAGGGCGGCGCAGGCAAGGCTGACGGCAACGTCGAGTTCTTCCTGCACCTCGGCGGACGCAACCGCGTAGCCGATGCGCTCACAGCCGACGAGATCGACGCGGGAATCAAGCACGTCGTTGCCTCGGCGCAAGAACTACCGTAAGCAGCTCATGGCCACCGTTGCCCTCATCGTGCACGAGATGCGCGACGACGCAGAGACCCAGGCGCGAGCTCTCGCTCACTGGCTGGCCGAGCGCGGCCACAAGCTGGCGATTCTTGCCAACAACACCGACGAGCTCGACGGTGGGGCTGCCGATCTCGAAGCCATGGTGCGTGAGCCCGATGAGCTCGCCGCCGATGCTGCGCTTGTTGTGTCACTCGGCGGCGACGGCTCCATGCTTCGAGCCGTCGACCTCGCGGCGCCCTACGGCGTGCCAGTGCTCGGCGTGAACTTCGGACAGCTCGGCTATCTCACCGAAGTCGAACCGGCCGGAATGCTCGACGCCGTCGACGCCGCGCTCAGCCGGACCGCAGCGATTGAAGAGCGCATGCGGGTCCAGGTCTCGGTCATCCGGACCGATGGCAGCGAATTCGACGCTGGCCATGCCTTGAACGAAGCCCTCGTCGAACGTGGCGAAAGCGGCCGCACGGTCCGATTGGGCCTATCGATCGATGACGAGTTCTTCTTGTCGTACAACGCTGACGGCATCATCGTGGCTTCGCCGACCGGCTCAACCGCCTATTCGATGTCGGCTCGAGGCCCAATTGTCGCACCCGGCCATCAAGCTCTCATTGTGACTGCCGTTTCGCCGCACCAACTCTTTGACCGTTCGCTGGTCCTCAAACCCGACAGCACCGTCGAGGTCGAGGTCCTCCCGAACCGCAACGCAAGCCTGTCCCTCGACGGCCGAGACGCCGTCGCCCTTCAGCCCGGAGATCGTGTCGTCTGTCGACGCAGCGATACCCCGGGCCGCATCGTCTCGCTGCGCAATGCGGACTTCCTCACCGTGCTCAAGACCAAATTCGGTCTTGAGGACCGCTGACTGGGAGCAACCCATGCTGCATGAACTTGTTGTAAGAAACCTCGGAGTGATCGAGGAAGCTGCCGTCGTCTTGCGGGGCGGTATGACCGCCCTCACCGGCGAGACCGGCGCCGGCAAGACGCTGGTTACCGAGGCCATCAATCTGTTGACGGGCGGACGAGCCGACAACGTCCTGGTCCGACCGGGCGCCGACGAGGCCAGCGTCGAAGGCCGCTTCGTGCTCGCCGACGAGACCGAAGTTGTGGTTCGCCGAGTTGTCCCGAGCGATGGCCGCAGCCGGGCCTATCTCGACGGCAGCTTCGCCACCATCGCCGAGCTGGCCGAGACGATTGCGCCGCTCGTCGAAGTGCACGGCCAGCACGGACACCAGACGATGCTGCGACCCGGCGCTCGGCGAGACGCGCTTGATCGTTACGGCAAGCACGATCTCGAACCGCTCGCGGCGGCTCGCCGCGACTTGCGTGACGCCCAAGCCCAGCTCGAAGAGCTCGGCGGCGACGAACTGGCTCGCAATCGCGAGATCGAACTGCTCCGGTACCAGCTCGACGAGATCGAAGAAGCACACATCGTCGATGCTGACGAGGACACTCGTCTGACCGAGCGTGAGTTGCTGCTTGGCGATGCCGAAGCCCACGGCGAAGCGGCGAACAAGGTCATCGACCTGTTGTCCGCTGACGGCACGATTGGGGCCGGCCTGGCCGAAACGATCGCCTTGCTCGACGAGCGCATCCCGTTCGTCGCCTCCGCAGAGCGGCTCTACGCCGTCCAAGCCGAGGTCGCCGACCTGGTCGAGGAACTCCGGGCGACGTCGTCGGGCATCGACGACGATCCCGAGTCGCTGGCCCAGGTCCAGGCCCGCCGAGAAGTCCTGACCGGGCTTCGCCGCAAGTACGGCTCGAATCTGGCCGAGGTCCTCTCGTACGGCGAGCAAACCGCCAAGCGGCTCGACGAGCTCGAGCACCACAGCGAACGGGCCGAGGCGCTCGAAGCCCATATCGCCAAGCTCGAAGCCACCGAAGCGGCCGAGGCCGCCAAGCTGCTCGCCGCCCGCCAAGCATCCGCGCCGAAGCTCGCAACGGCGGTGCAAAAGGAGCTGCGCAAGCTTGCGCTCCCCAAGGCTCAGTTCGAAGTCGTCGTCGACGGCCCTGCTGGCCACGACATCGACTTCGCCGTCTCGATGAACCCCGGCGCACCGGTACTTCCCATCGCCAAGGTCGCCTCGGGCGGCGAGCTCAGCCGCGTGATGCTTGCTCTGCAGCTCGTGGTTGGCGGCGATACAAGCACCGTGATCTATGACGAGGTCGATGCTGGCGTCGGCGGCGAGGCTGCGACCTCGATCGGGCAAGCCCTCGCCGGGGTCGGCGCCGCCCATCAAGTGCTGGTCGTGACCCACCTGCCCCAGGTCGCTGCCTGTGCCGACCACCAGGTCAACATCGTCAAGAACGCGACCACTCGCAAGACGGTCACCGAGCTCCACGACCTCGACTACGACGGGCGCATCATCGAACTGGCCCGCATGCTGTCGGGCTCACCCGACAGCGACAACGCTCGAGCCCACGCAGCCGAACTCCTCGGCTCTCGGAGCTGATTCTCGGTGCTGCGTTCCGCCTTGCACGTTGCTGGATCTCCCGTGCACGTTGCTGTTCTCCCGTTGCACGTTGCTGTTCTCCCGTTGCACGTTGCTG
>CAZEMU010000090.1:0-3070 GCA_964513315.1 uncultured Acidimicrobiaceae bacterium | reverse complement strand
TGCACGTTGCTGTTCTCCCGTTGCACGTTGCTGTTCTCCCGTTGCACGTTGCTGGTGTTGCTGACGTGGGTCCTGCCCAGGATCGGCGGGCAAGTGAGCCAAACGACCCATGCCGCCCTCCGCGACCGCCCCTCCAATCCGCTATAGGGTGATCTCCCGTGACGAAGCACATCTTCGTAACTGGCGGCGTCGCCAGTTCGCTTGGAAAAGGACTCACGGCTTCGTCCCTCGGACGACTGCTCAAGAATCGTGGCTTGCGCGTCACGATGCAGAAGCTGGATCCCTACATCAATGTCGATCCGGGAACCATGAACCCGTTCGAGCACGGCGAGGTCTTCGTGACCGAGGATGGGGGCGAGACCGACCTTGACCTCGGGCACTATGAACGCTTCATCGACGAGAACTTGTCACGTGGCTCGAATGCCACGACCGGCTCGATCTACTCCGCAGTGCTTGCTGCTGAGCGTCGAGGTGACTACCTGGGCAAGACCGTGCAGGTCATTCCCCACGTCACCGACGAGATCAAAAGCCGCATCACCCGCCTCGCCAGCGACGACGTCGACGTCGTCATCACCGAGATCGGCGGCACCGTCGGCGATATCGAAATCCTTCCGTTCCTCGAGGCCATCCGTCAGCTCCGCCTCGACGCTGGCCGCAACAACGTTTGCTACGTCCACGTCACGCTCGTGCCTTACATCGGCCCCAGCGGTGAGCAGAAGACCAAGCCGACCCAGCACTCGGTAACCGAACTCCGTAGCCGAGGCATCCAGCCCGACGCCATCGTGTGTCGCAGCGACGACCCGATCAGCGACTCGCTCAAAGAGAAGATCTCGCGGCTCTGCGACGTGCCCGTCGACGCGGTCGTCAACGCCGCCGACGCTGACTCGATCTACGAGATCCCCTTGGTCATGCACGACGAGGGCCTCGACGCCTGCGTGTGCGACCTCCTCGGCCTCGAAGGCGAGCCTGACCTCGAAGATTGGCGAGCGCTCGTCGACCGTGTGCAGTCCTCGACCCGCACTGTCCACATCGGACTGGTCGGCAAGTACGTCAGCCTCCCTGACGCCTATCTCTCGATCGTCGAAGCCCTGAACCACGCTGGATTCGAGCGTGGCATCAAGATCGACCTCGACTGGATCCAAGCCGAAGACGTCGAAGGCCTGCTGGCCGCCGGTCGCCTGAGCGACCTTGATGGCGTGATCATCGCCCCCGGGTTCGGCGAACGAGGCATCGAGGGCAAGATCGCTGCCGCTGCCTACACCCGTGACAACAACATCCCGTGCCTCGGCATCTGCCTTGGCCTGCAGGTCATGGTGATCGAGTTCTCTCGCAACAAGCTCGGCCTCCCGTACGCCAACTCGTCCGAGTTCGACGTCGCCGGCAAGCCAACGCCCGATCCCGTTATCCATCTCATGGATGAGCAGCGCAACGTCATCGACATGGGCGGAACGATGCGTCTCGGCGCCTATGTCGCCGAGCTCGAGCCCCGCTCGCAGGTCGCCAGCCTCTACGGCAAGAACGTCGTGTCGGAACGGCACCGCCACCGCTACGAGGTCAACCCGTCGTACCGGGCCCGTTTCGAAGAGCTCGGCCTGCGCTGTTCGGGTCAGTCACCCGACGGCAAGCTCGTCGAATTCATCGAGCTGCCCGAGCACCCGTTCTGGGTTGCCACCCAGGCCCACCCCGAGTTCAAGAGCCGCCCCAACCGGCCGGCACCACTCTTCCAGGGTCTCATCGCCGCTGCGGTCGATCGCCACGAGGGACGCAACCCGCACCTCTTGTCGCTCGACGAGCCGACCAACCTGCCCGCGCAATAACCACACCCGACGGCCGGCTCACGATGGCGAACTTCACGGTCGAAGGCACCGAGGTCATTCACGAGGGCTTCGTCGTGCGCAGCGAGATCGTCTCGATTCGTACGCCTGATGGTGATCTGATCGAACGCCAGGTGGTCCGCCACCCCGGCGCTGTTGCCGTTGTCGCGATTCACGACGGGCACGTGATCATGGTGCGCCAGTATCGGGCCGCACTAGACCGTGACCTGGTTGAGATCCCAGCCGGCAAGCTCGACATCGATGGCGAAGATCGTGCCGAAGCCGCTCGCCGTGAGCTGATCGAAGAAGTCGGCCTCGATCCGGTCTCGCTGGTCGAGCTCGGGCGTTTCGTCACCGCAGCTGGCTTCTGCGACGAAGAGATCACGATCTTTGCCGCCACCGAGTTCGCCGAGGTTGAGCGAGCGGTCGACGGCGTCGAAGAGGAATACTCCGAAGTGCTCCGCATCCCGATCGACGAGGCCCTCGCCACGGCTGCCTCAGGCGGCTACACCGACTCGAAGACAGTCATCGGGCTGTTCTGGGCTCGTGAGCGTGGACTGTTGAAGGGCGCGAGCGATGGGTGAGCGGTCGTATCAGTGGGCCGAGATTCCGCACCTGGCGCAGCGCACGCTGTGGTCGCTGCGCAAGCCAGCGCCAGATCCTGACGGCGAAACGTGGCTCGTCGGACTGCTCAGCCCGCTCGAGGCCGAGCTCTATTGGCAGCTTGACGAAGTCGACCGGGCCCATGCCATTGGTTGTGCGCTCGCGGTCAAGGACCACCCGACCGAAGTCATCGTCGCCTCGGCGCTGCATGACGTCGGCAAGATTGACGCCAGCCTGGGTACGCCCGGTCGCGTCGTTGCGACCCTGTGCGGTCTGTTCCTGAGCGACCGTGCGCAGGCATGGCCGCCGAACCGCCGTGGCCTCCGAGGCCGGATCGCCCGCTACCTCGATCACGCCGACCGAGGCGTCGCCCGCCTCGAAGCCGCTGGTTCGTCGCAGCTCGCGATCGACTGGGCCCGCGAGCATCATCTTCCCGAGGAACGCCGAGCCATGGAACCTGCCATGTGGCAGCTCCTCCACGACGCCGACGAAATCGCGGACTAGCACTACGCCGTCTCTCTGGCGGTCGCTCTGGGTGTTTCGCCGCGTCCTGGAACCCATCTCCTATCCGTGCCAACCGGATTTGGACCCGCTGAGATTGCCAGGCTTGAAATTGTTGGAAATCCACAGGTTTTCCACTGGCGAGCGAACGT
>CAZEMU010000089.1:0-16295 GCA_964513315.1 uncultured Acidimicrobiaceae bacterium | reverse complement strand
ACGAAGGAAGCTGACCGTAGATCTCGTACTCACGGGCTGCCCGCTCACGAGCGGCATCGACATCGCTGGTCACACAGATCGGTGACGATGACCGCTATGGCCGATACCCGAAACCGAATCGACCTGGCCACTACTTCGCTCCCAACGTAAATCGATAGCCAACGCCCCGCACCGTGCTGCTCGATCACCTCGTCGACGGGTCGAAAGAGACTCGTATCGCCGACATGATCTCGAACCCCGACGTTTTGATCGTGGGCCATCCGTACGTCGATGTTTGGCAGACCATTCGCCCCGAGGTGGCGGGCATCGATGCATGGCCAGAGATTCCAATGGGAACCGAGTGGAAGAAGGGCGTGATGGCTCACTTCGGGGCGACGGGCGAGCCCGGAATTTTCTGGAAACGGCTGCTGGGCAGGGTCAGCACCTTCCGCGATCTTGAGATCCCGATGGTTGGAGCGGTCGAGCAGATGATCGACTTCGTCACCGCCGAGCGCTGACCGACTTGTGCGCTAGACATTGAGCGACGTTGCCTCCGCGGTTACCGCGCTGGTCGACGGAACCTTGTCGAAACACCGGGGCGCAGCTACCAATAGATGGTGGCAACGATCGGGTGATTTAGTCGAACTCCTTGGGGAGTGTTTCGCCGCGCACGAGTGCCTCGGCGGCTGAGGCGGGTAGCAACCTGCCGACCTGTAGCGTCCGGTCGGGGTCATGTGAGAAGACATGCTCCATGTGCTCAGCGATATTGGCCCGGATCCGCTCGAGGTCGACCGACTCGCTATCACCCAACTCATCGATCGGGACGGCGATGACATCGTGGTCTTCGTCCTCGTTTTGCCATTGCTCGAGCAACGCGATCGCGGCGCACGAGAGAAGCGTTCCACTTGGGATGACGTCCTTGCTAATGACGAATGCATCAAGACAGTCACCGTCGCCTGACTCGACCCCCAGCACAAAGCCGTACCCGTACGGGTACGGCCAGGAGACTGGCTCTTCGAAGAGCGGAACTAGCTTCTCTTCGTCATGATGGATCTTGGTTGTCGCTCCTTGCGGATTCTCAACAAATACCTCGAACTGGAGCTTGTCCATTCTTCCCTCTCGCGACTTCCTGGTCGTCCACGATTGAGACCTGGCAGTTGCGAGCATAGGTGTCCTGTCCGATCCGCTGGCGGGATTTTACAGATTCACGATCGGCGGCCGATCATCTACCATCGGCCCATGACCGACACCGTGGCGCTCTACACCTCACTGCTACACGGCGACCTTGAAGGGGCTGAGGCACTTCATGCCGCGCAGCAGATGCTGTCGCTGGTGATGGATAACATTCCGATTGCCATCTTCTTGAAGGACCTTGAATCGCGTTACATCGGTTGTAACCGGGTATTCGCCGACCTCGCTGGACTCGAACCTGAGGAGATGATCGGCAAGACCGACCTCGATATGCCTTGGACGAGCTACGAAGCAGACTTCTTTCGCGATTGGGATCGACGGGTGATGGACACCGGTGACCCGGAGTTCGGTATCCATGAAGTGATCCATCGCCGAGATGGAACCGCACTACCAATCGAAACCACGAAGGTGCCGCTCGTAGACGCCAGTGGACGTGTCATTGGATTACTTGGTACCTCTACCGACATCAGCGAGACGATTCGAGCTGAAGAGGAACTAAAGCAGAGCTTCGCTGTTCTTGATGAGCGAGTGAAACTGCGAACCGCCGAGCTTTCTCGGGCGAACGGCACGCTGCGACGCGAAGTTGACGAACGGATCCGGTTGCAGGCCGAGGAGCGCCAGCTTCGCTCGTATGCCGATGCAATGAGAGAGACTGCGGCGGCCATCTCGAGTTCGCTCGATGTTGATGAGATCCTCGAGGAGGTACTTGTCGGTGCGGAGCGGTTGTTGTCCCACGACCTTGGCGCGGTTGTACTCATTGAATCTGGAGCTCCCGAGCTTGTTCATTATCGAGCGCGCTTTGGATACGGGCCCGCGGCAACCGCCGACGGCAAATCGCTCGACCTTGCCATTCTCGACCGTCTGGGTGAGGGCGATAAGCCCACGGTAATTGCGGTCGGCGAGTCACCAGAACAAAGGGGTCTATGGCGCTATGCCAAAAGCATGATCGCTGCTCCGATGAAGGTTGGCGACCACAACATTGGCTTTCTGGTAGTCGAGAGCTCGACGGCCGGGTTGTTCGACCAAGCCCACATCGACCGGTTGAGCACTGTGGCCGACCAAGCAGCTGCCGCCATCTCGAACGCACGACTGCTGGCCCGGACCGCCGAAATTGCAGCTGTGGACGAAAGGCAACGACTCGCCCGTGACCTTCATGACTCTGTTAGTCAGACAATGTGGACCGCATCACTGCTTGCAGGATCTCTCTCGCAACGCAAGTTTGACGACGAAGACACCGCCCGGGAGGTAGAGAGCATCAAGAAGTTGACTTCAGGCGCAGTGGCAGAAATGCGCACATTGCTGCTCGAGCTGCGTCCCCAAGCGATCGAAGAAGCAAACCTCGAGGACATGCTGTCGCACCTCATCGAAGGTCTCGAGAGCCGGCGCAAGGTAGTTGTGCACTCAGAGTTTGACCAGGTTCCAGATTGTCCGGCAGGGGTAAAGGAGGCCTTCTACCGGATCGCGCAAGAGGCATTCAATAACATCGGGCGACACGCGAACGCATCGCATGTTCACGCAATGCTCCGCACCCAAAACGGGAGTTTGACTATGGAAATCAGCGATGACGGATGCGGGTTCGCTGCGGGGCGTCCCGGTGGTCTTGGTACGACCATTATGAGCGAGCGTGCCAATGATGTCGGCGCGGTGCTGTCGATCGAATCGTCAGCTGAAACAGGCACTACGGTCGCCGTGGTCGCCGTGGTCGCCCCTGTAAAGGAGATCGCGTGACCGAAGAGAAGTTGCCGATACGAGTGGTGGTCGCCGACGATCATGACTTGCTTCGCGATGGGGTTGAAGGTGCTCTGTCTCGGTTCGATGACATCGAGATTGTCGCAGGCGGCCGTTCTGGCGAAGAAGCTGTCGAGATCGTCCGAGAGCATCGGCCTGATGTTGTGGTGATGGACCTTTTGATGCCGGGAATGGGTGGGGTTGAAGCGACCCGAATCGTTACGAGCGAGACCGCTACACGCGTACTCGCGCTCACTAGTTTTGTCGACAGTGATCTCGTGCACGAAGCGCTCGCGGCCGGAGCCGTGAGTTACCTGTTAAAGAACGTTGATGCCGAAGACCTCGCCGACGCGATTCGTCGCACCGCAAAGGGCGGCAGTGCCCTAGCTCCTGAAGCAACCCGGGCGCTCACCAGGCCACAAACATCGGGTGCGCTGGCAGATCTCACCGAGCGGGAACTGGAGGTGGCACAGCTAATTGCGCAGGGCCGCAGCAACTCTGATATCGCCCATGAAATGTCGCTCAGCATCTTCACGGTAAAGAACCATGTTTCGCAGATCTTGGCGAAACTCAAGGTTCGGAGTCGCACCCAAGTGGCGGCGCTCATCTTGCGTGAGAGCGACGCGCCGAATCGCACGGTCTAGCAGCATCGACAGATCACCGGGCGGCTAACTAGTTCTTTCGCGCCCCCTCAAAAGACTAGGTTTTACGCTCTTTTGAGATCTGTCACACAGCGTAGCCAGGTCCTAGATTTCCTGTATCGACGGTGTGTCGTCGATACCGGGGGATCACTGCATGAGGAACGTAGGGAACGTTTCGGCCTGGGCTTGGGGGTCCTGGCGTTGACCGTTGGTGTGCTTGCTGCGTCGCGCGGTCGGAGGTTCACGCCGTTCTCCATCGTCGGAGGACTCGTTGGAGTTGCAGTCGCCGCGTGGATCTTTCTCTTTGCGACTGGCACAAGCGCCGGGCCGGCGATCTCTGAGCCGGGGGAGTTCTTGGTGACGCTGCTCGACGGGCTGACGTTTGCCGGGCTCCTCTTTGTGGTTGCGTCCGGCTTCACCCTGATCTTTGGTCTGATGCGCACGGTCAACATGGCTCACGGCTCACTGTTCCTGCTGGCGGCGTTTATCGGTATTGATGTGCAACAGCGCATGGTTGGCAAGACCTCAAACATCGACCCTGAAGACGTCAGCCTGATCCAGTGGTTCGTTCCAATGCTTGTCGGGGCATCAATCGCCGCCATCGTCGGCATCATCATGTTTCAGGTGTTCTTGCGCTGGAACCAAGGCCAAGACCTTCGCCAAGCCCTCATCACGATCGCGATATCGGTGATCCTCGCCGACCAGATGCTCAGCAACTTCGGCGGCCTCGCGCAGCGCATGATTTGGCCAGGCGATGTCAACCACTTCTTTGAGATCCTCGGCGAACGCTACGCCACGAGCAGGCTCTTCATGTTGGCCGTGGCGGTGATTGTCGGCATCGCACTCTGGTTTTGGCTCAACAAGACCACGATGGGCATGGTCATCCGCGCAGGGGTCGACGACCGCGACATGGTTCGAGCTCTCGGCATCAACATCTCGGTTGCGTTCGCGGTCACGTTCTTTGTTGGATCGTTCCTTGCCGGAATGGGCGGCTCGATGGGGGCGTCCTTTGCCGGTGCCGCAACCGGCATTGACGGTTCATGGCTTTTGAACAGTCTGGTCGTGGTCATCATTGGTGGCCTCGGTTCAATGAAGGGGGCGCTTGCGGGTTCATTGCTCTATGGAATGGCCTTGGCCTTCGCCCCCGCATATCTGCCGCTTACTCCCGTAAACCTCACGAGCTACTCGATCATTGCGACCTTCGTGCTCCTGGCGTTCGTACTGGCCAGCCGCCCGAACGGGCTCTACGGGAAGGCGTAGGGATGAAGCTCCGCCTTGGGCCCGCAGTCACGATCGCCGTCGTTGCGCTCCTCGCGTTTGCTCCGTTGTTCTCCAGCGACTTCTTCGTCGAGTTCGTTCTTACCCGCACACTCATTCTCGGTATGGCAGCGGCGACCATCGTTTTCCTCACCGGATACGCGGGTATGACCTCGCTCGCACAGTTGACACTCTTTGGTGTAGCGGGGTTCATGGTTGCTAACGCGTCGGTCTCCGACGCCGGGTCGAAGGGTCTCGCGCTCGGTTGGGGAGTGTGGACATCGGTCGTCTTCGCCATGGCAGTCACCATGGCCGTGGCGCTACTCATGGGCCTCATAGCCGCCAGAACCGTTGGCATCTACTACTTGATGCTGACCTTCATCTTCTCGGTCATTGGCTTCACCTTCTTTGGCAGCGTCACCACCTTCTCCGGTTTCGGCGGGATCGGTGGTGTCGATCCACCCGGCTTCCTCGAAGACGACACAGCTCTGTACTACGCAGCGGTGGTTCTGTCGGTGCTGTCGTACTTTGGGCTCAAGTGGTTAGGGGACACGCCATTTGGCCTCACGTTGCAGGGCATTCGCGACGAACCCGTCCGGATGGCGGCGTTGGGTTTCAACGTGCCATGGCACCGTGCAGTGGCCTTCACCGCGGCTGGCTTTGTCGCGGGCCTCTCCGGTGTACTCAACGTGTGGTGGAACGGTCAGATCGATCCAACATCGATCGGCGTTGGCGCAACCATTGACCTGCTCATCGTTGCGGTCCTTGGTGGAATCGCCCGGCTCGAAGGCGCGTGGATCGGCGCCATCATTTTCGTCGTCGCCAACGTCTACCTTCGCGACCTGCCGCTTGTTGACCAGATCGGTCTCACCGAGGACCGCTTCAACACGATCGTCGGGCTGCTCGTCCTTTTGATCGTTGTCGTCTCACCCGATGGCATCGTTGGGCTGATCGACCGGGTCGTCAACCGCAAAGAACCATCGGCTCCTAGCGCGGAGATCGTTACCGAGGAGCCAACAGTCGCTCAATAGCGAATACAAACGGGCTGGAGACAGCCCAACTCACTACATGAGGGGGAAACCACAATGAAATCACTATCCACGTCACCGTCTCGGTGGCTCCGATTACTAGCAGCGCTGTTCGTGGTGTCGCTCGTTGCTGGCGCGTGCAGCTCCGAGGCTGATACCGCGACCGGCGACGACACAGCGAACACCGATGATTCGTCTGGTGATGATTCGTCTGGTGATGATTCGTCTGGTGATGATTCGTCCGGCGACGATATGGCCTCTGGCGACGCCAACGGAGACGGCGTGCTTCAGGTCGGCATCATGGGCGAGTGCGAGGGCCCCTTCGGTGGTTTCCATGAGGACGTCGTCGGTGGTGCGTCACTGGCGTTCATCCAGAACGCTGGAGCGACATCGAACTCGACGACCTCGGCACTTGATGGATTCTCGGGCGCGAACGTTGCGGGCACCGACATCGAACTCGTCGGCATTGGTTGCGGCGACGACACCGGTGACCGTGCACTCCAGGAAGTCCGCACACTTGTCGAACAAGAGGGCGCAGAAGTCATACTCGGCCCACTTTCAGGAGACGAAGGCATCGCCATTGCGAACTACGCAAAGGACAACCCCGATCTCACCGTGATCAACGGAATCTCCGGTGCACAGGAAGCAACGCTTCAGGTACAAGCACCAAACTTCTTCCGCTTTAACGGTGACGGCGCCCAGTGGAACGCAGGCATTGGCGACGTGCTCCATAACACCGCTGGTTGGGACACCGCAGTAGTTGTTGCAGACGACTACGGCTTTGGCTGGACCTCAGCTGCAGGCTTCATCGCAGAGTTCTGCGCGGCCGGTGGCAACGTGGTGCAACGTGTATTCCCGCCATTGGGAACCACCGATTACAGCTCGTTCATCGCTCAGCTCCCTGACCCCGACGAGGTCGACGGCTACTTCTGGGTCGTGGGTGGCACCGGTACCCAGGCATCGCTCGAAGCCTTCGTCAACGGCAAGGGCGACCTGAACGGTGAACAGCACGCAGGCAACTTGTTCTTCAACCCCGGTCTTGCATCGGCACTCGGAACAAACATTGCTGGCGCGTACGTCGGCGGCTTTGCATCCTTGCCAGGCGACGTCTCCACGCCGGCGATCACCGCGTACCTCGCTGACGCAGATGCCGCATGGGAAAGCCTTCCCGGCGCCCTGTCGGGCAACGAGGCTGCTCCGCCATCGACGGCTCTGTCGTTCGGATTCGGCTACGGGTTCTACACCGCTGGTCTCGCTCTCGTGACCGCTATGGAGGCCACCGGCGGCGATATCTCGCCAGCGGCTATCCAAGGCGCACTCACGGGTATGACCCTCGACGCACCGTACGGCTCGATCACCCTTGACGACAACAACCAGGGAATCGTTGACACCTTTGTGCAGCAGCTTGTGCTCGAAGGGGACGAAGTTGTCGCAAAGACCGTCAACATCATCCCTGCGGTCGACCAGACCTTTGGTGGTGTCTTCGATGAGACCACCGAGCCGCCATCACAAAGTGCGCCTGGATGCGTGGAAGCTGACCTCCCATGGGTCGGCAACGCTATTCCGGTCGTCGATGGCGTGCCGCAAGAATAAGTCAACGTCACCGTTCGAGATCTGAATCGAGTCCAATGGAAGCCACCGAGAATTCCCACAGCGCAGAAACGCAGCCCCTTCTGGACCTGCGCGGTGTCTCGGTGGCTTTCGGCGGGCTTCTTGCCTTGAGCGAGATCGACCTCCGGGTCGGCCTCGGCGAGCGGCTCGCGATTCTGGGTCCGAATGGAGCGGGAAAGACCACCCTGTTCAATGTCATCGCCGGTGATATTTCACCGACGACGGGAACGGTGCATATCGCCGGCGATGACGTCACGCTCAAGCCATCTCGAGTCCGTCCAGCGCTCGGGGTGGCACGCACCTACCAAAAGACCCGTCTGTTCGCCGACCTATCGGTTGCCGAGAACCTCACACTGGCTGCAATGGGCAAGGATGGCCGGCATCGGCGTCTGCTCCATGGGGCAACATCGACATCGATCGCTGAACGAAGTCGAGCAGCCGCAGACAAGGTGTGGCTCTCCGACGTCTTCGACACGTTGGTCGCCGACCTTAGCCACGGGCAGCGCCGCCAGCTCGAGGTTGGCATGGCCGTCGTGACCGAGCCGCTCCTCATGCTGCTCGACGAGCCGGCGTCAGGCCTGTCTCGCGGTGAACGCGAGCGGCTGATCGACCTCCTCGAAGACCTTGAGCACACTATGACGCTCATCTTGATCGAACACGACATGGACGTTGCACTTCGCGTCGCCGAACGGGTCATGGTGATGTCCGATGGTCGAAAGCTGAGCGAGGGAACTCCCGAGACCATCCGTGAGGACCCTGTCGTCCATGCGATCTACCTGGGGACACGAGCATGACCGCGCTACTCGAAATCACCGACCTCACCGCGGGTTACGGCTCCTCGCAGGTACTCGAGGGGGTCTCGTTTTCGACGGGCGTCGAAGCCACGGTCATCATCGGGCGCAACGGAATGGGCAAGACCACCCTCTGCAACACGATTATGGGCCTCGTTGCGCCGCGGTCGGGCACGATCTCGGTCAATGGAAACCGTATTGAGGGGCAGACCCCGACCCAGATCGCGCGGTCCGGGGTGGGGTACGTGCCCCAGGGCCGCCGCCTGTTCCCTTCACTGTCGGTCGATGAACACTTCGCCATGCTCGAGAAGCGAACCCGGGGAAAGCCGTGGACTCCCGAGCGTGTATACGAGCTTTTTCCACGTCTGGCCGAGCGAAAGGGAAATGGCGGTGCCGAACTTTCCGGCGGTGAGCAACAGATGGTTGCTATTGGCCGCGCACTTCTCTTGAACACGCCGCTTATCGTCATGGACGAACCTTCCGAAGGGTTGGCTCCGACGATCGTCGACATCTTGATCGACGCCATCCACAAGCTCGTCGCCGAGGGCATTGGCGTTCTTGTGGTCGAGCAAAACCTTGGTGCTGCAACCGCCATATCCGAACGACAACTGGTGATGGTCGCCGGTGAGATTGCCGCTGAAACCACGGCGAAAGAATTGCGTAACAACCCGGACGCCCAGCGTCGTTACCTGGGGGTTGATACCTAATGGCAACCGTCTATGTTATCGGTACAGCCGACACAAAATCTGATGAGCTCAACTACGCGAAGGGCCTCATCGAGGCCCAGGGAGTCTCGTGTCGATTGGTCGATGTAGGAACCCAGAGCGACGGTTCAACCGCCGACGTCACGCCTCATGAAGTCGCTGCTCTTCACCCCGATGGGCCCGACGCTGTCTTCCTCGACGATCGAGGTGCTGCGGTTAGCGCAATGGCCGATGCGCTTGTGTTGTGGATTGCCCGACAAGACGATGTCGACGGGATTCTGGGGATGGGCGGTTCGGGAGGCACCAATCTCGTCACGCCGGCGATGCGATCGTTGCCGGTCGGGGTGCCAAAGATGATGGTGTCGACGGTCGCTTCAGCAGATGTCTCTCCCTACGTGGGACCAGCGGACATTGCGATGATGTACTCGGTGACCGACGTTGCCGGAATCAACCGGATTTCGAGTGTGGTGCTGGCCAATGCGGCCCATGCAATCGCCGGTATGGCCGCCAACCGAATCGAGGCGCTCACCGACGCAAAGCCCGCCGTCGGCATGACGATGTTCGGCGTTACGACCCCCTTGGTCTTGGCGCTCGTCGATGCACTCGAAGACACCTACGACCCGCTGGTCTTTCACGCAACCGGAACCGGTGGACAATCGATGGAAAAGCTCATCGACTCGGGGATGGTCGACGCAATTCTCGACATGACCACTACCGAGGTCGCAGATCACGTCGTCGGTGGTGTGTTCAGTGCCGGCCCTAATCGTTTCGAAGCCAGCGCCCGCAGCGGTCTGCCTTACGTTGGCTCCGTTGGCGCGCTCGACATGGTCAACTTTCACGCACGAGACACCGTGCCGCCCGCGTTCGACGGCCGACAATTCCACATACACAACGCAAACGTCACCCTGATGCGTACCACCGTCGAGGAGAACGTTGCGTTTGGTGAGTTCATTGCCGAGAAGCTCAATTCGTTCGTCGGGCCGGTTCGCTTTCTGCTGCCCGAGGGCGGGCTGTCCATGATCGACGCTCCCGGCCAGCCATTTGATGGCCCCGAGCAGCGAGACGCCCTCTACGCAACGATCGAGGCGAAGGTCGAAACGAGCGACCAGCGTCAGGTGATCCGGGTCCCACATCACATCAACGACCCCGAATTTGTCGAGACCGTTCTCACCCACTTCACCGCAATCGCTGGGCGGGATTCCTAATGCCGCAGTTCACACGAAGCGAAATGCTCGAGACGTTCTACGGAATGATCGATCGGGGAGAGCCCATCATCGGGGGCGGAGCCGGAACCGGGCTGTCCGCCAAGTGGGAAGAAGCAGGTGGCATCGACCTCATCGTCATTTACAACTCGGGCCGCTACCGGATGGCTGGGCACGGATCGCTCGCCGGCCTCCTGGCTTACGGCAACGCGAATGACATCGTCGTCGACATGGCCAAGGAAGTCCTCCCCGTAACCAAATCGACGCCGGTGCTCGCCGGAGTCAATGGCACCGACCCGTTTATGGACGGTCCGCGCTTTCTGAAGAGCCTCCACGACCTTGGGTTCTCGGGCATCCAGAACTTTCCGACGGTCGGCCTGATCGACGGGCTCTTCCGCGCCAACCTCGAAGAAACCGGCATGGGTTACCAACACGAGATCGACATCATTGCCGAGGCGCACCGGCAAGATATGTTCACAACGCCATACGTCTTTAGCGAAGAGAACGCTGCGGCGATGACCGAGGCCGGAGCCGACATCATCGTGTGTCACCTCGGACTGACGACCGGTGGAAGCATCGGTGCCGAGACCGGGACGTCACTCGAGGACTCACCTGCGCTCGTCGACAGGTGGGCTGCGGCCGCCCGCAGTGTTCGCGAAGACGTCATCGTGCTGGTTCACGGCGGGGCCGTGTCGATGCCCGATGACGCCGAGTTCGTGCTCAACAACACCACGGGCTGCCACGGCTTCTATGGCGCGTCCTCGATGGAGCGCCTGCCGGCCGAACAAGCGCTGAAGAAGCAAACCGAGGCGTTCAAAGCCATCGAGTTCAAAAAGTAGAACCACGTCACATCCAAATAGGGGAAATATGACAAATCGACCAATCACACTGTTCACCGGACAGTGGGCTGACTTGCCACTAGAGGAGATGTGCAAGCTCGCATCCGACTGGGGCTATGACGGCCTGGAACTTGCCTGTTGGGGCGACCACTTCGAGGTCGACCGGGCAATCAACGAGGAAGGCTACGTCGAAGGACGACGAGAGCTCCTGCAAAAGTACGGACTCGAGTGTTGGGTGATCTCCAATCACCTCGTTGGCCAGGCGGTCTGCGACAACCCGATCGATGAGCGGCACAAGGGCATCTTGCCGTCTCGCATCTGGGGCGACGGCGACCCGGAAGGCGTTCGTCAGCGTGCCGCCCAAGAGATGATCGATACTGGCATTGCGGCTCGCAAGTTCGGTGTCGACATCGTCGTCGGGTTCACGGGTTCGAGCATTTGGCACACGATCGCAGGCTTCCCACCTGTGCCAGCTTCGATGATCGATGCAGGCTACAAGGACTTTGCCGACCGGTGGGGCCCGATCATGGATGTGTACGCCGAGCACGACGTGAAGTTCGCACTCGAGGTGCACCCCACCGAGGTTGCCTTCGACTACTGGTCGACGGTTCGAACGCTCGAAGCACTCGATCACCCGAACTTCGGCATCAACTTCGATCCGAGCCACTTCGTGTGGCAGTTCCTCGACATCCCGGACTTCATTCGAACCTTCAAAGACAAGATCTTCCACGTCGATTGCAAGGACGCCAAGAAGCGCCTCGATGGCCGCAATGGTGTGATGGCTTCCCACTTGCCGTTCGGCAGCATGAGTCGCGGCTGGGACTTCATCTCGGTCGGCCACGGCGACGTTCCCTGGGAAGACATGATCCGCATGCTCAACGAGGTGGGCTACGACGGCCCGATCTCGATCGAGTGGGAAGATGCTGGCATGGACCGCCTCGTGGGTGGCCCCGAGGCGCTTGAGTACATCTCGAAACTGCTTTGGGATGTACCAGAGGGAAGCTTCGACGACGCGTTTGCCTCGGAGGAGAAGTGACATGAAGGTAGGGATGAACCTCTTTCTATGGACACTCGACCTGACCGACGAGATGTTCCCGATCATCGAGTCTCTCGCCGAGATGGGGTACGACGGTCTCGAGGTGCCGATCTTCGACACGTCGATCGATTACGCCTCTTGGGGGGAGCGCCTTGACGGCCTTGGCCTCGAGCGCACTGCGGTTGCGGTGCGCGGCGAGGAGGACAATCCGGCGAGCCTTGACCCTGCGATCCGTGCGGCTGCGGTTGCGGCAACCAACGAAACCTTGGATTGTGCGGCCGCGCTCGGAGCGAGCGCCCTGGTTGGGCCGCTGCACTCCGCGCTTGGGGTGTTCACAGGCGCCCCGCCCACAGCCGATGAGTGGGCGGCCAGTGTCGATGCACTCCAACAGAGCTGCGATCATGCGTCCGGGCTTGGTCTCGACATTGGAATTGAGGCGCTCAATCGTTTCGAGTGCTACCTGCTGAACTCCCAGGCAGACGCTGCTCGATACGTGAACGATGTCGGCGCTGCGAACTGCAAGGTGCTCTACGACACCTTTCACGCCAACATCGAGGAGAAGGACGAAGCGGCAGCGATTCGACAATGCGCTGACCAGCTTGGTTACGTGCACATTTCGGAGAATGACCGGAGTACCCCCGGGGCAGGAAACGTGGCCTGGGATGAGACGTTCGCTGCGCTCTCGGAGATTGGCTACGACGGATGGTTCATCATCGAGGCGTTCGGCCAGGCCATGCCCGACTTTGCTGCGGCAACCAAAATCTGGCGGCCGATGTTCGAGAGCGAAGACCAGCTCGTTCGCGACGGGCTTGCCTTTATCAAACAGAAGTACGCCGAGCACGCCGGCACCTAGAACACAGGAGACTTATCATGACCAATATTGGACTGATCGGCTCGAAGTTTATGGGCCGCGCACATTCGAACGCCTGGCTCAATGTCGGACGGTTCTTTCCCAACGCAGGCGCCGGAAACATGCACACGGTTGCGGCGCGAAACACCGACGAAGTCGCCGAGTTCGCGTCACAATGGGGTTGGACTCATTCGACATCGGACTGGCGGACGATGCTCGACAATCCCGACATCGATCTCATTGATGTGGCCACGCCAAATCACGTGCATGCTGAGCAATCGATAGCGGCTCTTGAGGCCGGCAAGAATGTTGTTTGCGAAAAGCCGTTGGCGGGTACGTTGGCCGACGCCGAGGCAATGGTCGCGGCCGCCACCACAAGCAATGCAAAGACCTTCGTGTGGTACAACTACCGCCGCGTTCCCGCGGTGGCGCTTGCACACCAGCTGGTGAAGAAGGGCTTCCTCGGCCGTGTCTTCCACGTGCGGGCCGCCTACCTGCAAAGCTGGGGAGGGCCAGACACGCCGCTGCTGTGGCGATTTCAAGGGGATGTTGCGGGATCTGGAGCACACGGCGACCTCAACGCACACATCATTGATGCGGTCCGCTTTGTGACTGGCGAGGAGATCGTTCGGATCGACGGAGCGATCGAAGAAACGTTCATTCCTGAACGTGCGCTTCTCGAGGACGGCGCAGGCGGCGAAATCGCGGGTGCCGGGGCATCCACCGCAGGCATGGGCCAAAGCACCGTTGACGACGCGGTGGCTTTCCTCGCTCGACTCTCGGGTGGAGCGGTGTGTTCCTTTGAGGCAACTCGTCTTGCCACTGGATATCACAACGCGAATCGTTGGGAGATCCATGGAGAGAAGGGTGCCCTGAGGTTTGATTTTGAACGAATGAATGAGCTTGAAATCTACGACCTCTCGAACGACGCTGCGGTACAGGGGTGGACCACCATCGATGTCACCCGAGGCGGAGACGGGCACCCGTACGCCGATGCGTGGTGGCCCGACAGTCATGGCCTCGGTTACGAACACGGATTCGTCAACCAAGCCGCCGACATCTTGACGGTGCTTGATGGGGGTGAGCCGCTGGTACCGATTCCCGACTTTGCCGATGCGCTCAAGACCCAACGTGTGCTCGACGCGTCGATTCGGTCGGCACGGGAAGGCACTGCCGTCGACCTCGATATGGGATAGAACCCTCACGCTTGCCAGAAAGGCTCTCGAATGAATTGCTTACAACACACGGTTGCCTTCCGGCTCAACGACGGCGTTGACCCGGATTGGTTTCTCGAACAAGCACGAACGCTTGGCGAGCTCCCTGGCGTCCAGGACTTTGAGGTACTGGCCCAGATCAGTGCCAAGTCTTCCCACTTTGCCTGGGCACTTTCGATGTGGTTCAACTCCGAGGAGGAGTATGAGTCCTACAACGACCACCCCACGCACATCGATTTCGTGCTGAACGCGTGGCTGCCAAACGTCTCGGAGTTCCTCGAACTCGACTATCTCCGTGTGCCTGCTTGAACTCATCCCGTCCTTGGCCATCCATGATGAAAGACAACAATGATCAACTTTTTTGACACCGTTCCCGAACCCGTCGCCTTCGCTGGCCAGGCAGCAGGCGATGGCCTCGCATACCGGGTGTACGACCCGGACCGCATCGTTGCGGGGCGGCGAATGGAGGACTTGCTACGTATCGGTGTGTGTTATTGGCACAGCTTTGCGTGGCCCGGTTCGGACATCTTCGGTGCGGGCACGTTCGACCGTCCGTGGCTCGATCCGTCGATGGACCCGATGGCCGCAGCCGAAATGAAACAGGACGCGGCGTTCGAGTTCATTTCGAAGCTCGGCGTGAAGTTCTTCTCCTTTCACGACGTCGACATGGCCCCTGCTGGCGCTACCCTCGCCGAGTCGAAAGCGAACCTCGACGCCATGGTCGACCGGGCCGCGGGAAAGATGGAGGAAACTGGCACTGAACTGCTGTGGGGAACCGCCAATCTGTTCTCGCACCCTCGCTATGCCGCTGGAGCGTCGACCAACCCCGACCCTGAGGTGTTCGCATATGCGGCTGCTCAGGTTCGTCACATGATCGATGCCACTCACAGGCTTGGCGGTCACAACTACGTGCTCTGGGGTGGGCGTGAGGGCTACGAGACCCTTCTCAACACCCGCATGACCCAAGAAGCTGATCAATTTGCCCGTTTCCTCACCATGGTGGCTGAGTACAAACACAAGATCGGCTTCACCGGCACGTTGCTCCTTGAGCCAAAGCCGCAAGAACCGACCAAGCACCAGTACGACTACGACTGCGCAACGGTCCATGGCTTCTTGACCCGCTACGACCTCGCCGACGAGTACAAGGTGAACATCGAAGTTAACCACGCCACGCTTTCAGGACATTCCTTTGAGCATGAGGTTGCGTACGCCGTGGACAACGGCATCTTCGGGTCAGTCGACGCCAATCGTGGCGATGCCCAGAACGGCTGGGACACCGACCAGTTTCCGAACTCGGTCGACGAGATGAGCTTGGCGGTATACGAACTCTTGCGAGGTGGCGGGTTCAGCACGGGCGGGTTCTTGTTCGACACCAAACTCCGGCGCCAAAGCATCTCGCGGGACGACCTCTTCCACGGACACATTGGGGGCATCGACACCCTTGCACGAGCATTGCTCGTGGCCGAGAAGCTGCTCGAGGACGGAACGCTGGAGAATGTCCGTGAGGAGCGATATCGCGGCTGGGCATCGGGGGCAGGCGCCGACATCCTCGCTGGAAAGGCCAGTTTGGATGCAGTCGCCGACGATGCGTTGGCCAACGACCTCGAACCAACTCCTGTTTCGGGTCGCCAGGAGCTGCTTGAGAACGTCGTCAACGAAGCAATCTGGGGAGTGGGTTAGCCGCTGCTCCGCAGTTATTCGCAGGTAAGCAGTCATTGCCTGACATTAGGGCCAAAACGGCAGTAGAGCGGGTGAAACGATTGCTCATTTCACCCGCTCGGCCGTTCTCTGTAAGACGAGTTGCCTCGTCCTCCCGCCAGAGAGCTACGCATCACTATTGCTAGCGATCCGTAAACCGTGGTCCTACGTATTTGGACTACCGAGCTCCAAGAAGTCGTTGCCAACGTCATCGCAACCCACGCGGACTACACCGCCAAGATGGTCGCCGACCTCGACTACCTGTCTGGAGGTCGAGTCGACTTCGGTATCGGCATTGGCTGGCTCGAAGAAGAGTTCGAGGCACTCGGCATGGACTTCTCGGCTCGGGCGGCTCGCACAAACGAGTACATCGCGGCGATGAAGGCGTGCTGGGGCGCTGACCCGGTGAACTTCTCCGGCGACACGGTGACGATCCGCAACGCGCAGTTCAATCCCAAGCCGGTGCAGGGGCCGTCACAAGATCACGCCCGAGGTCGCAGCGACCTACGAAGCAGCCGGTGTCGAG
>CAZEMU010000088.1:0-16433 GCA_964513315.1 uncultured Acidimicrobiaceae bacterium | reverse complement strand
CGAGAACAGGCCCACGTCCTGACCCAGCTGCTGCCGACGTGTCGTGACATCCGGTGTATGGGTTCGGCTGCGCTGAACCTGTGCTTCGTGGCTGCTGGCCTGCTCGACGGCTACTTCGAACGCGATATCAAGCTCTATGACTACGCAGCGGGTGCACTCATCGCGGCCGAAGCTGGTGCCGTCGTCCACGCCCGCGACGACGAAACCGATCTGACGTGGGCGGCAACGCCTCCGATTGCATCCGGCTTCGCCGAACTGATTGGCGCCTAGAAGCCGATGGCTTGACCCGCGTCGCGGGCATGCCAGAGCTGGATGAGCCAGCGCTCGTCGACCTCGGCGCCCTCGGCCAGGCGGCCGGCGGCCACCGCCGCTTGCCACGACGGCAGATCGCTCGCCGCGTCGGCGAGCTCGTCCGCGAAGTCAGCGATGTAGGCGGTGTGAAACCGACTGAGCACATCGGGCGTCGCTCCGGGCAGGTGATCGGGAGCGTGACCCGAACCCGCTCGCATCAGTATTGATGAGCGGACGACATCGGCGATCGGGTGTCCGATCGCCGCATCGAACCAGTCGATAACGACCGGGCCCGATGGGCCCATCAAGACGTTGCCCGGATGCAGGTCACCATGCAGCAGCGCTGCGCCCCGGGGTAGCTCCTTGGCGAGCACGGCCGCAGCGTCGCGGTCGACCGCGTCGAGCGGGTCGGCTTGGGAGATGCGACGAACGAGCCGGTCAACGAAGTCGGGCACCCCAGTCGGAATCCCTGCAGACAGCAAGGATCGTTGGATATCAGCCAGCTCTCGGGCGTAGGCCTCGATGTCGGCCGGCCGCTCCAGGATCTGCTGCCACATCGATGGACCCTCGATCCTCGCGAACACCGCAGCGGGTCGGCCGTCAACTTCGATGACGTCACGCACTTCGGGCACCGGCAACCCGGCTGCATGAATGCTTCGTGCGATCTCGGCTTCGAACGTCGTCCAGTCGGCCGGCAGGTGCGCGTACGGGACCTTGACGACCGAGTCTGTTCCGTACGAGAAAACATCGGACGTCCGCCCGATACCGATGCGCTCTCCGATCGCCTGCACGCCACGAACGTACCGCGTTCAGGCGATGCGAGTCCTTCGGCAACCGCCGCCGCGTGAATCGGTGGCGCGCCCTAGATCAGCTCGGGCTCACTGTCGAGATATTCGCCCGAAGGCAATCGCACGCCGGTGATGCCAACCGGGGCGCTCTGCCCTCCGGCACGGGCAGCGCCAACGACCGCCCGGAGCGTGTAGTCCGCGGTCAGTTCTTCGGCGGAAGAGTCAGGACCCAACTCGCCGACCCGGCGGTACGTGCCTTCGTCGGCGGCGAGGCGGAAACCAACGGTTGCCCCCGCTGCCTCGCCGGGTGCGCCTTTGGCGCCGAAGCCGTGACCCTCGTTCGTCTGAGTTCCCGTCGTCGCCTGGAAGCCCATGCGATGGAGCAGCTTTGGGCTCGCGCGCCTCAGCACTTCGGGCCGGACCGACAGCATCCAGTTTTCTTGCTGGCGCATCCAGGGCTTCTGCATGCCGTTCAACATGACGATGCGGGGCGAGTCGGTGTGGTTGATCCCCGTTCCGTGCAGGACGCGGCCGTCGGTGATGACCACCGTGCCTGCCTGGGCGTCGACGTTGATGGCAGGCGGCAACTTGCCGACCGGCGTGCCGTTGCGCACCGCGTCGGCGAGGACGGTGTGGCTCCCCGGAATGATGAGCGTGCCGCCGTTGGTGTCATCGATGTCGGTGATCGCCGTGATCGCGTTGACCGTCATCGGGCTGCGCGAATCGAGTGCGTTGCTCTGGTCTTGGTGCAGCGCCTGCGGGACGCCGCCCTTGAGCGAAATCGCCGCGATGAGCGATGTACTGATCCAGCCTCGGCCGAGCGCCTCGGTGACGAGCTGTTCGACGAGCGGTCCGCCCTGCATTGCGTCGGGGTGCTGTTCGATCAGTTGCTCGAAGCACCGGCCCTTGTTGACGCAGCAGTTGATGTTCTGGCCACTCGGTGTCTTCTGCGCGATCCCGGCCAGCCGCTCACCCTCGGCTTGGGCAAGGACGCGGTCCCGCACGACCGCTGCCTGTTCGGGCGAGAGGGCGGCGTCGACCTTGCAGTACCCCCATCGGACCAGGTCCTTGCGGAGCTGGCGGATGTCCTTGGTCGCCTGCGGCAACGGCTCGTCTTTCCATGCCGGATGCTTGTCGCCGGTCGTGGTGTCGTAGTACGAGCCCGGCTTGAACTCCCACTTGCCCCAGTCGGCGCCGCGCATGGGTTGCACGAAGTGGATCTCGGGGTTGTTCGCGAGCACCGACGTCATCGGCTCGGCCGACGTCGTCTCGGCCCGGTACATCTGCATGTCCGGCTCCGACAGCGACGCGATGGCGTCTGGGTCGAATTCTTGAGGAAGCACGCTCACGACACTCCAACTTTCGATCGTCGGTCAGGCCTCGTCACCCGATGCTAGGCAACACCGCCTGTCGCGTCGCCAACGCCGAACAACGGTCGATCGCTAGAAGGGGACCCAGACGTTGCGTTTGGTGTCGTGCCACAAGCGGCCGTGCACAGGGTCTTCTCGGATCCAGATCCCGAACGCGTCGTCGAAGTACGGCTCGGTATTCACCGGCGTTGGCATCTCGGGTTCGCGTTCGCGGCGCACCCGTTTCTTGACCGGCTTTGGTTCCGAGGGTGTCTTCTCTCGACCGCCGAGCACGAAGAATCCGACGATCGCGAGCAGCCCGACCGTAAGCACGCCCAGCCCTGCGAGGGTCGTCGTGCTCTCCCAGAACGGCGGGGCAGGAGCCGTCACCGCGTAGATCTCTTCGGGTACGTCGAGTACATCGATGTCCCAGATGAACCGGCCGCCACTCACGTCGTCGGCGTTGTTCATGTCATCGACGGCGGCTCCGGGAAGCTCGATGTCGATGCGGTATTGGGCTGACTCTGCGTACTTGTCGAACTCGAACTCGGAGAGCTCGAGCGAGTCGACCGTGTCGACGAAGATGCTCTGGTCGAGGACGGCGCGGAACTCCCACCCGTCGCCCGACTTGACCAGCGAGGAACCAGGTTGGAACAAGCCCTCGACGATCTCGGAGTGATCGACCGAGGGCTCGAGCGTGGTCTCTGCCCGGAAGCCGCAGAAGTCGTCGCGTTCATACGGAATGATCTGGTCGTTGTCGATCCCGAGGTCGAAATCCTCGGGTGGCTGTAGCGCTTCGCAGGCTTGGTCCCGGTCGAAACCAGGGCTGCGATTGAAGATCACACGCTGTCCGGACAGCTCTTCGAAGGCGACCTCGGGATCGAAGATCGCCGTGATCTGTACCGAGCCACCGCCGTCCTCATCGATCTTGATTCGGTGGTCGTAGCGGAAGCAGCCCGTGAGGAGGAGCGCGAGGATGAGGACCCCGCCGACCGTGAGCCAACGCGTCTGTACCGAGGGCCGTGCCGCCATGGCAATGACCGTAGCCCAACGGACACTGCGGCTTCTCGTGCTTGCCTTCCGCTTCGGCCGCCACGATCCGCTGTCCATCCGACGAACGCAATCGCTCGCGATGCACTTGCTCTACCTCGCTCCGGACACATACAGTTCGGTACCGAACTAATTTCGCCTCGACCCTTCGTCGAGGCCAGGGAGAGGGGTCCCCATGTTCAAGACGTCTAAATCGGTGCTCGCCATTTTGTTGGCGTTCGCAATGCTGGCCGCTGCGTGCGGTGGTGACGATGACGGTGGCGGCGACAACGGCGTCGCCAGCGGTGGCGATGTCGACATCGCATCGATCCTGGGGGCAGATCTCGACAACTGCGTCGACGTTCCCGACGACGATCCGATCAAGGTCGGCATGGCGATGGACTTCAGCGATGTCGTCGGCTTCGTCGACATCCCTGGCTCGAACCTCGTGCCATTCGTCGCCGAGAAGATCAACTGTCAGGGCGGCATCAACGGATCACCTGTCGAAGTTCGTGTTGCCGAGGTCGGCGACGATGCTGCGCTCGCCGCACAGGACCTTCTCGACTGGGGCGCCCACTTCTTGATCGGCCCTCCATTCGCTGACTTCGCGCTGCCGATTCTCCAGACCACCAACGGCGAAGTCCCGATGTTCGTTGCCGCCTCGACCGAGCCAACGCTCGCCGACGCCTCGATCAACTCGTACCTGGTCACCTTCGACGACTTCGGCATGAGCGAAGCCGCCGCCCAGTGGGCCTACGACGAGGGCATCCGCCGCGCAATCGTGTTCACCGAAGGCGAGGGCATTCCCTACACCGGCGTGAACCCCGACGCATTCGCAGCTGAGTTCGCTCGCCTCGGCGGCGAGGTCGTCTCAACCCAGACCTATGTCTGGGCCGCCGATACGGACTTCAGCTCGCAGGTGAACGAGATCGCCCAGATCTCAGAGAACAACGAGGTCGTCTTCTCGGCCGCACTTGGCTTCCAGGTCACCGCACTTCGTGGCCAGCTCGAGGGCCAGAACCTCGACGGGCTCACCTACATCGGTACCGACGCCCTCGACGCAACTGGCATCCAGGTCGAAGCCAACAACGAAGGCATCGCCCACACGCCGCACACCTCGATCGCCGCCGGCGACCGTGTCGACACGCTGCTCGCTGACTACGAAGCAGCCAACGGCGAAGCACTCGAGAGCCGCGGCTTCATGGGCCTCTACGTCGACTCGATGTTCCTGGGCATCCAGGGCATGCTCGACTGCGAGTGCACCGACGGTCCCGGCATCGGCGAAGCCATCCAGGCGATCTCTGGCTTCAACGGCCTGACCGGCGAAATCACCTACGCCGGCACGAACGGCATTCCACCCAAGGACGTGCCGATCAACCGCATCGTCGATGGCGAAGACGTCCTCGTCGCCACCATCGAGGGTTAGTAGTACGTCGTGACAACGAACGGGTGCCTGGCACCCGTTCGTTGCATCGCGTGAAACGCCCATGCTCGACATCTCGAATCTGACGACCCGATACGGCTCGATCTCGGCGCTTCGCGACGCGTCACTAACCGTCGCCCAGGGCGAGGTCGTTGGGCTGATCGGACCCAACGGCGCCGGCAAGACAACGCTGCTCGGCAGCATCGCCGGGCTGCTTGAGCCGCACGCGGGCACGGTCACATTCGAGGGCAACGACATCACGGGTGCGCCGCCCGAGAAGCTGCTTCGAGCGGGACTCGCACTCGTTCCCGAGCATCGCCGGATCTTCGTCGACCTCACGGTCGAAGAGAACCTCCGGATCGGTGGCGTGACCCTGCCGTCGAGCGAACGCGCTCCCCTACTCGACGAGGTCGCCGAGCGCTTCCCGGTACTGCGCGACAAGTGGACGACTTCGGCCGGCTTCTTGTCCGGCGGCGAGGCGCAACAGCTCGCAATCGGCCGAGCGTTGATGTCTCGTCCGAAGCTCCTGATGATGGACGAGCCGTCGCTCGGCCTCGCCCCCGTGCTGGTCGACGTCGTGTTCGAACTGATCGACGCACTCCGAGATGCGGGGACAACTCTTCTCATCGTCGAACAGAACGCGACCCGCATGCTCGAGGTCGCCGATCGCGCCTACGTGCTGCGCTCCGGCGAAGTCGTCGCCGGTGGGACCGGGTCCGAGCTCGCGGAACGCGACGACCTCTTCGACACCTTCGTCGGCCGTCAATGAACCCGAGTGGACGTCTGGCATGACTGAACTTCTCCAGAATCTGATCGACGGTCTGGGTCGCGGCAGCATCTACGCACTGCTCGCACTCGGCGTGGCCGTGATCTTCGGCGTGATGCACCTGCTGAACTTCGCGCACGGTGAGCTCATCACCGTCGCCGGTTACTCGAGCTTCTGGGCAATCGACGCGGGCTGGTCGTGGTGGATCGTGACGCCGCTCATCATCGTCGTCGCTGTGCTCACGTCGCTGCTGATTGAACGCGTCGCGTTCAGCCGCGTCCGCGGTGCGAGCGACTTCACGCTGTTGCTCACCTCGTTCGGCGTGCATTTCGTCGTGTCCGCGATCTTCTTGTTGTATGTGTCCGCGTCGGTGAAGAACTTCGCCCGCCCCGGATGGGTCGCCAACACCTGGTCGATCGGCTCGCTCAACATCGAGGTCTTCGACACGGTCGTCATCGTTGTCACGATCCTCACGCTCATTGCGACCTCGCTCTTGCTGCAGCGCACCATGTTCGGGCTGTCACTGCGAGCCGCTGCCGCTGACTTCGACACGGCACGCCTCATGGGCGTCAAGTCCGACTCGGTGATCCGGGGCGCCTTCGCATTGTCCGGCCTGCTGGCTGGTATCGCCGGCGTGTTCTGGCTCATGCGAGCTGGCAATACCCAACCGAGCGCCGGCATCGATCCGATGCTCAAGGGCGTGCTCGCTGCACTGATCGGTGGACTCGGCTCGCTTCAGGGCGCGGTCATCGGCGGCTTCGCACTCGGGCTCGCCGAGGTCTTGCTGCGCTCATGGCTTCCTAGCGGTGTCGCCAGCCTCACCGAAGGCGTCGTGTTCCTGCTCATCGCGCTGCTCTTCATCTTCCGCCCCGGCGGCCTCATCACGGTCAAGCACGCGGAGCGAGTCTGATGTTTCCTCGTCGTGACCGAGACGTCACCTTTCCGCTCGCCGGAGCAGTCGCACTCTTCGCACTCTTCGTCGGAAGCGGACTGCTCTACCAGCTGATCTCGGGTGGCGGCGCAGCCGAGCGCCTCGTGACGATCGCCCTCATCGACGCGATCGTGGTCATCGGTATCCAGGTCTACGTCGGCAACACCGGCGTGTTGTCGTTCGGCCACATCGGCTTCGGCGCAATCGCTGGTTACGCGTTCGCGGTCTTCGCGATCTCCGAAACCGAGAAGCTCAAACGCATCCCCGACGCCCCGTTCGGGTTGACCGGCATCCAGCTGAATCCGTGGCTGGCGATCTTGATCGCAATCGCAGTGACCGTGTTCGTTGCGGTGATCGTCGGTATCGGCTTGGCCCGCTCCGGAGCCGAGTCCGGCGCCGTCGCTGCGACCGTGATCACACTCGCGCTGCTGTTCGTAACCCACGAGGTTGCCCGTAACTGGCCCGAGCTCACCGGCGGCGATCGCGCCGGACTGAGCTTCCGGATCGGCGGCAGCCTCGACAGCCGCATCCCGATCTATCTCTCGCTGCTCGCTGCGCTGATCGTTGCCCGCCTCTTCGCGCAAAGCCGCAGTGGCCGACTTGCGGTCGCGGCACGCGAGGACAATCTGGCGGCGCGGGCGATGGGCGTGAACCCTCTCGTTCAGCAGATGATTGCGCTGGTCATCTCGGTTGCGATCGTGAGCATCGGCGCAAGCCTGCGGGTCTGGCAGAACGGCTCGATCCTGCCCGACAACTTCTTCTTCGATTACACGTTGCTCACGCTCGTGATGCTCATCGTCGGCGGCCGCAACAGCGTGACCGGCGCGGTCCTTGGCGTCGCCGTGATGACCACAGGACGCGAGATCGCACGCCGCATGGGACGCGACGGCTACGAGCTCTTCGGCATCGACTTCGACTGGGCCTGGCTCGACCTGATCTTCCGCGAGAACCTGCAGACCGTGTTCCTCGGCGCATCGATGCTCGGCTTCATGATCTGGCGGCCCAAAGGTCTGCTCGATGATTGGGAGCTCGACGAGTGGCTGCATCGCCGCTTCCGCAGCGAAGACGAGACCACGCCCGATCCCCTCCCCGAGGCGGGGCGCGTGTCGACGGCGGTCCTTTCGACCGACGGTGTGACAGTTCGCTTCGGTGGCTTCACCGCACTCGACGGCGCCGGCCTCGAAGCCCGAGGTGGCGAGGTCGTCGGCATCATCGGACCGAACGGGGCGGGCAAGACGACGCTCGTCAATGTCATCACCGGCATGGTCGAGCCGACCGACGGGGTCGTTGCCATCGACGGCAATCGGGTCGACGAAGACCCGCCGTATGAACGAGCCCGTGGCGGTCTCGTTCGGACGTTCCAGAACCTACGGCTCTTCGGTGCGCTCACCGTGCGAGAAAACGTCGAGACGTCAGCCCTTGTCGCCCAGAGCCATCGCGAAGGCCGCTCACTTCCCGAGGTCGATGCGCTCATCGCCGAAGCGGGACTGTGGGACCACCGTGACCGACGCGCCGCTGAGCTGGACTACGGCAACTCACGCCGACTCGAGTTGGCTCGTGCCGTCGCCATGGCGCCGGACTTCTTGCTCCTCGACGAGCCGACGAGCGGCATGAGCGATGCCGAATCGCTCGACATGATCGAACAGGTCCGCCACATGGCGGCGACCGTGGGAGCCGGCGTGATCGTCATCGACCACGACCTCGGCTTCATCACCGGCATTTCGGATCGCATCTACGCACTCGACCAAGGCCGGGTCATCGCCGTGGGCACGCCCGCCGAGATCCAAGCCAACCCAACCGTGCAAGCCGCCTACCTCGGATCGGCCGCCGAATAGTCAGTCAACTCATTCGAACGGATTGACGAGTTCGATGCCGCATGCTTCGAAATCGCTGATGTTCCGAGTCGCCAAGCTCATGCCGTGGACGCGAGCGATGCTCGCGATCTGAGCGTCGAACTGCGAGATCGGGCGACCGAGTCTGCTGCGCTGGGCTACGACCTCTGCGTACGCAGGAGCGTTGGCTAGGCCGAAGCCCAACACGCGTTCACCGAAGCCACGTGCCAGCAGTTCTGCGAAACCATTGGCGAGTCCTTGACGGCGCGACCCTTCGGGAAGCAGCTCGATGCCAACCAGAATCTCTGCCACCGTCACGCTTGACAAGAAGAGTGAACCTGACGCGGCTGCGTCGAGCCACGCCATGACCCGCTGCTCAGGACGTGGGCGCATCATCCCGCTCACGACATTGGTGTCGAGAAGAATCAAGACAGATCGACCGGGGCGACGATCTCGCGCGGAGGAATCTCGAGATCGGCGCCGTCGTCGCCAAAGAGCTCTCGAGCGAGTGCGCCGACTGGTTCGGCACCTGCGACACCCGCCTTAATCAGACGCCGGGCCTCTTCCTCCATCGACACCCCGTGTTTGGCGGCCTGGACACGCAAGCGGTCGAGGACATCCTCGGGGATTCGCCGAATACTCAAACTTGCCATGCTGGCAATGCTAGCACTGCCAGCATTTTGGTGGCTCGGCGGATTCCGTAACGACATGCTGGCACCCTACGGCACCCCTAATTACTTTTCAATATATTTCAAGCCATACGGAACTGGCTGATCTGGATCTCGGTGCCGTAGTCGGCGAAGTCGCCGTCGGCTCGACCTTGGCGGAAGTCGCCCCAGTTGATCGACCGGTAGTGGGCGACGTCGCCTTCAGCGATCGAGCCCGGCAGCGGTGCATAGTCGCAGTCGTACGACGGGTTGAAGAAGTACGGAATCGAGTAGCGCTCCGTCGCGATCCGTGACGACACCCGGTGCAGCGCGGCGGTGAATCGGTCGTTCGACCAGACCTGCATCATGTCGCCGGTATTGATGACGAGCGCCCCGGCGATCGGTTCGACGTCGATCCACTCACCGTCGACCTCCACCTGGAGGCCGCCGACCTCGTCCTGCATGAGCACGGTCAACGCGCCGGCGTCGCTGTGGTGATGCAGTGCCATGTCACCAAGCGGTGTCTCGTTGGCCGCCTCGTCTTCGGTGAGCACATCGCCGAGCGGATAGTGGTTCAGCCGCATCGCGCTCGTGTGATCGGCCCGGCCGAAGTGTCGCTGCAGCTCCTCGACCGGCTCGTTGAGGGCGAGGGCGAAGAGCCCGACCAAGCGCAGGCTGAGGACTTCGCACGCATCGAGCCATCCGAGCATCGTGTCCCGGAACCCGTCGAGCTCTGGCCACTGGTTACGACCGTCGACCCGGTGGAAGTTGCGCGGGTCATCCTCGGGCATGTCCGGGAACGGCACGTGGCCAAGATCGAAGACCTGCTTGAGGTCACGCTTGCGCTTGGTGAGCTCACGGTCGTAGAAACCACGGCTGTTCTCTTTGGTGCGCAGCAGGGCTCGCTTGAACTCGACCGGTTGCGCAAAGAAGCCCCTCGTCTGCGCCCACATCTGATCGATCAGCTCATCGCCGATCCCATGGTTGATGACCTGGAAGAAGCCGAACTCGGTCGCTGCTTCGGCGACCGCGTCGACAACATCCGCGTCGGAGCTCGCAAGGTCGATGACGGGAAGAGAACGCACCGCACCAGTCTGGCGCAAACGCGCAGCACGCGGCTCAGCCCTGGCCGCGCCCTCCGGAGGCCAACAAGCCGATCGCCAACATGGCGCATAGCCCGGAGAGCACCGCCGGGCCGGCGATCCCGTAGGCCTCGAACAGGTACCCGCTGCAAATCGTGCCCGCACCACGGGCCAAGGTGCCAAAGGCGTTGTTCGCCGCGAGTGCTCGACCACGAGCAAGTGGGGCGGCCTCGCTCACGATCGAAAACGACGTCACGATGGCGTACTCAAAGCCGATGAAGAACAGCGCGAGCCCGATGATCGCCACCACAAAACTCGCATCGGCACTCACCATCACGGCCAAGCCGAACAGCACGGCGACGAGCGCGGCTCCAGTCGTCCGAGCCTTGCCCAACTGGTCGGAGAAGCGAGCCGAGCTTCCCGATGCAACGAGCTCGGCGAGGCCGAATGCCATGGCGGTGAGACCGACCTCGCCAGTCGAGACATCGAAGGAATCTTCGAGCCAGGTACCGACGATGACGATCGTCGACAGGCCTCCGGTTGCGATCGCCGCCGACATGGCGATGAGCGCCATCGCCCGTCGAGTCAAGCGGCCAGGCTCGGTCCCGTCGCCGGCGCCGACAGCGACGTCCATCGGGTCGACCGGTTCATCGGGAAGCTGCGAGATAACGACCGCCATCAGCGCTCCGCCGATCGCAATCATCACGAACGGGCCGCGCCAGCCGAACACGTCGATCGCCAGCGCAATGATCGGCGCACCCACCAACAGCGCAGACGCCCACGAGAGTTCGAACGTGCCAATCGCTCGGCCACGGCGGGCGAAGTCGACACGTCGGCTGATCCACGTATGCCCGGCGACCGTCACGAGCGACGTTGCCCCGATCACGCACAGGAACGAAGCCGCAAACGTGAAGACGCTTCCGCCCAACGCGATGATCCCGGAACCGCTGACCAGCACCATCGAGGCGATCAGGAAGATCCGTTCTCGGCCTTGGTCGAGCGCCCGACCGATGAGCAGCGTGCCAAGGCCGGCCATCTCCCCCAGGCCGATGATGAGCGTCAGCGTCGTGGTCTTGGCGTCGAACGCATCCTCGAGCACGAACAGGAAGAACGGGATCCAACGCAGCGCGGTGTTCGACACCGCCTTTGCGGCCGTGAGCCGCAACAACTGCCCAGGCCCCAGAGTCACCGAGCGACGTTACCTGCAGCGCTGCTCAACCAAGGCCGAAGTGCGGCCAGCGGGCACAATGGTGGGCATGATCGATCGGTCCGAGGAACAGCTTGACGTCATCCGTGCAGAGGTCCGCCGCCTGTGCGACAAGTACGGCAACGAGTACTGGCGCAGCCTCGAACCCAACCGCTACCCCGAAGAGTTCGTCACCGAGCTGACGACGCAGGGATGGCTCGGCGCACTGATCCCGACCGAGTACGGCGGCGGCTCGCTGAGCCTCGGCGGCGCCTCAGTGATCCTCGAAGAGATCTCGGCCAGCGGGGGCAATCCGAGTGCCTGCCACGCACAGATGTACGTCATGGGAACCGTGCTTCGCCACGGCAGCGATGAGCAGAAGCAGAAGTACCTGCCCAAGGTCGCCGACGGCACCTTCCGACTGCAGGCGTTCGGCGTCACCGAACCGACTGCCGGGTCGAACACGACGATGATCAAGACCCGCGCCGACAAAGACGGCGATATCTATCGCGTGAACGGTCAGAAGATCTGGACGTCGCGTGCCGAGTACTCCGACCTGATGGTGCTGCTCGCTCGCACGACCCCGATCGACGAGGTCGAGAATCGCCTCGACGGCCTGTCGACGTTTCTGATCGAGATGCGCAAGCCGGACGGCTCGCTGATCGATGGCCTCACGATCAATCCGATCGAAACGATGATGAATCACTCGACGACCGAGGTCTTCTTCGACAACGTCGAGATCCCGGCGAGCTCGCTCATCGGCGAAGAGGGCAACGGCTTCCGCCAGATCCTCGACGGCATGAACGCCGAGCGCATCCTGATCGCGAGCGAGTGCATCGGCGACGGCAAGTTCTTCTTGGAACGGGCATCGGCCTATGCCAACGAGCGCATCGTGTTCGACCGACCGATCGGCATGAACCAGGGTGTGCAGTTCCCACTCGCCAAGGCGCAGATCCACCTCGAAGCAGCCGACCTCATGCGCTGGAAGGCCTGCGATCTCTACGACTCGGGCGCGTCGTGCGGACCCGAGGCGAACATGGCCAAGTTCCTCGCCAGCAACGCGTCCTGGGAAGCGGGCAACGCTGCGCTCGACACCCACGGCGGGTTCGGGTTCGCGGCCGAGTACGACATCGAACGCAAGCTCCGCGAGACCCGGCTCTACCAAGTGGCGCCGATCAACAACAATCTGATCCTCGCCTTCGTCGGCCAGAAGCGCCTCGGTCTCCCCAAGAGCTACTGATCCGCGGCCGACTTCCGCAACTGGCAGTCGAGCGCATCAACGGTGATCGATTGAGCTGCCAGATCGCAGCGCCTGCGGCTACTGGAAGTCAGGAACTTCACAAGCGACGCCCTCAGCTGCCAGATTGGTGGGATGGCTATCGAGATCACTCCCAGTGGACGACCCCTCGGTGCAATGGTGCGCGGTGTCGACCTGAGCGCACCGCTCGACGACGAGACCGTCGCTGACATTCGCGCGGCATGGCTTGAGCACAAGGTGCTGGCGTTCCCCGATCAGCCGATGAGCGATACCGACCTCGAGAACTACACGCTCAAGTTCGGCCCGTTTGGGCACGACCCGTACTTCGCATCGATCGATGGTCATCCGAACATCGCGGCCATCCACCGCACCGCCGACGAGACGAGCTCACTGTTCGCCGACAACTGGCACGCCGACTGGACCTTCCAAGAGTTCCCGCCTGACGGCACCTGCTTGCACAGCCGAATCATCCCGCCTGTCGGTGGCAACACCGAGTTCTGCAACCAACAAGCCGTCTACGAGGCACTGCCCAACGACCTACGTACCTGGGCCGACGAGGCGGTTGCGATCCACTCAGCGCAGATCCCGTATGCGCCCGATGGCACCTATGGCGAGTCCGACGCCGAGGACCGTTCGATGGCGATCATCACCGACGAGTCGGCGTATGCGACCCAGACGCATCGCCTGGTGCGTGAGCATCCCGAGACCGGCGCCCGCACGCTCTATAGCTGCATCGGCTACATCATCGGCATCGAAGGCATGGACGACGGGGCCGCCAAGGAGAAGCTCATCGAGCTGTACCACTGGCAGGCCAAACCCGAGTTCCACTACGTCCATGAGTGGAAGCCGAACATGCTCACCATGTGGGACAACCGCTGCGTACTGCACCGCGTGACCGGCGGCTTCGAAGGCCACGAACGCCTACTGCACCGCACCACGATCGGCTACAACGAACTCGTTCGAGCGAGCTAGTCGCCGTACTCCTGCTTGATCTGTTCGGCGGTGGAGCTGAACTGGCGGTCGACCGTTACCGAGAACAGTCGAGCCCATTTGTCGAGATCGTCGCCTTGGATCTGAGGCACGATGGGAATCGCCTGAACGAAGTTCGGTACCGCGCCTCGGGCCGCTGAAGCTTCGACCGCCATGCCGAACTTGCCCATATCTCCGATGATGTCGGCCAGAATGACCTTGAGCGGATCGTCACGGCCGGCAAGCGCGAAGCCGATCACGAGCAAGACCGCACTTGCCGCAAGCGCAATCGTTCCGATCGAAGCAAAGAGCGCAGTGCCGAGAACAAGCGCTCCAACGTGGCCGACGGCCGAGATCCCGGTAGTTGCGACCGATGCGATCGCATAGAGCCGGTCTACTTCAGCCTGACCGTCGAGGATGTCCTCGGCATGTTCAAGTCGGCCGAGGTGGTATCGGCGGCGAATCCCGTTGATGAACGATCCGAACTCCGTCGCCTCGTCGCCCTCGTAGTCGAGCTCACCATCAAGCAGTTCCTGACGGACAAACTGCTCAGTCACCGGCCCCATGGCAGCGAGCAAGACCGACAACCCGCTGCCTGAGCGGACCACCGTGTCATAGGCATCGAGGTAGACCGACTCCCGACCGGATCCGTAGTGCGAGAGCGCGGTGTCGGCCAAGACAAGACTGAGACCATCAGCAACTCGTTTGTCGGCGACCGTTCCATCGACACCAGCCAACATGTCAACTACGCGGGTGGTTGTCGCTTGATTCGCCATCGCTGACGCGAAGAACAGCGTTGGGACAAGACCGTCGCCGCCGAGGTCAGCGTGTTCAAGGCCGTAGGGCGGCACGACCAGATCGCCGGAGTGGGAATCGGAGCCAGCGGTGATGACCGCTTCGAGTTCGGCGTCGCTGAGCTGGGCGAAGAACTCTGGCGCAGCGTCGTGCTTCAGCACTGCAGCCATTGCGGTAACGCGCCGGTCGATCACCGCTGCCGATGCTGCGGCCCCAGCCCCGGGATAGTCGACGCGTCCGAAGCGTTCGAACGATTGCATCGCAGCCCCGATGACGAACCCGGTGCCGAACTCTGCATCGACCAACAGTTGTTCGACATGGAAGCTGTTGGTGGCCTGAGCACGCTGGTCGGGAGCGAGCCGATAGTCGGCGGCTACCAAGGCACGACCGGTGAATACAAGGCGGTCGGCTTGGGTGACGCTGGCCAATGCTTGGGAAAGCACCGGGCGCGCCTCGCTCCACTCCTCGGCATCGCCAGCAGCCCAGCGGTGAGCGAGGTCCACGGTGCCCTCTGCGCCCAGCTCGTTGAAGAACCCGGCGGCGATATCAACGTCGGAGACCAAGAGCGTGAGGAAGCCAGCCTCGTCAACGGTCGGCTCACGGCCGGCGAGATAGCCACCCAGGAGCTGCGCTCCGGACTGGAACGATCCGGCGAGCGCTGCGACGACTGCGACGTCACTCGACACGCCGGAAGCGGCATGTGTGTCGATCGCCTGCTGCAATGCGAGCTCGGCCCGGATCGCGGTGACGTCGTGCAGGTGCCTGGCGAGTGCGTACTCGGTCGCTCCGTCAAAGAGCGCCGGTTGATCGCCTGCGATCCGTCGGTACTCGGCCAGCCGCGTCGTGGCTTCGACTACCGCGTGATCAGCGGCGAGCCAGTCGAGGTAGCCGGGCGGGAAGTAGTCCGAGTGAAGTCCCGCCTCGGCTGGTGTCTGGCGCAGCTCGATCGCACGAGTGAGCTGACCGAAGAGGTCCGCTTCGGCCTCGAGCAGGTCCTCGGCGGGGAGCCGATCTCGTAGGGGTTCAACCGCCCGCCACGCAATCGACAGCGGGAGCTCGAAGTTGCCGACTTGGTGGGCGGCCGTCTCGATTGCGCTCGCCGTCGACCGGAGCACGAGTGACGCGTCGTCGATCACAGTGACCGTGTGAGTCGGGAGCTCGGCCATTGCCTCGGCAGCCATGACTCGGTCGGCGAGGCCCTGCATCGCGCTCGATGTCCGCAACAAGCGCTGCGCGACCGCCTGCGCGCCCGTTGGGTCCGCGCCATGAAACATGATGAGACTTTACTGCACTTTCATGCTTTTTCAAGTCCGGTGTTTTGGCTCGGCTGACAGCGACGGCCAGCCTCGCTCTACCGTGGCGCCATGATCGAACTGGAACGCCACGACGACGTCTTTGTCCTCACCATGGCTGCGGGCGAGAACCGCTGGAACACGACCTTTGTTCGGGCTATCGCCGAAGCCCTCGACGAGGTCGAAGCCAGCGAGGGCGCCGCCGCGCTCGTCACCCGTTCCGCCGATGCGAAGTTCTTCTCCAACGGGTTGGACCTCGACTGGGTGATGGCGCCCGACGATCATCCCGAAGGCGGCGACCGGGTCGCATTCGGTCACGAGTTCATGTCACTGATGGGCCGCATCATGACGCTGCCAGTACCCACGATCGCAGCTGTCAATGGCCACTGCTTCGGTGCCGGTTTCATGTCCGCGCTGTGTCATGACGTGCGGATCGCCCGCTCCGACCGCGGGTTCATGTGCGCCAACGAGTTGGCGATCGGCATGACGATCCCGCTTCCCGAGGTCGCCCTCTTCAAGCACAAGATCCCGGCGCCGCATTTCCACGAGACCGTGATTCTGGCCAAGCGCTGGACCGGACCTGCGGCCGTGCAGGCTGGCTTTGTCGAAGAAGCGGTCGAGATTGACTTGCTCCAGGACCGAGCGATGGAGCGTGCCGCCGAGCTGGCGCCGCTCGGAGCGAACCGCGAGAACATGGGTTGGCAAAAGGAAGCCCTCTACGGCGAGAACTCAGCGCTCGACGGCTCCCACGGCCCCGCCCACATGCTGCGCAACTCCGCCGACTTCCACTGAAGC
>CAZEMU010000087.1:0-16494 GCA_964513315.1 uncultured Acidimicrobiaceae bacterium | reverse complement strand
GCCCACGATTGTCTTGTCGATCGAGAGGTCGGCGACAAGTCGCGTGTTCTCGAAGGCGAACGTCGTGACGGCGTCATCGCTCAGAATCGCTGACTTCTCGGCCTCGGTTGCGAAGAGTTCGCTTGCGCTCTCGGCGACGAAGCAGGAGCTGCCTGGTGGCAAGAGCGGTAGCTCTGGCCAAGCGGTGGCCGCAGCGCCGTCGACCGTTGCCAGCGTCACGGTGCCCGAACCAACGGAGGCTCCGAGGTAGAAGCACGACCAGGTGAACTCGAACGAGCCATCTGCGATCAATCCACTGTCGCCGGGCACGATGGTCGTCTTCGCGATCTCGAATGCTGCCGTGCGGTTGGTGACTGCGACCACGTTGTCGCCGCCGTCGATGGTGATCGGCGTTGCGGGAACGAGCGAAGACACGAACCGGGGGTCATCATCCTCGACGACGGTGCAGGTAGCGCCCGTCGGCAGGTCGCTGACGATGAGCGTTGTGTCGGTGGCGATGCGTCCGGGGACAACGACCTCGGCGTCATCCACGAAGCCGCCCGTGCAGGTGACGGTGGCCATGAAGTCGTAGTCGGCTGGGTCCGCATCGTCGGGCAGGCCGAGCACGGTCTTGGTGACCTGGAGGCTGCTGGTCAGTCGCTCGTTTACGAACGCCACAGCGCCGCGATCGCCGGCGCCCTGGTCGAGCGTGCTGGTTGCACCCGTTGGGGAGACGATGGTGTGGAGGTCGTCGGATTGTTCGATGACCGTGCACGTCACGTCTGGTGGCAGCAATGGCAACCCATCGACATGGGTCACCTCGCCCGTGCCCGCCGGGTTGGTCGTGAGGGCAACGTCGTAGGTCGAGTCGTCGCTACAGGTAACGGAGAACTCGAACGTTGCGCTGCGGTCGATCGGGTGGGTGATGGGCGCTTCAACCGTCTTGGTGATCGCGAAGTGGCTGGTCGTGTTGGTGGCGGTGACCACGGCATCAGCGTCTGCTTCGAGCGTGACGGTCTCGGTGTCGAAGGACGACGCGAACTGCGGATCGGGAGCCTCGGTGACGGTGCACGAAGCGCCGACCGGCAGGTTCTCGATGCGGTGGTCGGTTTCGCCGACGATGGTGAACGGGCCGACCGTGTAGTCGACGGGGAGGTCGGCGTGATTGCAGACGACGGTGAAGTCGAAGCTGAAGTTTGCCGGATCGAGATCGGCAGGGAGTCCCTCGATCTTCTTGGCGACGACGAGGTCGGTCACGAGTCGCTCGTTTACGAAGCTCGCCGTTGCTGGTGCGGTCGAATCGATCAGGACATCGACGGAGGCATCTGACGTCGTCACCCAGCCAGCCGGTTGCAGGTCGGCGGGTTCAGTGATCGTGCAAGCAGTTCCATCGGGAAGCAGTGGCAGTTCGTCGTAGTGGATGCCGCCTGTCGCCGAGCCGTCGCCGATCAGATCGGTCGTGACGGTTCGCGTGCCCGAGAACACCGCAGCACCCGCTGGGTCGGTGCAGCCCAGGTCGAATGTGAACGTCTGCTCAAGCGTCACGGGGTGCTCGGAGGAGACACGGGCTTCCTTGGCGACGATGAGCTCGCCGGTGCGGTTGGTGATTGTTGCGATCGCGCCGCTCGGCCCGATGGCGACAGTGCCAGGGGAGTAGGTCGCAATGAAGCGTGGATCTTCGTCCTCGACGATCTCGCACACTGACCCGGTCGGCAGGTTGACGATCTCGATCGGATCGGCGGTCGATACGACGTCAACGATCGTGTGGACTCCGTCGGCCGTGGTGAAGTCACCGGTGCAGGTGATCTCGACGCCGAAGGTCACGCTGGAGAAGGCGTCTTGTTGGCCTTCAGGCAGACCGGCGATGGTCTTCTCGATGCGCAGCGGTGCGGAGCGGCGCAGATTCTCGAACGACGCAGTGGCGGGGTTGTCAGCGTCGAGCGTGACGACGACCGAGGTCGGGGTCAACGCTTCCCAGTCCGGGCCGGCATCGAGTTCGGTGATCGTGCACTCGGAGCCATCGGGGAGGAACGGCAGCGAGGTGTACGGGATCCCGCCGGCGGCGCCTGTGCCGACGAGCGTTTCGACGTCGGCGACACGGTCGAACGTCGTGCGTTCGCCTGCGGGGCTCACACAGTCAAAGTTGAAGGTGAAGCTGCCCGTCGGATCGATCGGTTGATCGTCGGCGGCGACGGTCGTCTTGGCGACGATCAGGCGCCCAGTCGAGTTCGTGAACCCGATCGAGGCTCCATCGCTGTCGACGGTCACCGTCGCGTCAGCCGGAGCTGACGTGGTGGTGAAGCGTGGATCGGCCGCTTCGGTGGCGGCGCAGGTGGCTTCGGTCGGGATGTCTTCGAGCAGGAACGGTGTATTGACCGAGATCGTGCCCGTGACCGTGATCGGCGAGGTCTCAAAGTCGCCGTGGCATTCGATCGTGACGGGGAATGCGGTGTCGTTGAAGGACCCGTCGTCGACGCCATCAATCGTCTTGGTAATCGTCAGGTCGCCGGTCAGACGCTCGTTCTCGAACGTCACGTTGGCACCTGCGGTTGTCATCTCGATGGTGATGGGCGCAGTCTGTGCCTGCCACGCGGCGGGCGGCGCGGTTTCGGCAAACGTGCACTCGGTACCGGTCGCAACGAGTGGCAGATCAGGGGTGCTCGCTGACGCATTGCCGACGGCGTCGGTCGTCAGCGTGACCGATCCGGTGACGCCGTTCGCGCACGTCATTGTGATCTCGAACGAGCCGGTCAGGTCGACCGCGAGCGCAGAATCGGCGCTGGTGCGCTTGGTCACGGTGCTGGCTGCGGTTGCATTCGTGATCGCGATCGATGCGCCGCCATCGATGATCGTGACGGTGTCGGCGCTGTACGACGGTGTGAACCGCTCGTCGGCGGCTTCTTGCACGGTGCAGATCGCACCGGTCGGAAGCTTCGGAACGCCGATGACGCCGCCGGTCGAGACGCTCAGCGGGCCAACGGTGTGGACTGCGGGCAGGTCCTCGTGTGTGCAGCTGACGGTGACCTCGAAGACGAAGTCGTCCGCGTCGAGGGTCTCGGGCAGGCCCGTGATGGTCTTCGCAATGGACAGGTCAGCGGTGTCACGGGTGTTCTCGAACGTCACGGCTTCGCCAGGCACCGACGAGATCGTCAGGTCCTGACCATTGGTCGAGGTGAGCGACCAGCCAGTCGGTGCTCCTGGGGCGTCGTTCTCGTCGAGCTCGGTGACGACGCAGTTCGTGCCTTCGGCAAGAGGTGGGAAGTCGGTGGCGTCACCGATCGCTCCTGCTGCGGTCACGGTGGCAACGGGCACGTCAACGATCTCGTCGAACACGACGCTTACTCCGTCGAGCCCGATGCAGCGGACTTCGAAGCGGAAGGTGCCGGTCGGGTCAACGGTATGGGGGCTGTCCACGACGGTTTGCTTGACGAGCGAAACCCGCCCGGTCAGATTGGTGACGGCGACGGCGCCGCCATCGTCTTCGATTGTCACCGTGCCGTCGGCAGGTCCGTAGAGCGGTGCGAATTGTGGGTCGTTGTCTTCAACGACGGTGCAGACCGAGCCGGTGGGCAGATCCTCGACGGTGATCCAACCATCGGTCGACAGCGGCTGGTCGAGCAGTACGAGCGGTGAGCTGTCGAAGTCGCCGGCACAGGTGATGTCGACCGTGAAGTCGAAGCCGTCAGGGTCTTCTGCGGGCAGCAGGCCCAGGATCGTCTTGGAGACGTTGAGCGATGCGGTCGTGCGGGTGTTGACGAAGTCAGCCGAGGCAATTGCGTCGGCGTCGGTCGTGACCTGCAGCGAGTCGTCGGTTGCCGTCCAGCCATCGGGGAGTGCGGTCTCGTCGACATCGCAGATCGTGCCTGGTTCAAGCAGGGGAAGACCGTCGGCCCAGGTCCAGGCGCCGGAACCGTCGGACGTGGCGATCGTGGCCGCGCCGGACGAGCTAGCAGCGTCGTCGCAGGACCACGCAAACTCGAACGTGGCATCGTCGATCACGCCCGCAGGAGCACTCGTGGTCTTGGTGATCTGGAACGTGCTGGTCGTGTTGGTGACCTCAACGAGGGCTGGGCTCGCTCCGATGGTCACGATGCCGTCGGCTGGACTCGTCGTCGGCGTGAACCCCGCGCTCGGGTCCTCGACAACCTGGCAGTCGGCTCCGGTCGGAAGGTCGGTGATGAGAATCGGGCTGGCTTCGCTCAGCGAGACATCGGCGAAGCTGCGGGTGCCCGTGGCGAAGTCGCCGGTGCACTCGATGTCGACGGTCCACGTCTCGCCACCTGGGTGACCGTCAGGACGGCCGACGACGTCTTTGGCGATCTCGAGATTGTTCACATCGCGGGTGTTGATCACGTCCGCGCTGACGATTGCATCTGCGCCGGTAATAACCGACAGCGGGTTGGTGGTGGTGACACTCCAGCCGGTCGTTGCGGCTTCGGCGACCTCGCAAACGGTGCCTGGGGGAACCAGGGGCAGTCCGTCGAGGTGACTTGCTGAACCCAAACCGTCAGCCGTCGTCGAAATGGTGAGCGCAGCGGTGGAGCCGTCGGCGCACTCGACCGTGAAGTCGAAGTCGTCGACGAGGTTGATCGTTGGATCGCTCGCGGTCGCCGTCTTGGTGATGGCGAGGGTGCTGGTCGTGTTGACGACCTCAACCGAGGCGTCCTCGGTCGTCACGGTTACTGGCTCAGGCAGCGTTGGGGTGAAGCGGCCGTCAGCGGCTTCGTCGACGGTGCAGGTTGCGTCGGTGGGTAGATCCGAGACGACGGCTGCCGCATCGACGGTGATGTCGAGCGGGCCGACCTGGTAGTCATCGGGCAGTCCGCCGCCGCTACAGGTGACCGTGACGGCGAAGGTGAAGCTGGCTGAGTCCAGGTCAGCGGGCAGGCCTTCGATCGTCTTGGTGATCCTCAGGTCACTGAGCTCACGGGCGTTCGTGAATGCGGCCGTTGCGGGATCGGCGGAGTCGATCGTGATCGTCGCTGGATTGGGGTCGGTCAGGATCTCCCAACCGACACGGGGCTGCTCCTCGATCGTGCAGATGGTGCCGTCGGCGAGCAGGGGCAGGGATTCGTAGCCGATGCCACCGATTGCGCCCTGCGCGGTGCGCAGATCGGCGTCGAGCGTCAGGACGTCGCTGTACACCTCGACACCGTTGGCGCCGGTACAGGTGATCTGGAAGTCGAACGATGCAATCGGGTCGATCGGGTGTTCCGACGCGACGATCGATTCCTTCATGATGACGAACCGGCCGGTGTTGTTCACGACCGTGGCCGTGTTCGATCCCGCCGCGATGACGAGACTCTGCGGGTCATAGGCGGGGGTGAAGCGAACGTCAGCTGCTTCGACGATCGAGCACTCGGCGCCGGTCGGCAGGTCAGCGATCTGGGCCGAGGCGTTCTCAGAGATCGTGAGCGTCGAGACGAGCGGCGAGTCGGCGAAGTCGCCAACGCAGGTGACGGTGACGGTGAAGGGCTCGTCGCCGAGGTCGCTTGCCGGGTCTTCTCCGACGATCGACTTGGAGACGGTGAGGGTGCCGACCTCACGGGTGTTGGTGAAGGCAGCTGTTGCTGGCGAAGCCGATGTGGTCGTGATCTCGACGGGTGTCGTGGCGACCGTCCAACCCTCGGGCAGCTCGGTCTCGTCGACCGTGCAGCGAGTGCCGGGCGGCACGAGCGGTAGTCCGTCGGCCGAAGTCCAGGTTCCAGCCCCGTTCACCGTGGTGATCGTTGCCGTTCCCGACGAGAGTGTTGGGTCGGTACACGACCATGCGAACGTGAACGTCTCATCGGCGATGACACCTGCCGGAGCGACCGTGCTCTTCGAGATGGCAAAGGTCGACGTTGCGTTGATGATCTCGATCGAGGCGCCGTCGTCGGTGACGATGGCTGAGGTCCCGTCGGGGTACGAGGCCAGGAACTGGTTCGACGGTGCTTCGTTGACCGCACAATCGGCGCCGGTCGGAACGTCGGCGAGGACAGCGGCCGAGCCAACGACCAGTGCCGCGTCATCCAACGTGTAGGTCCCACCGATGAAGTCGCCGGTGCAGGCGATGTCGACGGTGAATTCGAACGTGGTGGGATCGACGCCGGTCGGCAGTCCTTCGATCCTCTTGGTGACGGACATGGCGGCCACGTCACGAGTGTTGGCGAAGGTCAGCGTGCGATCTGCAGCCAGATCCACTGACTGGGTGGCGTCGCCGGCAATCGACCAGCCGGTCGGTGGGGTCAGTTCGGTGGCGGTGCAGTCAGCGCCGTTGGGGAGCAGCGGGATGAGCGGGTAGCCAGTGGACCCGTCGCCGTCGGCGTTGGTCGTAATGGCGACCGTCTCAGAGAACCCGTTCGTGCAGTCGATCGAGAACATGAAGACGGCGGCGAGGTTGATCGGCAGCGCCGAGTTCGCCGAAGCGTCCTTGACGATCGTCAGGGTCCGGGTCGTATTCGTGATCGTGATGGTCTGCGGCTCGGTCGCCACGACGACGTCAGCGCTGACCGTCGGGTCGAATCGATCGTCGGCGGTCTCGACCGCAGCGCAGGTTGCGCCCGTCGGAAGGTCGTCGATCATGGCCGGGCTATCGGTCGCGATCGTGACAACGACCTGGTAGTCGGTGGGAAGATCATCGTGGTTGCAGGTGAGTGTCGCCTCGAAGCTGTACGCCGCAGGATCGATGTCGACGGGCAGGCCCTCGATCAGTTTGGCGACACTGACGGAGCCCGTCGTGCGCTGGTTCGCGAATGCCGCGGTCCGGGGGGCATCAGAGCCGATCTCGACGGTCACAGGATCTGGCGTCAGGTTGTTCCACTCGCTGCCTGGATCGATCTCGGTGATCGTGCACGAGGTGCCCGCGGCCAGCAGCGGCAGTTGGTCGTAGCGGATGCCACCCATGGCGCCGGTCGCCGTGAGCATCGTTGCGTCGACGGGACGGATCTCGTCGAAGATGACGGCGCCCGCAGGCGACGTGCAGACGATCGAGAAGGTGAAGGTGCCGGTGGGGTCGATCGGGTGGGTTGTGGGCGCGATCGTCTCTTTCGACACGATGAGTTCACCGGTGGCGTTGACGATGCCGAGCCCGTTCGAGCCGCTCACGATTGTGACGGTTCCGGGGCTGTAGGTCGGGGTGAAGCGGGGATCGATCGCTTCGACGACAGAACACTCAGCGCCGGTCGGGAGGTCGTCGATGACACGATCGTCGTTGACGGTGACGGTCGTCTCGATGACGAGCGGGCTGAGATCGAAGGCGCCCGTACAGGTAACCGTGATGTCGAACAGCTCGTCGTCGAGGTCAGGGCCGGGGTCCGTTGGCTCGCCGAGAATCGACTTGGCGATCGTCAGTGACCCGGTGTCCCGGGTGTTCACGAAGGCAGCGGTCACCGGACCAGCTGCGTCGGTGGTGACTTCGATGGTCGGCTCGGCTGCAGTCCAGCCGGTCGGGATCGTGGCCTCGTCGACGGTGCAGATGGTGCCTGGTTCGAGCAGCGGAAGCCCGTCGGCGTGGTCGAACGATGCCGATCCTGCGACGGTCGTGAGCGAAGCCGTCCCGTTGTCGGCGCCGGGGTTGTCGCAGCTCCAGTCAAAGGCGAAGGTCGCATCTTCAACCACGCCGGCTGGAGCAACGGTCGTCTTCGTGATCGCGAACGTGCTCGTCGTATTCGTGATCGAGAGCGAAGCGCCTCCGTCGGGCACCGTGACGTCGGTGCCGTCGGGGTAGGTGGTCGTGAACCCAGCGGCGGTGTCTTCGTCGATCGTGCACTCGGCGCCAGTTGGCACGCCGGCGATCGCAATCGGTGCATCGGTCGCGATCTGCGCGTTGGAAACTTGGTAGGTGCCGCCGATGAAGTCGCCGGTGCAGTCAACGTCGACCGTGAAGGTGAAGTCCGCTGCGACGAGTCCGCTGTGGAGGCCAGCGATGGTCTTCGAAACGGCCAGGTCGGCGATGTCGCGTTCGTTGGTAAACGCAACGGTGCGGTTCTCGGTCAGCTCGGCGGACTGCACCGCGTCGCCGGCGATCTGCCAGCCGGCGGGGAGATCGGTTTCTTCGACCGTGCAGGTCGTGCCGTTAGCCAGCAATGGAAGCTCGGGGTGGGCCAGTGTTCCCGCTCCGGCGGCATCGGTCGTGATCGTGGCGGTTGTCGAGTAGCCGTTCGAACAGTCGATCGCGAACGTGAAGTCGTGGCTGAGCTCGATCGGCAACAGCGAGGTCGTCGATGCGGTCTTGGTCACGGTCAGCGTGCGAGTGGTGTTCGTGATCGTGAGCGGTGCGGCGATGTCCTTCGTGATGGCGAGCTCGGTCTCGCTGTAGGTAGGGGCGAACCGGTTGTCGTCGGTCTCAACGACCGAGCAGGTCGCGCCGGTCGGCAAATCGGCGATCGACACGGTCGAGTCGCCGGACAACACGATCGGGCCGACTTCGTAGTCGGTAGGCAGTCCGCCGCCGTTGCAGGTGGCCGTGATCAAGAAGTCGAATGCGTCTGCATCGAGTGTTTCCGGAAGGCCGACGACGATCTTGGAGACGTCGATGCTGCCGAGGTCGCGCTGGTTCACGAAGGCTGCGGTTGCGGGTGTCGCGGCGTCGATCGTGACCGTGGTTGGATTGGGGTCGGTGAGGATGGTCCACCCGTCGAGCGGCTGTTCCTCGATCTCGCAGACGGTGCCTTCGGCGAGTAGTGGCAGGGTTTCGTATCCGATGCCGCCGGTGTTGCCATCTGCGGTGAAGATGTCGGTCGTCAGCGTGCGGGTCTCGTCAAAGACGGTGCTTCCGTCGAGGCCCGTGCAGACGATCGAGAACTCGAAATCGGCGATGAGGTCGATGGGGCGGTCCGATGTTGTCACTGCTTGCTTCATCACGATGAAGCGGCCGGTCGCATTGATGATGCGGGCGTCGTTGTCACCAGCGTCGATGGTGACCGATGCGGTGTCGTAGACGGGCGTGAACCGGGGGTCGGCAGCTTCTTCGATGCCACAGATGGCGCCGGTCGGCAGGTCCGTCAATGCAATCGGCGCGTTCACGGTGACGGTGTCGACGATGGTCAGTGGGCTGCTGTCGAAGTCGCCTGCGCAGGTGACGGTGACGGTGAACGGTTCGTCGTCGAGCGCAGGGTCGGGCACGTCCTGGCCGACGATCTCTTTGGTGATCGTCAGCGTGCCGGTATCGCGGGTATTGGTGAACGCAGCGACGGCCGGAGCGTCAGTGATGGTGGTGATGTCGATGGTCGAGTTGGCGACCGACCAGCCGGTCGGAATGTCGGTCTCGGTCACACTGCATTCGGTGCCCGGAGGAAGCAGCGGAAGCCCGTCGGTGTGCGTCCAGGTTCCGGAACCACCGGTCGTCGCGATCAAGGCCGAGCCCGTCGCCGAGGTGGGGTCGGCACAACTCCAGGTGAACGTAAAAGTGGCGTCGGCGATCACGCCAAGGGGAGCGCTGGTGGTCTTCGTGATCGCGAACGTGCTCGTGGCGTTGTCGATGGTGAGCGTTGCGTCGGCGGTCAGCTCGACGTTCGAGCCCGCCGGGTAGGTCGTGGTGAAGCCAGTTGCGGGGTCTTCAGCGATGGTGCAGTTCGCTCCGGTCGGGAGGTCGGCGATCGTGACGGGCGAATCGGTTGCGAGTGCCTGGTCGTCGAAGCTGATGCTTCCGCCGACGAAGTCGCCGGTACAGACGATGTCGACGGTGAACGCGTAGTCCGCCTCGACGAGGCCACTTGGCAGGCCCGTGATCGCCTTGTTGACCGTGAGATCGGCGGTGCTGCGCTCGTTCGTGAACGCCACCGTGCGGTCTTCGGTCAGCGTGGTCGACTGTGATGGGTCACCAGTCACGACCCAGCCGTCTGGAAGGCCGACTTCTTCGACCGCACACGTGGTGCCATCCGCGAGTAGCGGCAGATCCGGGTGTGCGATCGATCCGGTGCCATCGGCGGCCGTCGTGACGGTGACGGTCGTGGCGAACCCGTTGGAGCAATCGATCTCGAAGGTGAAGTCAACGTCGAGGGGGATCGGCTGAGCCGAGTCGACCGTTGCGGTCTTGGTGATCGCCAATGTCCGGGTGGTGTTGGTGATCGTGACCGGCGTCGTCGTGTCCTTGGTGACCCCGAGAGCCGTTGCGCTGTAGGTCGGTGTGAACCGTCCGTCAGCAGCTTCCTCGACGGTGCAGGTGGCGCCGCTCGGTAGATCAGCGATGGTGACGCTTGTTCCGCCGGTGAGTGCGATCGGGCCAACTTCGTAGTCGGTCGGCAGTCCGCCACCGTTGCAGGTTGCGGTGACGAGGAAGTCGAAGCTTGAGGCACTCAACGATGCGGGAAGTCCCTCGACGACTTTAGAAATCTGGATCTGGCCGAGGTCTCGCTCGTTGGTGAACGCCGCGGTGGGTGCTCCGCCAGCCGAGATCGTCAGCGTGATGGTTTCGTCCGAGGTCCGGGTCCAGCCAGCATCGGGGCCAAGCTCGGTGATCTCACACGTCGTGCCGGGTTCGAGCAGCAGGCCGAGCGAGTCGTAGGTGATGCCGCCCGCCGCGCCGGTCGCGGTGATGGCGTCGGTCGTCAGGCTGCTCACCAGATTGGCGTTCTCGACGCCAGCGGCTGTCTGGCAGACGATCCGGAAGTCGAAGTCAGCGACAGGATCAATCGGGTGGGTCTGGGCGACCACCGCTTCCTTGAAGACGATCAGCGTTCCGGTCGAGTTCACGATCTCGACGCGGTTGTCGGCACCATCGGTGATGGTGATCTCGCCGCCGGTGGGGTCATAGATCGGGGTCCATGCCGGATCTTCTTGTTCGAGGACGGTGCATGTCGCCTCGGTCGGCAGATCGGGGATCACAACTGGCTCGCCGACCTTGATGGCCAGCCCGGTCTGCACGAACGGGCCAGGTTCGAAGTCGCCGGTGCATTCAACGTCGATCAGGAACGTAAAGCTGGTTGGGTCACCGCCGGGGAGTCCGACGATGGCCTTGTCGATGGTGAGGTCCTCGACGACACGAGTGTTGACGAAGCTGGCCACGATCGGTCCTGCGGCGCTCGTGGTTACCGACACCACGGCTTCGTTGACCGTCCACTTTGCGTTGGGCGTCTCGGTGACGGTGCAGGTCGTGCCGGGCTCGACGAGCGGCAAGCCATCGACTGCGGTCGCAGTGCCCGCTCCGGCGACGGTGGTCACGGTGAGCGAACCGGTTGTTGCGCTCGCATTGTCGCAGGTCCAGGCAAAGTCGAACGCATCGTCGTCCTGCACCCCAGCGGGCGTGATTGTCGTCTTGTCCAGTTCGAAGCTGCTGGTCGTGTTGAGGACGCTGAGCTCGGCGGTTCCTTCGGGGATCGTCACCGAGGTGCCGTCGGGATACGAGGCGACGAAGCCAGGCGAGGCGTCCTCGATGATGGTGCACACGGCACCGGTCGGCAGATTTTCGACTGTCGCGCTCGTCACGGTTGACAGCGACAGGTCATCGACGCTCCACGTGCCGTCGGCAGTTTTGAAGTCACCAGTGCAGGTCACGTCGACGGTGAAGGAGTAGTCGTCGGGGTCAAGCCCAGCGGGAAGGCCTGCCATGTCCTTGGAGATCTCGAGGCGGCCGACGCGGCGGGTGTTCTCGAAGGCAACCGATGCGGGCTCGGCACCGATGGTCACGGTCTGGGGGTTGGTGGTGACAATCCAGTCGGCGGGCACCGTTTCGGTGAGTTCGCACTCGGTGCCGGGGGCCAGCAGGGGAGTGGTGGGCGATGCGATCAGCGCCTGGCCGTCGGTGGTCGTGGCGTCGAGGGTCATCGATGCCACTTCGATGTCGTCTCGGGTGCAGACGAGTGCGATCGAGAAGGCTGCGTCGGGTTCGATCGGGAGCGAACCTGGGGTGACGGTGGTCTTGGTGACCTCGAGTGAAGAGGTCGTGTTGACGAACTCGACGGTCGCTCCAGCGTCACTGTCGATCGAGGCCAACAGGGTCGCTTCGGTGGTGACGAATCGAGGGTCGGGGTCTTCGACGATGGTGCAGTCGGTGCCGGCGGGCAGCGACGGGAACACGAGGTTGGCCGTGTCGGTCACGGTGCCGCTCAGTTCGATGGGGCTATTCGTGAACGGTCCGGTGCAGGTCGCGGTGATGGCGAAGTCGATGGTCGACGCGTCGATTGCTGCGGGGAGTCCGTTGACGGTCTTGGTGATGGTGAGGTCGCCGAGGATGCGCTCGTTGGTGAACGAGGCGGTCGGGCGCTCGCCGTCGAACGGGATCTCGATGTCGACGGATGGTGCCGAGGTGAGCTTCCAGCCGGCCGGGACGATTTCGGTGATGGTGCATGTCGACCCAGGCGGCAGGAGTGGCAGCACCTCGTAGGTGATGCCGCCGACGGCGCCAGCGGCGGGTGCAGTGTCCGTGACTTCGACGGTGTAGGTCGAGTCGGTCAGCGTGTCGCCCTCGTTGGTGCATACGACGTCGAAGTCGAAGTCGCCGGTTTCGATGATGGAGTACGGATCGGTCGGGATGACCGTGTTCTTCTCGATCACGAAGGTGCCGGCGATGTTCTCGATGCCGACGCGGTTGTCCCCATCAGCGATCGTGATCAGGCCGCCTGCAGGTGTGTAGGCGGGAGCGAACGGAATCGTCGCGGCTTCGACGACAACACACGTCGTGCCGACCGGAAGCCCAGGGAGATTGACCGCAAGGTCGGTCTCGAGGGGGAACGGCCCGAAGCGGACTGCTTCCTCGCTGAAGCCGCCGCGGCACTCGACGCTGATTTCGAAGGCGAAGTCGTCGGGATTGTCGACCGGCTCAAGGCCGGTGATGGTCTTGGTGACGTCGAGATCCGCCAGCTCGCGGCGGTTCGTGATCGACGCGTCGGTGTTGGCGTCGGCCGTGATCTCAAATTTGACCTCGCCGGTGAGGTCGGTCCAACCGGTGACCGATTGCTCGGTGGCGACGCAGATCGTTCCTTCGGGAAGCAGCGGTGTGTTCGGGTATGCGGTCGTGCCGGTGGCTCCGGTTCCAGCAGGGGTTGCGGCATCGACGGTGAACGAGGTCGTCGGTAGGACCACGGTCGCGCCATCAGAGAGGGTGCAGGTGACATCGATGATGAACTCGCCGGTCAGATCGAGTTCGGCCGCTGGCCGGTCGAGCGGCGGTTCGGTGAGCTTGGTAAGCGAGAAGGTACCGGTCCGGTTGGTGAGGTCGACTCGCTCCTGGCTGGGGGCTTCGTCGATGAGGATGCTGCCACCGTCATCGACGGTGTCATCGGAGCTGACGACCGTGAGCGCGTAGGCCGCAGGGACCGGCGACTCGACGGCGGTACAGGTCGCGCCTGCGGGCAGGTCGATGACGCGAACTTCGTCGCCGTCGGTGATCGGGAACGAGTTCAGCGTTGCGTCAGACCACGGGATGCCGTCCGCGTCGACGATCGACGTCGGGTCGACATCGAACGGCAAACCGTCGCGGTCGGTGCATTCGATGGCAACCGTGAAGGTGTCGGTGCCGTTGCCGTCGGGGTGATTGGCCACGGTCTTGGTGACGGTGAACGCACCGGTGACCTCGATCGTGGTCGGGTCCTCGGGGTCGCTCAGGTCGCCGGGGTCGTCGGAGCTGACGAGGTTGCCTGGCTGGAACGGGTTCTCGAGTGTGGCCTGGTTTTCGTACTCGCCTGGAATCATGTCGTCGCCGAGTTCGACCTCGATGATGACCGACACGGGATCACCGCCGGGCTGACTTGGGTCCACCCACAGACTCGAGGGCGCCGTCACCGATGCACAGAAACTGGTGTCGCCCGCCGCAAGCGGAGGGGAGAACGAAACCGACGTGACGGAACTGAAGGCACCGGTGTAGGTGCGGCCGTCGGCGGGAAGCGTGTCACACAGCGTCAGCTCCTGAGGTCCGGCCGGCAGTGCGTTGTTGATGATCGTGAACTCGTAGCGGACCGTGTCACCGGGTGCGTACACGCGGTCAGCGAGGGGGACGGAATCGCCCGCATCGTCCACAACGTCCTTGATCAGGTCAATTTCGCCGATGCACGATGCGGCGTCGGCGCCCCGGACCGTCGGGGTCGTCGCAACGAGGGTGGCCGTGTAGGTCCCGGTACCGATGCCTGAAATCTGGGTGAGTTCGCCCGTGCCGTTCTTGTGCACGTAGAGGTTGCCAGCGGCATCGAAGTACGACGAGCCGAAGCTGCCCGACGGCATTGCTCCTCCGACTGCGCCCATGTTCGTCTTCGCTCCGCTGAGCGGATTGATCCGGATCAGATTGCCGCCCTGCGCGTGGTACAAGTAGCCATCGGCGGGGTTGTAGGAGAAGTCGGCCAGGCGTGGACCGAGCGGGATGACCGACGCGATGAAGGTGGCCTCGCCGGTCGTTGGGTCGATGCTCCACAGGTTCGTGTTGTTGCCGTTGATCGTGCCGCTGCCATTGCGGGCGAAGGTGGTGATGATGTAGCGACCATCGCCGAGCGCGGTGCCGGCATAGTTGGTGCTGCCCTGGGGCCAGTCGGGCGACCCTGCGGCGGAGAAGATCGGGAGACTGCGCACAACGCCAAACGTCGCGTCATAGGTCTGCACTTCCCAGACGCCGCCCAGCTTGCGAGTACCGAGCAGGACGTTGGTGACTGGGTCATAGGCCAGTGAGTTGCCGTAGGTGATGCCGGACTGACCGACCTGGTTGAAGATGAACTCGCCCGGTGTGTCAGGGCTGGGCAACACCTCGTACATGCGGCCGTTCTGCATGATGTATGGCGTGCCGTCACAGGCGATTGGCGAGATGGCTTGAGCATCACTGCTCTCGACAAATGGCGAGAGCACAAGAAGCGAGGCCAGCATCGAGGCAACCGCCACGATGATGACGGTCAGACGTCGCAGACGCTCGGGCACCGACGGCACCGAGGGGACACGCGAAAGTGATTCCATACATGGATGAGTCGGCGGACTCAGAGCCTGAATCAAGCGGTCTGGGTTGGAATGCCTACGTTTCGTGCGGCGCGCTGCACTGCTTTCGTCTCAACCTCAAGTAGAGGTTGAGAATTATCCCAGCCCGGATGGGGCGCGGAAACGCCCGCCGGTTTCTCGGCGGGCGCTTCAACGTAGTTCGATGACCGGCGCCCCGAGAGGTGCAGGACGGGAGCTATTCCTCTTCGGACGAGCCTTCGGCAGCTGTGGTGCTGTCGCCGCCGTCTTCTGCGTAGTCGTCGGCGGCGCTGCCGGCGGCCGCAGCTTCGCGGGCCGCAGCGGCGGCTTCGCGAGCTTCGATCTCGTCCGGAGGATCGGGCACAACCGCCTGGGCCATGGACAGGTCCACGGTGCGGCGCTTGCGGTCGATCTTGAGCACCTTGACGGTGACCTTCTCGCCTGGAATCACGATCTCTTCGGGAGCGAAGACTCGGTACTCGGCCATCTCACTGACGTGCACAAGGCCTTCGATGCCACTCGGGAGAGCGACGAAGGCGCCGAAGTCGACCAGACGGGACACGGTTCCTTCGAAGCGGTCGCCCTTATTGATCGCACGGAGGGGATCCTCGCCTGCCTTCATGGACAGCCCGAGCCGGTTGCGTGATGGCTGGACCTTGATGACCGTCACGTCGACCTCTTGGCCAACCTTGAGCTCACGCTGTGGGTCGCGGGCTCGGCTCCAGCCGATCTCGCTCTTGTGCACGAGGCCCCGGACACCTTCGACATCGACGAAGGCGCCGAAGTCGGTGATCTGTGCGACCGTGCCCTTGAGCTCTTGGCCGACAGTGATGCCGGAGAGTGCCTGCTTGGCCTGCTGGCGCTGCGAGGCGCGCATGGCGGCCTTGCGGCTCACGATCAGACGCTGCTTGGTGCGGTCGGCTTCGATGACTCGAACGGTGAACTCTTGTCCGATGAACTGCTTGAGGTCGTTCACGGTGGTGACGTCGACGAGCGACGCAGGCATGAAGGCCCGGACGCCGTTGACGTCGAGCGACAAGCCACCCTTGACAGTCTCGGTGACCTTGCCGGTGAGATCCGACTTGTCCTTGGCGGCGCCTTCGGCGGCTTCCCAGCCGCGCTTTTGCTGAGCCCAGAGGTGGCTGAGCGTGATGCGCTTCTTGACATCGGCGCGAGCGAGCACGGCAGCATCGACGGAGTCGCCGGTCTTGAGGACGGTGGTCAGGTCGATCTGTTCGCCGCTTGACCAGTGGCGGTCGCCGATGACGCCGACCTTGCCGTTGCCGAGGTCGACCTCGGCTTCGCGCTTGGTGACGGTCAGGACTGTGCCGGTGATGATTTCGCCGCTGTCGAATCCGCCCATGTTGGGAGGGCCGAGCACGGCTGCGTTTTCGACCAGGCCGAGACCCTGTTCGGGGTCGTAGCCCGGCTCACCAGGCTGCGGCATCGAAGCTGGATCCACGGGCGCAGCGGGAGTTGCTTCAGCGGCCGGTGCTTCAGTAGCAGCGGGTGCCTCTTCGGTCGCGGGTGCTGTCTCGGGCTCCGCTGGGGCTTCGGCTGCCGGCGCTTCTTCAGCAACTGGTGCCTCAGTAGCTGGTGCCTCAGTAGCTGGTGCCTCAGTAGCTGGTGCCTCAGTGGCGGGTGCCTCAGCCTCTCGTTCAGCAG
>CAZEMU010000086.1:0-16777 GCA_964513315.1 uncultured Acidimicrobiaceae bacterium | reverse complement strand
TGTAGATCCGGAAGCCACTCGTCCGCACGCGATTCTGTGCCTGACCTATCGCGCGGTTAGTTTCGTGTGAACGAGGACGAGGGGGAAGTCACACGATGCTCGGAGATCGCTGGTTCACCGATTACGAACCTGACGCGCGCTGGCAGCACTACACACGGGCAAATGCGGGCGAGGTCATGCCCTCGCCGGTCAGCCCGCTGTGTCAGAAGTTCACGTGGGATGACGGCATCATCCACGGCGCAGCCGAGGGCAGCGTTCGTGCGGGTCTCTACGAAGCCGATGAGTACGACCCTGTCCTGCCGCAGGTCTTCGGCTTCTTCGGCGGCCACTTCTACTTGAACCTGTCGAACATTCGCATGCAGGGCGTGCGCAACCCAGCGGTCACCGTTGAGCAGCTCGACCTCGCCTTCTTCGGGGATCACCCCGATGTGCCGCCGTATGTCGAGCACCCGCTCGATGTCAAAGACCACCTGACGCCAGGCATCGAGGCTCACCTCGGTTGGATCATGACCCGCACCGAGTGGCCCGAGCTCATGGATGACCGAGCCCACGTCAACGAGGTCCGAGCGAATCGTCCCGACCTGTCGACGCTGAGCGACACGGAACTGCTCGACCGGGCTCGGTCGACGCTTCCCGATCTCGTCTGGGGTTTCAACCAGCACTACATGGCGTCGAGCTCCTCGGGTGTCGCCCCCGGTGTGTTTGCTGCGATCGGCGAGGCGATCGGGGATACGACCATCCCGATGAAGCTCGTGTCCGGCATGGGCGATGTCGACTCGGCCGCACCGAGCTACGCCCTGTGGGAGATGTCGCGTAAGATCCGCGCGAGCGAGCGGCTAACGGCCTTGTTTGATTCCGGTATCGATGCCTTGAGCGCAGCCGTGAACGACCTCGCCGACCAGGAAGTCCAGGAGTTGGACACTGAGTTCCGGGCGTTCATCCACGAGTACGGCTCACGTGGTCCGAACGAATGGGAGATCAGCGCCGAGACCTGGGAGACCCAGCCGACCCTCGCGCTCACGATGCTCGACAGCGTCCGCCGCCAAGACGACGACCAGGCACCGCACCTGCGAGCTGCGGGCCTCACCGCTGATCGCGAAGCGCTCGTCGAACAGGTCCGAGGCCAGCTGGCCGAGATCGGCAACGAAGAACTCATCGGCATGTTCGAAGGCGCCCTCGTCGCCTCGAACTTCATGGTGTTCCGTGAGCGGGCCAAGACGAACATCATCAAGACCGTCCACGAAGGCCGCATGTGCTTCCGCGAGCTCGGACGCCGCCACGCCGAGGCCGGCAACCTCGCCGACCGGGCCCACGTGTTCATGCTCGTCTCGGCTGAGCTCGACGACTTCGTGGCCAACCCGGGCTCGTTCACCGACACGCTGGCCGAGCGCTACGCCGACTGGCAACTGCTCGCCGAACTCGAAGCGCCGTTCATCATCGCCGATGGCAATGTGCCCCCGCTGAGCGAGTGGGACCGCAAGGGCGCGTCTGGTGCAGCGACGGCGAGCGCAGGCGATGTGCTCAACGGCGTCGCCGGTTGTCCGGGCACGGTGCGGGGAACCGCACGGATCATCATGGACCCGTCCGATCCGATGGCCCTCGAACCGGGCGACATCATGATCGCTCCGAACACCGACCCTGGCTGGACGCCGCTGTTCATGACCGCTGGCGGCGTCGTCGTCAACGTCGGCGGCCAGATCAGCCACGCCATCATCGTCAGCCGCGAGCTGGCGCTGCCGTGCGTGGTCTCGGTCGAGAACGCCACCGAGGTCATTCCCGACGGGGCACTCGTCGAAGTGAACGGTGACACCGGCGAAGTCACCGTTATCTCGGTTGACGGCACCGAGGATTAGTCGCCGTGCCGCATCCGTTCCGCTTCAGTGTCCAGGCATTCACGCCGTCGTCCGCGTCGGAGTGGACCGAGCAGGCCCGCGCCGCCGAGGACCTCGGCTACAGCTGTCTGCATCTCGCCGACCACTACCTCGGAGCGGGCGAAGCTGCGACCGCGGCGAGCCATCCTCCGCAGGTCGTCGCCGCAATCCCGGCGATGATGGCGGCGGCCGCAGTCACAAGCACGATCAAAGTCGGCGCTCGCGTCATGTGCTGCGACTATCACCAGCCGGTTGTGCTGGCGAAGTCGCTCGCCACCATCGACTTCTTGTCCGAAGGCCGCCTCGAGGCGGGCTTCGGGGCCGGGTGGATCACGAGCGAGTACGACGCCATGGGCGTTCCCATGGATCGCGCCGGCGTCCGCATCGACCGCATGATCGAATACGTCGAGCTGGCCAAGTCGTACTTCGCTGGCGCCGACCTGGATCAACAGGGCGAGCACGTGCAGGTGTCGAACATGGCCGCGCTGCCTGCATCACCGCAGCCAGGCGGGCCCAAAATCATGATCGGGGGCGGATCCCCTCGCGTCCTGCGAACCGCAGGCAAGATGGCCGACATCGTGTCGATCAACTTCGACAACTCGGCCGGCAAGATCGGCGCCCACGGCATCGGCTCAGGCACCGCCGACGGCACCATGCAAAAGGTCGATTGGATCCGCGAGGGTGCGGGCGATCGGTTCGACGACATCGAAATCGAAATCGGTGCCTACTTCACCGCCGTCACGGATCAGACCCAAGCGACGCTCGAACAGATGGCCGGCGCCATGGGCATGACCCCCGAGATCCTCGCCGCACATCCACACGCGCTCGTCGGCTCGGTCGACGAGATCTGCGAAACCCTCGAACAACGCCGTGAGCACTACGGCATCAGCTACGTCAACGTGGCCGTCCGCAACATGGCGGCCTTTGCCCCAGTCGTTGCCCGACTGGCCGGGAACTGAAGGAACCACCATGCGCGAAAACGACACAGCCGCCACTCCCAAAACTGATGACGCGGTCAGCCTCGATGACTTCGGCCTGTTCGATCCGACCGTCCAGCAGTGTCCGCATCCGTACTACGCGCAGATGCAACAAGAGGCGCCCGTCTATCCGGCCAAGAGCCCGATGGGTGACCTGCATCTGATCACCAAGTACGGCGATGTCACTGACGTGGTCAAGGACATCAAGACGTTCTCGTCCCGGTTCGACACCTCAGGGTCGAACTACAACTCCGAACTCGTCGAGCGGATGAAGGCGCTCTACGAAGAAGAGGGCGGCTACGACCGGATCGGCACCATGCTCACGGTCGACCCGCCCGATCACACTCGCTACCGCCGCCTGGTGACCAAGGCGTTCACGCCCAAGGTCATCGCTGAGCTTGAGCCCACGGTGCGCGAGATCACGAGCCGTCTGATCGACGATGTCTTCACGGTCATGGAACGCGACGGCGTGGTCGAGTTCGTCGAGACGTTCGCCGTGCCGCTTCCGGTGACGGTGATCGCCAAGGCGCTCAACGTGCCCGACGATCGACTCGACGACTTCAAGCGTTGGAGCGACGCGTCGATTGCTGGCATCGGCACGAACATCTCGATCGAGCAGCGCCTCGATGCCGAGCGCGAAGTCATCCAGTTCCAGAAGTACTTCGCCGAGCAACTCGAGTTGCGCCGTACCGAGCCCCAAGACGACATCTTGACCAACCTGCTCAATGCCCGGGTCGGCCACGACGAAGTCGACGACGATGGCAACGCACTGCCCGACGTGCCGCTGACGATGCCCGAGATGCTCAGCATCATCCAGCAGCTGCTCGTCGCCGGCAACGAGACGACGACCAAGTTCTTGACCGAGATGATGCGCCTGCTCGGCGAGAACCCCGACGAGTTCGCCAAGCTGCAGGCTGATCTCTCGCGATCCAAGGCCGTGGGCGAAGAAGCATTGCGCCTGTCGACGCCGACGCAGGGCATGTTCCGCATCGTCCAAGACGACGCCGAAGTCGCGGGCTGCCCGCTCAGCGCAGGCGATCGCGCCGTCGTGATGTTCTCGGCTGCAAACCGCGACCCCGAGGTCTTCCCAGACCCCGAAGCGTTCAATCCCGACCGGGACAATCTGACCAGCCACCTGGCGTTCGGCCGAGGAGTGCACTTCTGCCTGGGCGCGGCGCTCTCTCGGCTCGAAGGCAAGGTTGCAGCAGAAGAACTGGCCAAGCGAATCGGCTCCTTCGAACTTGCCGACACGAACGACTATGGCTACCACCCGAGCTTTATGCTGCGAGGCCTTATGAAGCTCGACGTCCACGTCACGCCCGCCTGATGGCTGACGCATCACAATCGAATCAACTCGCCGGCAAGATCTGCGTTGTCACCGGCTCGACCCGAGGCATCGGCCGGGGAACCGCCGTTGCGCTGGGGGAGCAAGGCGCGACCGTCTACGTCACGGGCCGCACCTCTGGTGACAGCGATGCCGAAGCTCGCACGATCGAAGGTTCCGCCGCGGCTGTCGAAGCTGCTGGTGGTGTCGGGATCCCCGTCCAGGTCGACCACGGCGACGATGACCAGATCGAGGCGCTCTTCGCCCGGGTCCGCGACGACCACGGCAAGATCGACCTGCTGGTCAACAACGTCTACAAGATCCCGAACCCGCCCGCGTGGGGCGGGGGCTTTTGGGACCACCCGATTTCGATCTGGGATGACCAAGTCGGAATCGGCCTGCGAGCGCACTACGTCGCGTCGTGGCACGCCGCACCACTGATCTTCGAAGCGGGCCCTGGCGCCGCGATCGTGAACGTGTCGTCGCCGGGCGGCGAGTCGTACCACTTCTCATCGTCCTATGGCGCAGGCAAGGCTGGCCTCGACCGGCTCACTGCGGACATGGCCATCGAGCTCGAACCCAAGGGCGTCGCGGCGATCACGCTGTACCCCGGGTCGGTTGCCACCGAGTTCATCCTCGAAGCTCGCGGCGAAGCGCCCGAGGCGCAGACGCCGTTGCTGGTCGGACGCTCCGTCGCTGCCGTCGTGCAAGCTGACGACCTGATGAGTCGCTCCGGATCGATCCAATGGGTCGAAGACCTTGTCGACGAGTTCGGACTGGTCGACGAACATGGCAACCAGCCTCCGGGCTATGCCCGTCGAGTCCGCTGATGCCACGCCTTGGTCGCCCCGCCGCGGCGAACGCCCAAGAGACGCGCCAGCGCATCCTTGATTCGGCGCGCAAGCTCTTCGCCGACAAGGGCTACGACGGCACCAGCAACCGCGCGCTCGCTGACGCAGTCGGGCTCACGACTGGAGCGCTCTATCACTACTTCGATCGCAAGCTCGACCTGTACCTCGAGGTCTACGAGGACACCCAGCGCCACGTCTACGACAACCTCGAAGCGGCCACTGCGGGCGAAGACACGTTCATCGACTCGCTCCGCGGCGTGCTCGAAGCCGCCCACGGCCTGAACAACGACGATCCGAGCCTGGCCCAGTTCCTGGGAAGCTGCCGCGTTGACGTGCAACGCCACGGCGAGCTCGCCGAGGTCTTCGCCACGCTCGACCACACCCGCCAGAACGACTTCTTCGCCGGGCTCGTTCGGCTTGGTGTCAAGACCGGCGAACTCGACGCCGGCGACGGTGCCCGCACCGCAGCACTGCTCCGGACCGTGACGATCGGACTCGTCGACGGCGTGTCGAGCAGCCAAGAGCGGCACCGCGAAGCCGTCGACGGAATCATCCAACTCTTTGAGGGAAAACTCGTACGCCCTCCAGCCACCTAAGGCCTGGAGCCAACACACAGGAGGAAATTGACAATGCCGGGACCACTCGACGGCTACACGGTGCTCGACCTGACCCAGGTCGTGTCGGGGCCACTCGCAGCGATGCTGTTCGCCGATCAAGGCGCGGATGTGATCAAGGTCGAGCCACTCGTTGGCCTGGGTGACATGACCCGACTGCCTGCCTTCGAAAAGGGCGGCCTGTCCGCGTTCTACCTGAACAACAACCGAGGCAAACGCTCGATCGCCATCGACGTCACCACCGACGATGGCAAGGCCGTGCTCTTCGAGCTCGCCAGCCAGGTCGACATCGTCATGCAGAACTTCCGCCCGGGTGCGGTCGAGCGCATGGGCATTGGCTACGACGCGGTCAGTGCAGCGAACCCTGGTGTCGTGTATTGCTCGATCAGTGGCTTCGGCCCTACCGGTCCGTACTCGGACCGCCCGGTTCTTGATCCGGTCATCCAGGGTTTGACCGGCATGGTGAGCCGCCAGCTCAACCCCGAGGTGCCGTTCCCGGATCTGGTTCGCAATCTGATCGCCGACAAGTCGACGGCGTTGACCGTGACCCAGGCCATCACGGCCGCACTGCTGGTCAAAGAGAAGACCGGCGCCGGCCAACACGTCGAAGTCCCGATGCTCGACTCGGCCATGTACTTCTTCTGGCCCGACGGGATGATGGACAAGACGCTGACCGACGAAGACGCGTCGCCGGGCTTCCTCTTGTCGTCGGTGTATTCGTTGACCGAGGCCAGCGACGGCAAGTTCGTCTACTTCGTCGCCAGTGATGCCATGCGTCACGCGCTCTATGACGCATTGGGCCATCCCGAGTGGAAAGAAGACGAGCGCTTCGCCACCATGGCAGCGATGGCCAACCCCGAGAACTTTCAGGCAATCGGCGCGCTGTTGGCCGAAGAGTTCCGCCAACTCACGGTCGAGGAAGTGTTGACCCGTCTCGTCGCACACGATGTGCCGTGCGGGCCGATCCTCGACGCTGATCAGGCCATTGCCGATCCCCAGGTGCAGCACAACGAAACGCTCGTCACGTGGCAGCATCCGACGGCTGGCACCGTGCGGCAACCACGTCCGGCAGCTCGGTTCTCGGCCACCCCGGCCGAGGTCGCAACATCGGGTTCGACCAAGGGTGCCGACACCGACGACGTGCTCGCTCAGTTCGGCAAGTCCGCCGACGAGATCGCCGCCTTGCGCGATTCCGGCGCCGTCGGCTGACTCCATGAGTGGGCCACGTACATGAGCGGGGCTGACCGGGAACGCTGGGACCAGCGCTACGCAGACCTCGGTCGCGCGCCGCTGGACATTGAGCCCTTGCCGGTCTTCGAACATTGCGAGGATCTGTTTCCGACGACCGGCTCCGCCCTCGAGATTGCGTGCGGGCGCGGGCGCGGAGCGGTATGGCTCGCCAGCCGCGGCATGACAGTCCTCGCCAGCGACGTCTCGCCGGTGGCAATCGAACTCGCCGAGCAGCACGCCGCTGCGTCCGACGCTGCTGATCGATGCGAGTTCGCCGTGTGGGATCTCGACGACGGACTGCCGCCGAGTGAGCCGGTTGACCTCGTCCTGTGCCACCTGTTCCGAGAGCCGGGCCTCGATCAGGCGATGATCGGTCGACTTGTGCCGGGCGGGCTGCTCGCCATCGCGTGCCTGAGCGAGATCGGCCACGGCCCTGGCAACTTCCGGGCCAAGCCGGGCGAACTCACGACCGCATTCGCTGCGCTGGACGTGCTCGACGCAGGCGAGGCTGATGGTCACGCTTGGTTTGTCGGTCGGCGTTGATTCCCGGTCGTGAAGCGTGCTATTCCGAGGCCGGTGCTGGTCAGGCCCTCCAGCGTTGTAGGCCACCCATTCCGTACTGGTGCAGGATCAGCGCCCGTTGCGGGGTGATCGCGAGGAAGCCAGTGCCGGGTGAGTTCTCTGGGCCACCCGGCGCGAACGCGTTTAGGTCGTAGTCGAACACGTCGTCCCACAAACGCTTCTTCGTCTCGACATCGGTGAACAGCTCGGCAGTGCCCCAGACCTCGACGCCGTCGCCGACTTCGGTGACCTGCCAGTGCAGAGCAACGTTCGGGTTCGCCGCGACGTTGCGGGCCTTGACCGAGCCCTCGCCGAGCATCGTCCAAAGCGTGTCGCCCTCCCAGCACGGGTGAACGGGCACAACGTCGGGTGCCCCGTCAGCGCCGACCGTGGCGATGTGCGCCCACGGACTCAGCTTGCTCGCAAAGGCTTGGACGGCGGCGAGATCAACGTTCGGTTCCATCCGCGGAACCTAGCTCAGGCGGTGATGAAGCGTTCGAAGAAGGCGATGTGGTCATCCATGGTGGCGAATCCGCGCTCCATGCTCGAGACGGAGAAATGGGTGCCACCAAGGGTGCGCCATTGCTCGCGTTCTTCGATGATCGTGTCGAGTTCACCGCCACGCGTCTTGACATATTCGAGCCCGAAGCCGCTGAGGTCACGGCCTTCCTCGGAGGCAAGCTCGAGCAATCGGTCGTAGGCAGGGAAAACTCGTTCACCTTCTCCGGCAAACATGAAACCGTCGCCAAGGCGCACGCCCCGGCGAAACGCAGGATCGGAGAACCCACCGATCCAGATGGGAATTTGGCGATTGGGTCGAGGAAGCACATTGCCGCGCTCGATCATGTCGAACTCGCCCTTCCAGTCGACGAGTGGCTCGGACCAAAGGGTGCGCATGAACTCGATCTGTTCGTTGGCCCGCTTGCCGCGCGTCGAAAAGTCTTGGCCGAGCGCGTCGTACTCAACCCAATTCCAACCCACGCCGACACCAAGCCGCAAGCGCTCACCGCTCAAGAGGTCCAGGTCAGCGGCTTGCTTGGCGACGAGCACGGTTTGGCGCTGCGGGAGGATGATCACGCCGGTGGCGAACTCGAGAGATTCGTGACGGCCAGCGAGATAGGAGAACAGCACGAACGGGTCGTGGAAGGGGTCGTTCTCGGTATAGGGGCCCCAGAGCTTCGGCTCGCGGTCCGCGTGCTCGGCACCGACGACATGGTCATAGGCGAGCAGGTAATCGAAGCCGAGATCCGCGGCAGCATCGCCGAGCGCTCGCACAGCGCCGGGATCTCCGCCGGTCTCGATCTGCGGATAGACCATGCCGATTTTCATGAGGCGCCCCTTCGTCCGCGTTGCTTCCAAGCTAGTTCGCAGGGCTGGTTCCACCCGAGGCCCCGGCGTAGGACTCGGTCGGCGACGAGTGCGTAGTGTTGGAGTCGAACCAAGGGGGATCACAGATGTCGGTGCTGACCAAGGGCTTTGCCGCGGAACGAGGAAGCGAGCTTGCGCTCGCCGACGACAACCAGCAGCTCACGTTCGCGGAGCTCGATGCGCGGGTGAACCAGACCATTCATGCGCTGCGCAATGCCGACGTGAGCGAGGGCGACACGATCGCCATCGTCTGTGGCAACAACAACGAGTGGTTCATCACCGCGCTGGCCTGCGCCAACACCGGTGTCACTCACGTGCCCGTCAACTGGCACCTGGTCGCTCCCGAGATCGCCTACATCCTCAGTGACTGCGGGGCGAAGATGGTGCTCACCGACTTCCGCTACGCCGACGAAGTCGCCAAGGCACTCGATCGCCCCGAGTGCTCGGCGGTCACGACCGCCGTGGTCGCAGGCGCCCCGACGAGCGATCGGTTCATCAACTTCGACGACTTCGCCGATGGCGGTTCAACCGACGAGCCAGAGAACCAGTCGTTCGGCGGTCCGATGTTCTACACCTCGGGGACGACGGGGAACCCCAAGGGCGTCAAGAGTTCGCTGTCGGCGATGGAGCCGGGCACGACGCCCGAGGTCTGGCACCTGATTGGTGCCGGCTTCGCGCAGATGATGACCGTCCCTGGCGTGACCGTGCTCTGCGGCCCGGCGTACCACTCGGCGCAGTGGGCGTTCAGCTTCTTGCCGATGATGGCGGGCTCGGCGACCGTCATGCAGCACAAGTACGACAGCGCCGGCGTACTCGACCTCATCGATCGCTATCAGGGCACGAACATCCACCTGGTGCCGACGCAGATGAAGCGGCTCGTCGATCTTCCTGACGAGGTGAAGCAGGCCTTCGACGGCTCGTCGCTCGAACTCGTCCTGCACGGAGCGGCGCCGTGCCCGCCGGTCGTCAAGCGCGAGATGATCGAGTGGTGGGGCCCCAAGATCACCGAGTACTACGGCTCAACCGAAGGCTCGATCATCACCACGATCGACAGCGAGAATTGGCTCCGCAAGGGCGGCTCCGTCGGGCCCGCAACGCCGACGATGGAGATCATGGTCATCGACGACGATGGCAACCAGGTCGGCCCCAACGAGTCGGGCACGCTGTACTTCAAGAACCTGATGGGGATGGATTTCGAGTACCACAACGCCCCCGAGAAGACCGCCGAAGCCCACAAGGAACCGGGCGTGTTCACCACCGGCGACATGGGCTACCTCGACGACGAGGGCTACCTGTGGCTCAGCGATCGCAAGATCGACATGATCATCAGCGGCGGCGTCAACATCTATCCGGCCGAGATCGAGCAGGTCCTCGGCGGCCATGATCTGGTTGCCGATGTGACCGTGATCGGTGTCCCGAACGAAGAGTTCGGCGAAGAGGTCAAGGCGATCGTCGTCGCCAACGACGGCGTCGAAGCCGGCGACGAGCTCGTGGGAACGTTGGCCGAGTACTGCCGAGAGAACCTGGCTGGCTACAAGTGCCCGCGGTCATTCGACTTCGTCGACGCGCTGCCTCGCACCGGCACCGGCAAGGTGCAAAAGCGCAAGCTCCGTGACCCGTACTGGGCCGACCACGACAAGAACATCTGAGGCGCCCCTCGCGCGGGCCGGGGGACTACCTGCGGATGCCGCCTTCGCCTTCGGTCCACATGGGGATGATCGCTCGCTTGGCGATGCGCCATCCGTCGGAGGTGCGGACGCACTCGTCTTCGTAGCGGGCACCGACCATCAGCTTGTCGCCGCTCGGGCGAACGTGCTGGGCCTGGAGATAGCACCGGCACGTGGCGGTGTCGCCGTCGATCCTGACCTGATGGGAGCCGACGAGATGCTGGGTCACCTCAAAGCGACTGAGCGCTGTTGACACGCGCTCGATGACTTCGTCGATGCCGTTCTGACCGCCAGCGCCGAGGTCGGCCACGACATCGCTGGTGAAGACCGAGCGGAGTGTCTCCCAGTCGCTGGTGTCGAGCGCCCAGCAGTAGTCGTGGGTGAGCTGCACGATGTCATGGTGGTCTTGGATCGCGGAGTGGTCGTGCGTGCTCATCAGACGAGCAACCAGCCGCCGTCGACGTTCAGGTTCTGGCCGATCACGTACGACGACGCCTCGCTCGAGAGGTAGAGGACCGCTTGGGCGATCTCTCGCACTTCGGCCGAGCGGCCGAGCGGGATGTTCGATGAGCGCTGCTTCATCATCGGGCCCATCAGCCCGCTCGTCGACGGGTCTTGTGGCCACAGCGGTTCGATCTCGCCGGTGCGCATCTTCGCCAAGGTCGGAACGGGCACGTGGCCGGGGCTCACGCTGTTGACGCGGATGCTGTGCGGTGCCAGGTCGAGGGCCAGGCTGCGGGTGAACTGGATGGCGCCGGCTTTGGCCGAGTCGTAGCTGGTGCCGAGGCACGGCAAGGTGCCGTCGACCGACGCGATGTTGACGATCGTTCCGGCTCGGCCGGCTTCGACCATCGACGTGGCGGCGGGCTTCGAGCAGTTGAAGAGGCCAGCCAGGTTGATGTCGATCGAGCGTTGCCACGAGTCGACCGGTTGATCCAGGATGCTGCCGGCTTCGTGATAGGTCCCGGCGTTGTTGACGAGCAGGTCTAAGCCGTCGATGTCGCCGATGACCTCGGCACACATCTCGCTGTCGGTGACGTCGAGATGCACCGCTTGGCCACCGATCGCCTCGGCGACCCGAGCTGCGCCTTCGTCATCGATGTCGGCGATCGTCACTGTGGCGCCTGCCTGGGCGAGCATCGTGGCGATGCCTTCGCCGATCCCGGTCGCCGCACCGGTCACGAGCGCAGTGCGACCCTCAAGGCTGAGCAGTTCCCCGATCGATGCATCCATGTCGCGACCCTACGTGGAGGGCGACTGGGAACCGGAATTGATCGCGCGGTTAGTATTTGGCCACTGACCCGTTCCTGAAGCGGATCAGTGAATCGACAGGGGGAACTATGGGCATGCTCGAAGGGAAGGTCGCCTGCATCACGGGCGGCACCCGAGGAATCGGACGGGCCACCGCCGAGGCCTATCTGCGCGAGGGGGCGCAGGTGGTGATCAACGGACGGAGCGAAGAAAAGGGCCAGCAGGCGATCGAAGAGATCGGTGCCGGCGACGCCCTCCACTTCATTCCCGCCGATGTGAAGACCCGCGAAGGCTGCGAGTCGATCGTCAACGGCACCGTCGACCGCTACGGCCAGATCGACATCTTGTTCGCCAACGCCGGAGGCGCCACGGGACACGCTCCGGTCGCCGATCTCGAAGACTGGGCGCTGCAAGACAGCATGCAGTGGAACTTCTGGCACACCTTCTGGTCGATGCAGACCGCACTCAAGCACATGATCCCGCAGAACGGCGGGCGCATCATCTGCTGCTCCTCGGTCGAAGGCAAGATGGGCAAGCCCGGCGTCTCAATCTATGTCGCCGCCAAGCACGCCATCAACGGCTTGGTGAAGTCGGCTGCGCAAGAGGTCGGGCCCCTCGGCATCACGGTCAATGCCGTCTGCCCCGGCGCAATCGAGACCGACGTCATGCTCGCCGAAGGCCCGCCTGCGGCCGAGGCCATGGGCATGACCTACCAAGAGCTCCTCGACTGGTTCGCCAGCGAGTCAGCCATCAAGCGCCTCAACGAGGTCGAGGACGTCGCCGAGTTGTGCGTCCTGCTCGCCAGCGAAGCAGGTGGCGGCATCAGTGGATCATTGATTTCGATCGACGGCGGCACGGCGCCGTACTAGTAGTCCGCCTTTCTCGCTGCGCTCGAAACGCTGCGAGCAGTGAGTAGTCAACAGTCCTGGCGAACGTCGCCGGCCGATAGATGGAGAACCGATCATGGGGAAACTAGAAGGAAAGGTCGCCTGCATCACGGGTGGCACACGCAGCATTGGTCGAGGCATGGCCGAAGCCTTCCTGGCCGAAGGCGCCAAGGTCGTGGTCAACGGCCGCAGCGAAGAAAAGGGTGCGGCCGCGCTCGCGGAGATGACCAATGCAGGGCTAGCGAGTGGAGACAATGCCGCGTTCTTTGCCGGCGACGCATCAAAGCAAGAGACGGTCGAAGGCCTGATCGACTTCACGATCGAGACCTATGGACAACTCGACATCTGCTGCTTGAACAGCGGCGGTGTGAACATGACCGCACCCGTCGCGCAGATGAGCGACGAAGAGTGGAACCTCGAAATCGACTGGAACCTGAACCACGTGTTCTGGGGCATGCGTCGATCGCTTCAGCACATGATTCCGCGTGAAGCTGGCCGGGTCATCGTGACCTCGTCGGTCGAAGGCAAGCTCGGCAAGCCGGGTATCCCGGGCTATGCGGCGACCAAGCACGCCGTCAACGGTCTCGTCAAGGCTGCGGCGCACGAGGTCGGCACGCTCGGCATCACCGTGAACTCGATCCTTCCCGGGCTCATCGAGACCGACATCGTTCGAGACACCGGTCCAGCGAGCGCCGAGGCCATGGGTATGGAGAGCTACGAGGCGCTCCTCGATGCGTTCGCCCAAGAGTCGTCGATCAAGCGGCTCAACACGGTCGAAGAGGTCGCGGCGGTCGCCGTGTACCTGGCCAGCGATGCCGCTCGGAACATGACCGGCACGATGTTCCCCGTCGACGGCGGGACCATGCCCTACTAGCGAGTAGTCCGCAGGCATTTCCGAAGGGACCAGCAATGGCTGTTGAAGTGAAGCGTTCGTTCTGTCGGATCTGCCACGCGGCCTGCCCAGTCGACGTCGAGATCACCGACGGCCGCGTGACCAAGGTCAGTGGCGTCGACGAGGATCCGATCTTCAACGGGTACACGTGCGTCAAAGGGCGCAAGATGCCCGAGCAATTCACCGACCCGGCACGGCTTCGACAGGCGTTGCGTCGGACCGAGGGTGGCACCTTCGAGGTCGTCGACAGCAGCGCCGCGCTCGATGAAATCGCGGTCAAGTTGGCCGACATCATCGAGCGCCATGGTCCTCGCGCCGTCGCCAGCTACACGGGCACCGGCGGCTACCAGAATGCGCCGTCGCACCCGGTCGCCATGGCGTTCCACAAGGCCATCGGCTCGATCAGCTACTACACGTCGGTCACCATCGATCAGCCAATGAAGGCGACCGCCAACATGCGGCTGGGCATGTGGCAGGCCGGCCCGAGCAACTTCACCGAAGCCGACGTGCTGTTGGCCATTGGGTACAACCCGATGGTGTCGAGCTTCGCTCCGTTCGGCGGACTGCAAGGCACCGACCCGTTCGCCACGTTGCGCCGCCGCAAGGCCGAAGGCATGAAGCTCATCGTGGTCGACCCTCGGCGCACCGAGTTGGCCAGCCAAGCCGACATCCACCTGCAGGTGAAGCCGGGCGAAGATCCGACGCTGCTGGCCGGCTTCCTCAACGTCATCCTTTCCGAAGACCTCTATGACGCAGAGTTCTGCGAGCAGTGGGTCGAGCCCGGGCACCTCGAGACGCTCATGCTTGCGGTCGAACGGTTCACGCCCGACTACGTCGCCGCCCGCTGCGGTGTCGACGCCGATGACGTGGTCGCCGCAGCTCGCATGTTCGCCGCGGCCGAGCGGGGTATCAGCGGCAGCGGCACCGGCCCGTCGATGTCGCCGCACCCGAGCCTGATGGAACACCTGTCGCTCACCCTCAACGTCGTGTGCAACCGGTTCATGCGCGAGGGCGAAGTCATCGAAGCCGCCGGGTTCCTGCAGCCCGACGTGCCGAAGCGGGCACAGGTCATCGGCCCATTTGGCATGCCGAGCGGCCCCGAGTCCCGGTTCCGCGGACTGCGTGGCTACAACAACGAAATGCCGTGCACGACGCTGGCGCAAGAGATCGTCACGCCTGGCGATGGCCAAGTGCGAGCCCTCATCGTGAACGGGGGCAACCCGGTCGCGGCGTGGCCCGATCAGCAGAAGACGCTGGCTGCGATGGAAGACCTTGAGCTGCTTGTCGTCCTCGATCATCGGATGACCCAGACCGCCGAGTTCGCGGACTACGTGATCGCTCCCAAGCTCTCGCTCGAACGGGCTGACGTGCCGCCGTTCATGGATCGCTGGTTCCGCGAGCCGTACGCCTGTTACACCCCGGCTGTGCTCGAACCTGACGGCGACCTCCTCAACGATTGGGAGGTCTTCCACGGCATTGCCGAACGCATGGGTATCGAGATCGAGCTAGCGGGCGGTCCGATTCCGCCGAGCGCCGACAACCCGACCGACGACGATGTCCTCGACCTGATCTACGCCAACTCACGCGTGCCGATGGATGTCATCCGGGCCAACGCCGGCAAGGTGCTTCCCGAGTACGCCGTCAAAGTGCAGCCGGCTGATCCCGATGCTGGCGGCCGCTTCCAGGTCGCACTTGCGGACCACATCGACGAGCTCGACGTGGTGTTCGGCGAGCAGACGTCGGCCGAGATCATGACCGGGTTCGATCCCGACGTGCACACGTACCGACTGATCTCACGTCGCCTCAAGACGCACTTGAACTCGATGGGAGGCGAGCTTCCCGGCCTCAACGAGAAGACGCCGACGAACTACGCCTACATGCACCCGGCCGACATGGACGACCTTGGCGTGGCCGACGAAGGACTCGTGCGGATCGCATCGCCGCATGCGTCGCTGATCGGTGTCGTCAAGCAGGCGCCCGATGTGCGCCGTGGTGTCATCTCGATGGCGCACAGCTGGGGCTCGTCGACCGGCACCGATGAGAAGGTCCGTGACATCGGCTCGCCGACCAATCGATTGATCGATGTCGAGAACGGCTACTGCCCGATCACCGGCCAGGCCATCCAGTCGGCGATTCCCGTATCGGTCGAGCTGGTGAGCGAAGAGGCGCTGGTCGGGTGAGCAGGCCGGTTTGGTGAGCATGGCCTCGCTGGCGTGCCTCGCCGGTGGGCCGGTGCAGATCGCATACGGCGTCGATGACCTCGGCGCTGCCGTCGTCGAGTGGGAAGCCAAAGGTGCCGGCCCCTTCATCGTCCGCGAACACATCGAGGTCGAGCCGTCCTGGTTCGATCACTCGTCGGCCTATGGATGGTGGGGGAGTGTGATGGTCGAACTCGTCCACGTCCACGCCCCGGCCTCACTTGCTCAGCTCGGACTGCACCACATGGCGTTCTTCGTCGACTCATTCGCCGATGCAACCGACGAGCTCACCGCGGCTGGATTCGACGCCGTGCTCACCGCCAAAGCCGGCTCGACCGACTTCTCGTTCCACGACGCTCGTGATTCGCTCGGCCACCTCATCGAGATCTACGAAGGGTCCGATGGGCTGCGCGGCTTCTATGCGTCAGTCGAAGCCGCACACCTCAATCGTTGATCGGCACGAAGAGCACGAGTAGCCAACCCGGATGATCGGGGAGCGTCAGCCGGTGCTGGTCGAATCGCCGCTCGCCATCGGGATGATTGATGACCCGAATGTGGGGCGCAAGCGGAGCGACATCGTGTCGATCCCACGCATCGCTGAAGTCACGATGCCGAGCCCGCAACTCAACCGAGAGCTCGTGGAGCACGTCGCTCGGATAGTCGGCGAGGTGGGCGCGGAGCTTTTCACGCCAAGAGCTGCGTCGAAGGACTCGCGCCGACGCCTAACGGCCTATGTCGACCAGGAGGCCTTGGTCAGCGGGCGAACAGGTCTGAGCGCGCCGAAGCCTCGCTGCTTTGCGAAGCGCTCGATGATCTGTTTGCGAAGCTGCGCGAGCGATCTCCCACGCAGATCGGCTACTCGTCGCGGTTGACCGTGTCCGGCGAGAAGGCCGGGGTGCAGACGGCGATGTACTCGGCGCCGTCGGGATGCGGTGTGCTGTAGCGGACCCACTCACCCGCCTTCATGGTGATCGCTTGGCCGGCGGGAACATCGAAGGTCTCGCCCTCGGTTTCGACCCGGATCTCACCCTTGAGCACGAGCGTGACCTCGTCGAACTCGGGCCGTTGCCCCGGCTCGGTCCAGCC
>CAZEMU010000085.1:0-17094 GCA_964513315.1 uncultured Acidimicrobiaceae bacterium | reverse complement strand
TCGCAATGAACTCGAGAATGTCGTTGTCGATGCTGATGTGATCGTTCTCGGTGCGAGTGCGAAGAATCGCCAGGCGGGTTTCGATGTCCGGTGGCTGGATGTCGGTGATCAAGCCCATCTTGAATCGGCTGCGGAGACGATCCTCGAGCGTTGGGATCGCGTCGGGTGGGCGATCCGAGGACAACACGATCTGGCGATCGGCCTGATGCAGCGTGTTGAAGGTATGGAACAGCTCTTCTTGGAGCGCGTCCTTGCCTTCCAAGAACTGGATGTCATCGATGAGCAGCACGTCGTTCTCGCGGTAGCGCCGCTTGAACTCGGTGGTCGTGCTCGAGCGAATCGCATCGACGAACTCGCTGAGCAAGGTTTCGGTCGTGACGTAACAGACCCGGTAGGTCGGGTAGTTCTCGTTGACGTAGTGGGCAATGGCCTGCAGCAGGTGGGTCTTGCCCAGACCAGCGTGTCCATGAATGAACAGCGGGTTGTACGACCGCGATGGTGTTTCGGCGACGGCCAGTGCCGCAGCGTGAGCGAACCGGTTCGACGAACCGGTGACAAACCGCTCAAAGGTGTAGCGGTTGTTGATCGTCGGTGTTGGCGTCTCTGATGCACCGTTGGTCGTCGAGGCACTGGTCGAGGTCGACCGGCTCTGGTTGACGGCGTTGAGCGTCGCTCGATGTTCGTTGGCGGCAACGAGTTCTTCGGGCTCGATCGAGAGCTCGGGTGATTCGTTGACGTGCACGACAACCCCGAAGGTCGTCGTTGGTCCACACACCTCTTCGAAGGCGTCTTGGACCATCACGTGGTACCGGTTGTTGATGCGATCTTTGGCGATCACACTCGGCACTTCGAGCTGGACGTGGGTGGCCCCGTCCGGATCGTGGCGAGTAGTGGTCGTAACTCCAGCAAAGGTGGAGAGCCAGACCGCGTCGTTGAGCTGCGAGCGAATTTGCTCGGCAACGGCGGCCCAGAGCGTCTCAGATGTAGACAAGATTTCTCCCGAACGTGTGCGTGCGCGTGCGCAGGCGATGCAGATGGTGCGTGCTCGGCCACGTGGTCTCTGGATCCACCGCAGCCAATCACTGTAAAGATTGGTCCCTGACTGTGCCTGAGGGATCCCCCCTCATGCAGCTTCGGGAACTTATCACCACGATTACGGGGTTGTGCAAGAGGTGATTTGGCTCGTTCTACGCGAAGTGCGTGGCGAGCTCGCGGCCAGTGTTGTTGCTGTTGCTGGAAGGGCCTAGCGTTATCCGGAGCCTTTGGGCCGGGACCCTCGTTTGCCGCTTCTCCCGGTTCATCACCCGCTCGGACCCTCCGTCCGAGCCCATTGAACGATTGGGACGAATCGTGAAGAGAACCTTTCAGCCGAACGTACGCCGCCGCTCCAAGCGCCACGGATTCCGCTCGCGGATGTCGACCAAGGCCGGCCGCCGCATTGTGAACGGCCGCCGCCGCCAGGGCCGCAAGAAGCTCTCGGCCTGAATCAGGCACTGAGCGCTCGCGCGTCATTCGATGCGTTGTCGACGAACGGTCGACGACGCAATGGCCGTGTGTGCTGGTTGCGATGGGCTCCCCTGCCCGCCGATCACGAGATTGCACCCTATATTGGGTATGCAGTTGGGCGATCGGTTGGCAATGCCGTCATCCGTAACCGCATCCGCCGGCGATTGCGGGCCATTTTGGCCGACCACTCGAATGAACTCCGCCCGGGCCTCTACCTGTTCGGCGTCAAGCATGCCCACGCTGCTTCGATCGAGTTCACGAAACTCCAGGACGACGTCCTGGAGCTGGTGCGCGTCATCGCCGCGGCGGACATGCCCGACACGGACCAGCTTCACCGGAGCAGCTGAACAGTGATCCGGCGAGGCACGCGAGCGAGAGCATGAAGAAGTCTGTGCTCGCCGCGTTGAGTTGGTACCAACAGTACCGATCTCTGCGACCGCCTGCCTGTCGTTATCTGCCTACCTGCTCCGCCTATGCGGCTGAAGCCGTCGAGGTTCACGGTGTTGTCCGTGGACTTTGGCTGGCGACCCGTCGCGTCGGCCGATGCCACCCCCTTGGCGGGCACGGGCTCGACCCCGTCCCCGCTCCCCCAACGTGACCATGCTGACAAACACCATGTTTGAGAACAACAATGCTTGATCCAATTTTCGATCTCCTGGCCGGCCTGTTGGCCTGGTTCTACTCCCTCGTACCGAGCTACGGCTTTGCGATCATCGCGCTGACCACGCTCGTGTTGTTGGTCTTGTCGCCGCTGACCTATCGCAGCACCAAGTCGATGGTGTCGATGCGCCGCATCCAGCCCCAGGTGCGCAAGCTGCAGAAGAAGTACAAAGACGACCGCGAGCGCATGAATCAGGAGATGATGGCGCTCTACCAGGAGCACAGCGTCAGCCCGCTGAGCGGCTGTTTGCCCATCCTGGTCCAGTCGCCGGTGTTCATCGTGATGTTCCGTGTGATCCGCGGTATTACGCGGCGTTCGTCCGATATTGGCTTCGAAGCTGCCCGCATTGCTGCGTCCGGCGCCGAGGCCCAAGCAACCGGAGCCGCCGGCTTCGTGGTGCCCGAGGTCGACAAGGCCGCTCGCAACTTCAATCCTGAATATCTCGACCAGGACAGCGAGCTCTACCAAGCCCTGATCCAGGACAACGAGATGCTGTGGCTCGGCATCGATCTGAGCCGCACACCGCTCGAGGCACTCGGCGAGTCCATTGGGGGTTCGCTCCCCTACCTACTCATGGTCGCCCTTGTTGCGTTTCTCGGCTGGTACCAACAGCAGCAGATCGCAGGCCGTGCGACCGGCGAAATCAGCTCCCAGCAGCAGATGATCATGCGGATTATCCCCTGGATGCTGCCGATTTTCGCCTTCACGATGCCCGGCGGCCTGGTGCTGTACTTCATCGTTTCGTCGCTGCTGCGCGTGATCCAGCAGGCATACCTGACCCGCACGATCTACGCGGACGAAGAACTCAATACCCCCATCGAAGTCGAAGACGACGACGATGATGATGACGACGACGATGATGAGCCGGAGAACCCGCTCGCCGCCCTGTTCGGTGGCGGCAACAAGTCGTCCGCAGCCGCAGCCAAGGAACCAGCTGCAAGTACTCGCCATGGCAGCCGACGACCCGTTTCTGACGGCTCGTCACGGCGCCAGCGCACCAAACCTCCCCGAGACCGCACGACTGCGGACACCACCAAAGAGGCTCCTGGCCGCCGGAATCGAGCAGTTGGCTCGTCCAAGGCGGATGACACCTCCTCGGGTTGGGGCCGAGCCAAGCGCTCGGCCACATCCAATATTGACGAACCCTCGAAACCGGCGTCGCGCCGGGTCACGCCCAAGGGCGAATCGGGCCGTCCGAAGAAGAAATAGAAAGCTGGAACATTATGGAGTGGATTGTTACAACCGCTCGAACGGTCGAAGAGGCGCAGTCTCGTGCCCTCGACCTGCTCGGCGTTGATCACGACGATGCAGAGATTCAGGTCATCGAAGAGGGCAAGACTGGCCTGTTCGGACGCACCAAGAGCGAAGCACGAGTGCGTGCTCGCATTAAGCCCAAGGCACCACCGGTCAAGGAAGAACGCCGTGGCGGTCGCAACGACCGCAATCGCAATCGCAACCGCGGTGGCAACGGTGGCGGCGGTGGAGGCCGTGGTCAAGGTGGTGGCGGTAACAACCGCAACCGCAACAACAACAAGGGCGGTGGCGGTAACAACCGCAACCGCAACAACAACAAGGGCGATAACACCTCTGATGGCAACAATAAGAGCAACAGTGGCGCCGGTGATGCAGTGACGGCCAGCGCCGCAGCTGCAGGCGGCCAAAGCGACGGAGGTCGCGATGGTGGCAACCGTGGCGGCGGCCGTGGTCAGGGCGGTGGCGGTAACAACCGCAACCGCAATCGTGGTGGTCGCGGCGGCCGTGGTCAGGGCGGCGGTCGTGGTCAGGGCGGCGGTCGTGAGGATCGTGAAGATCGGGAAGAAATGCCGATCGACGAGCAGCGTTCAACGCTGTCTGAGTTCGTCGCCGGCGTTGCCACCGTCTTTGATGACACCGCAGTTGTTGAACTGGTCGAAGAAGAAACCACGCTGATTGCACAGGTCACCGGCGACAATGCCGAAGATCTGGGCCGTCTCATTGGTAACAAGGCTTCGACGCTGCAGACGCTCGAAGAGCTTTCCCGCACTGCAATGCACCGTGCAGCCGCTGGCCGCCGTTACCACCGCATCCAGGTTGACGTCGATGGCTACCGTGCTCGCCGCAAGGAAGCACTTGCCCGTTTCGCCACCCAGGTCGCCGAATCGGTCGTTGCGAGCGGCGAAAGCAAGGCAATGGAGCCAATGGGCGCTGCGGATCGCAAGCTCATCCACGACGCAGTTTCTGAGGTTGCTGGCGTTGAAACCGTGAGTGAAGGTCGCGACCCTCGCCGCTACATTGTCATTCACCCTCTTGCTGGCGCCTCGGTCGCTGATGATCGGGCCGACGAAGAAGAATGACTCCTGAGCTCCAGGACCGTCTGTTTGCGGCACTGGAGCGCCCCCACCGCCTGGGGATGATTGGCGGCGAACTTGGGGATCAGCTGGCGCATTGCGCCAGCTTTTCCCGCGTTTTGGGCCAGGTTGTCGGCGAGGAGCCGCATGGCTATGCGGTTGATCTCGGAACTGGCGGGGGATTACCGGGCGTTGCGCTCGCTGCGAGTTATCCCCATCTCATGTGGACATTGGTGGAAATACGCACGTCTCGAGCCACTGAGGTCGAGCGGGCGCTGTCCCGAGCTTCCATCGAGAACGCGGAGCTGCGGACCGAACCCGCCCAGGATCTTGGCCATGATCTGGGGCTGCGAGAACGAGCTGCTGTTGCGGTCGCTCGCTCGTTCGGTCCGTCGTCGATGACCGCAGAGTGCGCATCGGGGCTCGTCGCCGTGGGCGGAAGCTTGATCGTCAGTGAGCCGCCTCAGGATGACGAAGAACGTTGGCCCACGAAAGCACTGGCTGTACTGGGGTGGTCGCCCGCAACGATCTATGAAGACGACGGACATCGGTTTGCGGTTCTGCGTAAGGTAGCGCCACTGCGCGAGCAACTCCCCCGGCGCAGCGCGAAGCCGTTGCGGCGCTGGATCTCTGGCTGAAGCTAGATGCTGGGGTTTCACGTGAAACACTGGTGAGCCAGCCACGGCGATGTTGGCGGATGTTTCACGTGAAACAGGTGCAAGGACGATGTTCCGTTGACGCACCATGTTCCACGTGAAACACGACAACGGTTCTCTACCGGCTGCTTTCCGAGAGACCCACTGATGTTGATAGATGCGTCTGATGGGGTTTGTGAGATTATTGTGGTGATTGTCACCACTTGGTCCCTGTGGGCTGGCTAGCATGTCGGGCACCATGGAAAACGAACCGTCTGCATCGACTCCTGTCGATCAGGAGACGCCTCGAGAAGCCCAGAGCGACTCTCCCGTTGCATCCTCCGAACCCACACCGAGTGCAACCGCTTCCGAGTTCGAGGCTGCCTCGAATGCTGCGGCAATCACACCGGTTGAACCAGCTGCAGCTGCACGCACGGACACCGACGAAACAGCCGCCGACGCCGAAGAGGCCGAGGCAGTCGAAGAGGCCGGAGCTCGTGTTCGCCGCTCCTTGCCTCGAGTGATTGCGGTTGCAAACCAGAAGGGCGGTGTGGGTAAGACCACGAGTACCGTCAATATTTCTGCTTGCCTCGCTGAGCAGGGCTTCCGGACCTTGCTGGTCGACCTCGACCCGCAGGCCAACGCATCGACGGGCCTTGGCCTCGACCCACGGACGCTCGAACACTCGATCTATCACGTCATGCTCCATGACGTCGATGCCGATAGCTGCATCGAGCCAACCGAGGTCAAGAACTTGTTCGTCTTGCCGTCGAGTTTGGACCTGGCCGGCGCCGAGATCGAGCTCGTACCGGCGATGAGCCGTGAACATCGGCTTCGTTTAGCTATTGAGTCGGTCATTGACGACTACGACTACGTGCTTATCGATTGTCCACCGTCACTTGGTCTTCTGACGGTGAACGCGCTGACGGCCGCAACCGAGGTCCTTGTACCGATCCAGTGCGAGTATTACGCACTCGAAGGTTTGGGCCAGCTGATGCGCAACGTTGAGCTGGTCAAGGCCAACCTCAATCGCGAACTCGAGATCAGCCACATCGTCCTGGTCATGTTCGATCCTCGGACGAAGCTGGCCGGCCAAGTTGTCGACGAGGTCCGGGGCCACTTCGGCGATCGTGTGTGCGAAAACGTGATTCCCCGTACGGTTCGGCTTTCCGAAGCGCCGTCGTTCGGACAGCCCATCACGACGTTTGACAGTGAATCTCGTGGTGCCTCTGCCTATCGTTCGGTCACCTTGGAGGTTATCGATGGTTAAGCAACGACAAGGTGGCCTTGGCCGTGGCCTTGGATCCCTCATTCCGTCTGATGCTCAACAGGTCGAAGGCCCGTTGCGGGACATTCCCGTTGGTGACATCGTCCCCAACACGTTCCAGCCCCGCAGCACCTTCGACGAAGAAGCGTTGGTCGCGCTAACCAACTCGATTCGCGAGCTTGGTGTTCTGCAGCCAATCTTGGTGCGAGCCATCGACGACGGCCAGTTTGAGCTGATTGCGGGGGAGCGGCGCTGGCGTTCGGCGAAGCGTGCGGGTCTCGACCGGATTCCGGCGATCGTCCGTGATGTCGACGACGAAACATCGCTTGCCCATGCGATCGTCGAGAACGTGCAGCGTGCGGAACTCAATGCCATCGAAGAGGCGGCTGCGTTCCAACAGCTCATTGACGACTTCGACCTGACCCAGGAAGAGGTTGCGACCCGGGTTGGTCGCAGCCGGCCTGCGATTGCGAATGCGCTTCGGTTGCTGCAACTACCGACCGATGTGCAGCGTCACATCATCGAAGGACGCCTCAGCGCGGGCCACGGTCGAGTGCTGGTTGTGCTCGAGGCGGACCAGCGGGCCGAACTTGTACAGCGCACCTTGGATGAGGGATTGAGCGTCCGGGCCCTCGAACGTTTGGCGCGCGGCGACGTTGCTGCGGAGTCCGAGGCTGAGGCGCCTGCCAACGGGGCGAGTACCTCTGCGGCTGATGACAGCGGTGGTGACGGGAGCGGTGGTGGCGGTAGCACTGAGGTCGGCCAGACCAAGCCGCCGGCACTCCTGGAGCTCGAAGAACTCTTGGGCGATCGCTTCGATACCAAGGTCGGGATCGCGCTGGGCGCGAAGCGCGGCAAGATCACGATCGACTTCGCGGACATCGATGACCTCGAGCGCATCTATGCGCTCATGACGCACGAAGGCTAAGGCGTCGTTCCGTCAGCTAGCTGACGTTTCCGCCGCAAACGCCAGGAAAAGTAAAACCCTCAACCTGAGGTTGAGGGTTTTTCCTGTTTGCACAGCTTGTGCACAAAGCTGTGTGAAACGTTGTTCTGGAGCGTTTCGACCTACCTTCAACATGGAGTCGAAGGTTGATCCTCACCCATTTGGGGGAGAATCAGGCGTCGATGTACTCGGCGAGGTCTTCGAGCAGCTTGGCCTTGCCCGAAGCACCGACCATGCGCTTGGCAGGCTCTTCGAGGTTGCCGCCGGTGAAGACCAACAGCGTCGGGATGCTCATGACGCCATAGCGCTGGGCGAGCTCGCCAGCTTCGTCGACGTTGACCTTGGCGATCTTGAGCTTGTCGCCCTGTTCCTCGGCGATCTCGTCGAGGATTGGTGCAATCATCTTGCACGGGCCACACCACTCGGCCCAGAAGTCAACGAGGACCGGTGCATCGGAGGCACCGACTTCTTCGTCGAACGTGGTGGCGGTCAGATTGCTGATGTTCTCGGACATGAGAGGGCTCCTTTGCGCTCTGGCGAACGAATCTAGTCGTTCTCACCAGGCAGGGTCGGGTTGGGAGAGAAGGGCAGGGTCTACGGAAACGGAAACTCGCCGCAGGGGGCGACTATTCCGCGTAGTTCGTGTGACCAGTGTCGAGTGGTCACGTTCGCTCGGCTCAGTCGTGCAGGGTTTCGAGCCAGCGCTCGGCGTCGATGGCGGCCATGCAGCCGGATCCGGCGGCCGTGATGGCCTGGCGGTAGTAGTCGTCGACGACGTCACCGCAGGCGAAGACGCCGGGGATCTTGGTGATGCTCGAGTCCGGCTCGGTTACCAGATAGCCGTTTTCCTTGATATCGAGCCAGTCGGTGAACAGCGCCGTACCGGGCTTGTGGCCGATGGCGATGAACAGGCCAGACAGCGGCATCTCACCGGTCTCGCCAGTGACGGTGTTCTCGGTGGTGACGCCGCTGAGCTTGTCGTCGCCGAGGTAGCCGGTGACTTGGGTGTTCCAGAGGAACTCGATCTTGTCGTTGGCGAACGCACGGTCCTGCATGATCTTCGATGCACGGAGTTCTTCGCGGCGGTGGATGATCGTGACCTTGCTGGCGAAGCGGGTCAGGAACATGGCTTCTTCCATGGCCGAGTCGCCACCACCGATGACGGCGATCTCTTGGTCACGGAAGAAGAAGCCGTCACAGGTTGCGCAGGTGCTGAGGCCGTGGCCGATCAGTTCGGTCTCGTTGGGCAGGCCGAGCATGAGCGACTGGGCGCCGGTGGCGATGATGACTGCCGTGGCGGTGAAGTCGGGCTCGGGCTTGTCGGCGTCGTCGATCCAGACCTTGTGCGGTGATGCGGTCAGGTCGACCTTGGCGACCTTGCGGGTGAGCATGGTGGCGCCGAAGCGCTCTGCCTGGCTGCGGAAGTGCATCATCAGCTCAGGGCCCATGATTCCTTCGGGGAATCCGGGGAAGTTCTCGACTTCGGTCGTCAGCATGAGCTGACCGCCAGGCTGGTCGCTGCTCGAGGAGGGTTCGCCCTCGATGACCAGTGGTGCCAGGCTCGCTCGAGCGGCGTAGATCGCGGCGGTGAGCCCTGCAGGGCCTGATCCAATGATGATGACGTCGTGGTGCGCGCTCATGGCGACTCCTACCTACTTGGGGGAGGGGAGGGCGCCCAAACGATTGGGTGCCGGGTGATTGGGGGAGAGGTGTTGAAACCCGCCCGAAGCGCGGGTCATTCCTGCGGGCGTCGTGGCGGTGCCACGGGGCCCAGCCAGGAGCTGGCTCAGGACGCGGCGCCCTTGGGTCGACGTGACCACAGGAACGCGCCGAGCAGCGTGAAGATGGCGCCGAGGATGATGTAGACGAGCCACACGCCCTCGGGGATGATGATGTTCAGCAGTCGGACGAGTCCGATGAGGAACACGATCATGGCGATGACGGCGAGGATGGCGCCGAGGACACCGAAGACGGCCGCACGGGCGATGCCGATTGCGGGGCCTGCGGACTTGACCTTGACCTGATCGACGACCTTGACGATGCGGTCGGTCGCGAGGCGATCCCAGTCCGCCGGGAGTCCGGGTACGGGAAGCGGCTCGCTGCCGCGACCGTCCGGAGTGGTGGAGTCAGCCATGGCGAGAGAGCCTACCGGGATCGGGAGACGCGAGCGAAGGCTGGGGAGTGGTGTCGTCCAGTGGACGCTGGTCCGCGGGCAAAGTACCGTCCCTGCACACTCAACCCGGATCCGATCCGTGACGTTGCTGACTTCCACTTCCTCAAAGGAATCGACATGACCGAAACTGAAGACATCTCGTGGGTTGAAATCGAGCGCACCTTTGACGCACCCGTCGATCTGGTGTGGCAGATGTGGGTCGAGGGCGACCACTTCGCGTCGTGGTACGGCCCGACGGGTGCACGGATTCCGGTCGCGAACCTCGACGCCGTTGTCGGCGGACGCCGCCATGTGTGCATGGAGATGGACACGCCGGACGGTCCGATGCAGATGTGGTTCGTCGGCGAGTTCAAGGAGCTCGTGCCGGGCGAGCGCCTGGTCTACACCGAGGCGATGGGCGACGAAGCCGGCAACGCCACGCCGCCCGAAGCGATGGGCATGCCGCCCGGCACCCCGGCCTTCACCGAGGTCGTGGTCGAGTTCACCGCCGTCGATGGCGGCACGCACATGAAGATGACCCACGTCGGCGTGCCCGCCGATTCGCCAGGTGGTGGCGGTTGGGCCATGGCCATCGACAAGCTCGCCGCCCTCCTCGCAAACGAGTAGCGCTACTGGTCCGGCTTTGTTAGGAGCCGGGGATCGATTCGATCACGCTGCAGTCGGTCGACGAGAGGATGAGGATCTGATCGTCCGCCGTTGCGTGTAGTTCGACGGGGTTGTCGTCGAGGAACGCGGTGCTCAGCAGTGTCGCTGTATTGAGCCCAGTGAGTTCTTGGGCGATGTCGCTGCAGTCGGTCGGCGGCAAGAACGTGCTGCGGTCGGCGGCGGTTTTGGACGCCGTCACCTCGGCCAGATCCTCGGTCGCGGCTGCGGCCAGGTCCTCGAACGTGGTGAACCCACCAAGGAAGCCAACGGCGCGAGATTGAGCGGCGTTGTTGGCATCGTCTGCCGCGGACTCATCGGCGTCGCCGAGGGGCGCGGCGAAGGCGGCTTCGGCATCAGCTTCGGGTGCGACGCCAGCATCGGCGGCCGAATCCATGGATTCCTCTTCCATGGCGTCCATCGCGTCGTCTGCCATGGCCTCATCCATAGCGTCATCCATGGCGGCTTCTTCGTCCTCCATCGCCTCGTCATCCATGGCGTCGTCGGCCATGGCGTCTTCGTCGGCGGAAGCGGCCTCGGCTTCGGGGAGCACGAGGTCGCTGCGAGATTCGATCGCCGCGGCCGGCTCGGCGGCCTCGGTCGCTGTATCGGCAACGACATCAGTCGTTTCGCCACCGGTGTTGAGGCCGACAGCGACCACGCCTGCGAACAGGATGGCGACAGCGGCAGCGGCGGCAGCCACCATGTTCAGTCGCCGAGGACGCTTGCGTTCGCGAGCCTCAGCCAGTGAGGCGACTCCCGATGTGGATGCCGCGGCTGGCGCAGATGCGTCGGCGGGCTCGGCGGCAGCTTGGGGGAGTGGCGTCACCGTTGCATCCGCGCCCGCGTCGGCGGCGAACAGTCGATCGAACTCACCCATCGCCGCGGCGAGATGGTCTTCGCGGACGGCATCGACGGGAGGAGCGACCGGTGTGCCCAACATGGCGCTCATCGACCGCATCGACTCGACCCGAGCCATCAACTCAGGGCTGGCCTCGACGATGTCGATCTCGTCGGGCGCGGCGACACCGTCGACGTAGGCCGAAACGAGTTCGTCCGTCTGCGACGGGTCATGTGGTGGAATGGGCGCGTTCATGGTGCGGTACCGGGACGTTCGTCCGGTGCTCTGGTACTTGGACGTTCGTCGAGGTCGTTCTGGTTCCCGGCAGCAAGGATTTCCGCCAGTTTGGCCCGACCACGGGCGATTCGGGACCGCACCGTGCCGGGAGGGATACCGAGTTGTTGGGAAATCTCGGCGTAATCGAGCCCTCCGACGTCGCGCAGCACCACTGGCTCACGGAAATCGTCCGGCAGCTCAGCCAGTGCCTGAGACATCGCGTCGCGCTCGACCATGCGGTCGTCGAACTCGCCGGCCTCGGTGTCGGCGGTCTGGGTGCTCCAGTCGGCGCGCTCGTCCATGTCGGTCGGTGTCGGACGGCGTTTGCGGCGGCGCAGCTCATCGAGGCAGGCATTGGTGGCCACGCGATAGGACCACGTCGAGAACTTGGCCTTGCCGTCGAAGCGATCGAGGCCGCGCACGATCGCCATCAGTGCTTCTTGGGTCGCGTCAGCGGCATCGGCATCGTTGCCGGCGATGCGGCGACAGATCGCGTAGATGCGGTCGTAGTGGCGGCGCAGCAGCTCGTTGGCCGCGGCGCGGTCGCCGGACTGAGCCCGGGCCACTAGCTCGCGATCGTCAGCGCCCCCCATGCAGGTGAGAGGCTAATCCCTCGGTGAGGGTCAGTCGGTGTAGGCGAGGCCGATCACGCCGGGACCGCCGTGGGTGCCGACGACAGGGCCGATGAGGCTGACGTGTTCGATCTCGGCGTCGGTGAGCGACAAGAACTTGTCGACATCGGTCGCCATGCCGTGTCCGACCGCGATGTTGGTTGCGCCTGCAGGCAGCTGTTCGGCGAGCCAGGCGAGTGCCTTCTTGCGGGTGCGCTGGCGGCCGGCTTCTTCGACCGAGCCAGTGCTCAGGTCGATGCACGGCTTGATCGACAGCATCGATCCGAGCATGGCTTGGGCGTTGCCGATGCGGCCGCCCTTCTTGAGGTTGTCGAGCGTGTCGAGCACACCGAGTACGTGCATGCGCTCGGCGAGGTCCTCGGCGAGTGCGACGACGGCGTCGCGATCGGCGCCTTCGCGGGCGGCTTCGGCGGCCTTGCGCACGATCGTGCCTTGGCCGACCGTCGCGGACTTGGAGTCAACGATGGTGACGCTGGCGTCGGGGATCTGGTCGGCTGCGGTCTGGGCGGCTTGGAAGGTGGCCGACAGTGCGAACGACAGGTTGATGCAGACGATGTCGGTGGCGCCGTCTGCGAGCAGTTCGTTGAAGACTTCGAGGAACGCGCCGGGTGCGGGTGCTGCGGTTTCGGGCAGCTCTTCGTTGTTCGCCATCTCGGCGTAGAACTGCTCGGGGGTGAGCTGCACCCGGTCGGTGTATTCGTCGTTGCCGAAGCGGATGCTCAGCGGAACGACGGAGATGCCGAGTTCGTTGGCGAGTTCAGGCGAAAGGTCGGAACCACTGTCGGTAACAATGCGAACGGCCATGGTGCGTACCTTCTTCTTCGTGCGTCAGGCTCTCGTACGTTGTTGCCGGCCCACCTTGGCGACCCCGCAACGCAGTCGATCACGCTACTCGTCTGTGGCTGGATCGGGGGCGAAACCGTGGGGATTCCGCTCTTGCCAACGCCAGTGGTCGACACAGGCGTCGGCCATGGTGCGGGTTGCTCGCCAGCCGAGCAGTTCTTCGGCGCGGCCGGGGTCGGCGTAGCTGACGGTGCCGTCGCCGGCGCGGCGTTCGACGACTTGGTGGGGGATGGGGTGGTCGACGGCTTGTTCGGCCGCGGCGAGTACTTCTTTGACCGAGGAGCCGACGCCAGTGCCGAGGTTGATGGCTTCGACGTTGTCGACGCCGGGCCCGGTCGTCGGGTGCAGGGCTTCGACTGCGGCGACGTGGCCTTCGGCGAGGTCCATCACGTGGATGTAGTCGCGGATCGGGGTGCCGTCGGGCGTGTCGTAGTCGTCGCCGAAGATGTTCAGCTGCTCGCGGCGTCCGACGGCGACCTGCATGATGAACGGCATCAGGTTGTTCGGCGTGCCGACGGGGTCTTCGCCGATCAGGCCGCTCGGGTGGGCGCCGACCGGGTTGAAGTAGCGGAGGTTGATGGCGCGCAGGTCGCTGTAGGTGGCGACGTCGCCGATGATCTGTTCGACCATGAGCTTGGTGGCGCCGTAGGGATTGATCGGTCCGAGTGAGGCGTCTTCGCGGAGCGGGCTGGCTTCCTCGGGGTGATACACGGTCGCTGACGATGAGAACACCAGGTGGCGCACGCCGGCGTTCTCCATGGCGCGCAACAGGCTGAGCGATCCGCCGACATTGTTCTCGTGGTAGCGCAGCGGCTGTTCGGTCGATTCGCCGACGGCCTTGAGGCCCGCGAAGTGAATCACCGCGTCGACCTGGTGAGCACGCAGGAACGCTTCGATGCCGTCGGTGTCGGCCAGGTCGAGTTGCTCGAACGGCATGTGGGTGTCGGCGATTTGGGCGACTCGCTCGAGCGACTTCGGCGAGCTGTTCGAGAAGTTGTCGAAGCCGACGACGCTATGGCCGCGTTCAAACAAGGCAACGGCGACGTGGCTGGCGATGTAGCCGGCCGCGCCGGTCAGGGCGACGGTCAAGGAGGGCACCTTGTTGAGGGTAGGCGCATACTCTGCGCATTTCTTGAGCCAATATGGTCATGAAGGTTGCGCGAAGCAGGAGTCGCCATGCACGCAGAACAGCTCGCCAAGGTCGGATCGGCCACCGGATTCATCGCTGCACTCGACCAGAGCGGGGGCAGCACGCCCGGTGCGCTGGCGAGCTACGGCGTCAGCGCCGATGCGTTCAGCAACGATGAGGAAATGTTCGACCTGGTGCACGCCATGCGGTCGCGCATTATCACCTCGCCATCGTTCGGCGGCGACCGCGTGCTCGGAGCGATCCTCTTTGAGATGACGATGGATCGCGAGATTGACGGCACACCGACCGCGCAGTTCTTGTGGGAGTCCAAGCAGGTCGTGCCGTTCCTCAAGGTCGACAAGGGCCTGGCCGACGAGGCCGACGGCGCCCAGGTCATGAAGCCCAACCCCGGTCTCGGTGACTTGTTGAGCAGGGCGGTCGACAAGGGCATCTTCGGCACGAAGATGCGTTCGGTTGTCAAGCAAGCCTCGGTCGCCGGAGTCCGTGCGGTCGTCGAGCAGCAGTTCGAGGTCGGCCAGCAGATCCTCGACGCGGGGCTCATGCCGATTCTCGAACCCGAGGTCGACATCCACTGCCCGGACAAGGTCGAAGCCGAGTCACTGCTGGCCGAAGCACTGCTTGCGGGTCTCGACGATCTCGCCGATGGCGTGCAGGTCATGTTCAAGCTGACGCTGCCCGACACCGAGAACTTCTACGCCGATCTGATCGCTGACCCTCGCGTGCTGCGAGTCGTGGCGTTGTCGGGCGGCTATCCCCGCGACGAAGCGAACCGTCGCTTGAGCGCGAACAACGGCATGATCGCGAGCTTCTCGCGAGCATTGGCCGAAGGCTTGAGCGCCGAGCAATCCGACGGCGAGTTCAATGACACGCTCGACGCAACGATCGCCGGCATCTACGCCGCATCGGCGACCTAGGTTTTCTTCGCAATCGCAGGTTCGCTTCGCTCGGCCTGCTCTGCTGATGGGCACAGAGCGCGCACCTTCCGCAGAGCGAGGAGCGCAGCGACGAAGTCGTGATTGCGTTTAGGCAGCGTGTCAAGATGCACGCTGTCATGACGTCTTCGGGTAGCCAGGGGAACCAGTCGCGGGCTCGCCACACCCAGCCGATGCTGAAGTTCTTCTTCGGCACGATGGGTTCGGGCAAGAGCACGCAGGCGCTCCAGATTCGCCACAACCTCGCGACCAGTGGCCAGCAGGTCCTCCTGACGACCCAGCTTGATCGGCAAGAAGGCCGCGTGTCGAGTCGTCTTGGCGTGTCGGCCGAAGCCCAGATCATCACCAGCGAGACCGACCTGTATGAACTCGCTCGTGAGCATCAGGAGCAGCACGGCCTTGATGCGCTCGTGTGCGACGAAGCCCAGTTCTATGCGCCGCCTCAGATCGAACAGCTTGCGATGGTCGTCGACCTGCTCGGTGTCGACGTGTTCGCATTCGGTCTGCTCACGAGCTTCCAAGGCGAACTGTTTCCCGGCACGGCGCGGCTGCTCGAGATGGCTGACGAACGTCACGAGCTCCAGGTCGAAGCGCGCTGTGCGTGCGGCCGCCGCGCCACCCACAACGCCCGCATCGTCGACGGCCGTCAGGTCTATGCCGGTGAGCTCAAGGTCGTCGGCGACACGGCTGATCGAAGCGAAGCCGCGGTTGCCTACGAACTTCGTTGTCGCTTCCACTGGCACGAGGCAAAGTGGGAGAGCGAAGGGCGCCAGCTCAGCCTCGAGGTCGGTCTCGATCGCCCTGCCCTAACGAATACGCCCATCCAACCTGATGAGGAAGCAGCCGAAGATGTTGAGTGACAGGAGCTTGCGCGAAGCGCTGGAAGCTGGCCGGATCGAAGTCGAGCCGCTTGGTGACAACGCGATCCAGCCGTCGTCGATCGATCTGCGTCTCGCCGCCCAGTTCCGGATCTTCCGCAACCACACCCGTGGGCTCATCGACGTCAAAGAAGACTTGAGCGATCTGACCGAGATGGTCGAGATGCCTGACGATCAGCCGTTCATCTTGCACCCGGGCGAGTTCGTCCTCGGCTCGACGCTCGAACGAGTCAAGGTGCCGAACGATCTCGTCGCACGCATCGAGGGCAAGAGCAGCCTGGGTCGCCTCGGCCTGCTCATCCACTCGACCGCTGGCTTCGTCGATGCCGGTTGGAACGGACAGCTCACGCTCGAGCTGTCCAACGTCGCCAGCCTGCCGATCACGCTCTACCCGGGCATGAAGATCGGCCAGATGAGCTTCATGCAGATGACGACCGAGGCCGATAACCCGTACGGCTCCGGCGAAGTCCGTTCCAAGTACCAGGACCAGGTCGGCCCGGTGGCCAGTCGCTATTGGGAAAACTTCGACTGACCACCGACCGCATGCCCGAAGGCGACTACTCGATCACGGGCTGAGTTGGCGTGCTCGATTCACCAGTCGAGGAAGATCGCTTCCGCCAGAGCAGTAGTTCTCTTGGTCATCGACGTCGTGGGCGGACACGACCGACACGACGTACGGACCGTTTGACCAGAAGGCGAACATCGGTCCACCGGAGTTGCCGGGGTTGATGTCGGCATTGGTGTCCATCGCTCGTCCGCTTCCGAAGTCGAACGCATGCTCGTCGAGCCACTTGCGGCGCTGCCAGGTGGGGCGGTTCGCGTTCGCGATGTCGCCGGGGTAGCCGAGGTTGTACCAGTACGGCTCGTCGTCCCAGCTGCTGTGGTACTGACGGGTGCCGAGCCAGCCGAAGCGGTCGCCGATGCGGTCACGGGTGACCACGACGGCGTAGTCCTCATCGAGTTCGGTCCAGCCGATGGTCGGTCCGGTGATGCGTGTGAACGCGTGGACCCGTCGGATCGGGCTGATGGTGCGCACGAACGGGCCGGAGCGGTGGACTTCGACGGTGCCGTTGACACCGTTGTTGTTGCCCCAGTTGACGACGTGACTTGCGGTCAGCACGTGGCGGGGTCCGACGATGACGCCGGTGCCGCTTGAGCCGGTGCTGGTGATGACCTTGCAGATGCAGCCCCACGGGTAGCGGGTGTCGAAGTAGGTGCGTCGTTCATCGGTGCCGAGTACGACCGCGGGTTCGAGCTTGCGATCGCCGTAGCGAATGTTGACGCCGAACTTGGTGAGGTCACGGTCCTTGTCGGGCATGAGGCTCGGCGCAACCCAGTTCGGGATTTCCGGGTCGAGCCTGGTTGCCGGCGTGCGCCGCAGTTCG
>CAZEMU010000084.1:1675-17266 GCA_964513315.1 uncultured Acidimicrobiaceae bacterium | reverse complement strand
GTGTCGAGCTCGTACTCAGCGTCGCCGAGCGCGGCGCGTACCTCGTCGAGCGAACCCACGGCAACGATCCGATCGCCGCGGATTGCTACCGCGGTCGCGATCGGGCAGCGACTATCGACCGTGCGGATCCGAGCAGCGGTGAGGACACGTAGAGCGCTCATTACCCGGAGTCTTGGACAACGAAGCGACAGAATCAAGCGCCGCCAGACGGGAAGTGCGCACTGGCGTCAACTGACGGCGGTGCGGAACGTCGCGTTACTTCCAGTTGTGCTTTTCGTCTTCGTCTTCGCTCGTGTTGTTGTCGGCACCGTCGTTGTTGCGGCCGCCGCCCGAGCGGATGCCGCCGTCGGTTGACACTGCCTCCAGGGTGTTTCCTTGCACGCCGTCGTCGCCGCACAGCTTCCAGTTGTGTCCGGTCGGCGAATCGCAGTCGACATCGTCGACGATGATGACGCAGCCTTCACAGGTGTCATTGGCCTGAGCGTCTTGTGTCGTGAAGCCGAACAGGCTGACGAGTAGTCCGAGTGCGATGGCACACGTTGCTGCCAGTCGTCGGACGAAGGTGATTTGCACGGTGGTCTCCCCAGATAAGCGCACCAGCAACAGTACGGCTGCTACTCGCAAATGGGTCGCAAACTCGGACCCCCGTAGCGTTATGCAGCGCACAATTCCCCGTGTTGGGTACTCGACAGTTGCGGAGCGGTTGGTCACGCATTAGTTCCGTACAATGTAGTTATGGTCGGTTCTCCGGAACTCGGAGGCGCATCACACACGCCCGAGGCGGAACTGCCGACAATTCTCACGCTCGGCCGCCTTGGTAGCTCCGATGCGCGACTCGATGACCAGCATCAACTGGTCGTGCTGCTTGCGTTTCTCGCCCACAATGGGCCTACGGACCGACGAACGGTCGCAACGATGTTCTGGCCGGAGGCTTCAACACCGTTGAATTCGTTGAGTTCAGCGCTGTCGCGTATCCGCAAACTCGTCCCTGGCGCTGTCGAAGCCGACCGTCATCAGGTGACCGCACATTGTCGGACGGATGCGCAACTGATGATGGAACGGTTGGCTCGCCTCCCGGACGACGATCTCGTCGTCGCGGCGCACGGACCGTTCCTTGCGGGATTCTCGATCCCCAACATCGGCGTCGAACTTGAGGAGTGGGTGTTCGATACCCGAGATGCCGTTGCCGAAGGCCTGGCTGCGGCTGCGGCCCGGCGGTGTCGGGTTGCGCTCGAGGCCGGCCAGGACGACTTGGCCGAAGAGCTCGCGGCCTATGCCGTGGCGTTTGGTCACAAACTCGCAGTTGTCGTCGACCATGCGACGATGTTGCATGCCATTCTCAGTCGTCAGGGCAACCCGCAGGCAGCTCGCCTTGCGGAACTGGTCAGGGCAGAAACGACCGTCGGGGGATCGACCAGCTCTGGAGTGGACACAGCGTGGCCTGGCGGCTCGGCCGCCGCACGCCTTCCCGACGCCGATGGTCATCATGGTGCCGGTGCACATCAGTCTGAGGCGACCGACGACAGTCGCCGGCGGGAACTGCAGGTCCTAGGTGACGCCCTGGTTCCGGGCCGAGTCGTCAACCTGTTTGGTCTCGGCGGCGTCGGCAAGTCGTGGTTGATCCGTCAGTACGTGAGTGAACCAGCGACGATCGGCAGGTTTGAGAAGATCCTGATCGTCGACATCGCCGAGGCGGCCGATGGTGATGTGCTTGGCGCCGAGATAGCGAGCGCGTTCGAGCAGCACGGGTTCGGTTCGGGTATCCCGCTTCCGCACCTGACCCAGCCATCGCTACTCATCATTGATTCCGTAAAGCCCTCGCCCGAGGTGCTCGCTTCGGTCGAGGCACTGGCTGGACACGAGAACCTGGCGGTGCTCATCGCGAGTCGGCTTCGTATTGACCACACCGAGGTGGACGGCATCGCGTTGCGCGGCCTGGCTGTTGAGGGCGACCAGCACATCGGCCCCGCAGTGCAGTTGTTCATCAGAGCGGCTGAACGAGCCCGGGCCGATCTGGTGTATGACGAGACGTTCACCGCGGCAGCTACCGAGATTTGTCGCCAACTCGCTGGCGTGCCGCTGGCTATTGAGCTCACGGCCGCATGGCTCGGCGTCGTTCCGCCAGCCGATGTGCTCTCCGTCCTCGATGACGATGAGATCCTCGACGAGCCGCCCCCAGGCGAGGACCTGTCGCTCGCTCGCGTTATCGAACAGAGTTGGGTGCTGTTGCCCACAGATGCACAGCGCGGGTTGAGCGCGTTGTCCGTTCTCGGTCCGAGCTTCAGACGAAGCGCAGCTCGTCAGGTTGGCGAGGTCACGATGCGCGGCCTGGCTGAGTTGCGGGACCACTCACTCGTCGAGGTCGATGTTGATGGCCGGATCCGCTGCCATCCTCTTGTGCAGGCCTACGCCCGCCGTCAACTCGAAGACGATCCCGAACGTCATGCCGGATTGCTGGAACAGCATCGGTTGTTCTTCATCGAGACAGCAATCGCCGCGGTCGATCCGACCAATGGTCATATTCGCAGTGCTGAAATGGCCGACCTGATCGCCGACCGGCACAACATCGAGCTGGCATGGAGTTCGATGGTCGAACTCGGTCGATGGGATCAGGTTCAGGCGTCGTTGCCGGCGCTCGACAGTCTCTTGCTGCGATCGGGACAGGCGCACCGCGCCTTGGTGCTGTATCAGTTTGCGCTGGACTCACTTGGACACCGGCCGAGCGACAGCATGCCCAGGCCAGTCGAGCACGATCGGCTCTTCGCGGCAGTTGCGTCGAACCTTGCGTGGGTGAAGATGTTGCTCGGCGATGCAGATGGCGCCGACGAACTCGTCGAGCTCGGTCTCGGAAGCGTCGGAGGAGATATTGCGACTGAAGTTGCCTTGCGGCGTACTCGGTGTGCGCTTCGTGTGAACGAGGGTGATGGGGCAACTGCACTGGTGGGCTATCGCGAGGCTCAAGCCCTGGTTGTGCCCAGCGATCATCCCGAACTCGCTGCGTTGCTTGATGAGGACATTGGCAGATCGTTGATCTTGCTCGGCGATGCCGAGGCAGCGATCGAGGCCTTTCGTCGGACACTCGATGCGTCTCGACGGTTTGGCGACGTGCACATGGAAGCCCGCTCGTACCTCATGCTCGGCGTCGCCCGAACCGGCACCGATCCGAGCCATGCGCTCGTCTTGTTCTCTGAGGGTGAGCGTTTGGCTGTCGATCACGGCCTGGCTCACCTGGCCGCCTATTTCCCGATCGACCGGGCGCACGCCCTTGCTGCTCGTGGCGATCAGGCTTTGGCTTTGGCCGAGCTTGAACGCGGCATCGTGCTTGCCGAAGACGTCGGTGATCACGTCATGCGGGTGTCTGGTGAGTTGCAGCGGGGTCGCCTCCTGCTCCGGATGGGCGAGCCGTCAGCAGGCGCATTGACGAGTGCGTTCAGGCTCGGCATTAGGGCAAAATTGTGGGGCCCAGTCCTCGGTGCTGCGCTCGAGCTCGCTGCACACGTGGTGTCGGCTGATGGCGAGTTCGCTGAAGAGCTGGTCGGCGAGGCGAACGGTGTGCTCGCCTTTGCGCTCAAACACCCGTTGACCGAGGTCGTTGACCGGGACCGCTACCGGGACAGCAACGCAGAGGGCGAAACGCAGGCCGCACTTTCGCCGTCGATTCGCCTGGACGAATTTGGTGAACGACTGATCGGACTTGTTGGGCGCCTACACCTCGATTGGTGATTTGATTCCCATCCAACGCTGTCGCTCCGTCATTTGCGGGCTGGTTGCCGGTCGGTTGCGGGCGGTCCCGCTACGAAGGCCAGGTGAACACGCGTACCCGCAAAACGCACCATCGTCGATCGAATCGGCGACTCGCGACGCCGCTGCTCATCAGCGTTGTCGCGGCGCTCCTGTCATCACTGTTGATCTCTTCGCCGTCGTCGAGCGCGTTGCAGACGCTGCGCGGTGAACGCGAAGAAGTCTCAACGCTCGGCGGTTCGGACCCCCGTGAGGGTCCAGATGTGTCCGGTCCGGCGGCGGACGGATCGGGCACTTCAGGCGGAGGTGAATTGGCTTCCTGTGACAGTCGGGTGATCGAATCTGATCCCGATATTGGCGGCGAGGTTTTGGATGCGACGAGTGCGCGTGTGCGCACGGCGGTCCGAACCGAAACGAGCCGGGAAGGGTCCGAGGCGGTGGAACCCGGAACCCTGGAACTCGAGAACGCGGCGACCGAGTCGCCGCGAGGGATTCGCGAAACTCCGGGCCTCGACGTGTTCGACGGTGTGTCAGTGATCGATGGAAGCAGCGTCAGCGGCTCGACTTCGACAGCGCCGGGTGGTGTCCTCGTGGCTTCCGGCAGCGGATCAGCCAGCGATTCCACGACAGAGCTTCCTGCATCTCTGTGGTTCGACCCGACACGTTCATACCGCTATGAGTACGTGGCGGTTACCGACGCGTGGGCGCTCATTCCGGCGGTCGAAGTTGCAACCGACCACGAGGTCACGGCCGGCGAGACCACGCCGATGACGGTTACGCCTGATTCGATGACGGGCGAAGCATCTGCGGTGCGCACCCACTCCCGGCTCTGGGCCGAGGTGGTACTTACGGCCGTTGGACCGCGGGCCGGTGGAGGCGAATGGATCAATGCCGAGATCTCCGCAGCATGCAGTCGAGTGTGGTCCGAGCAGCGGACCCTCGACGGAGCAACGTTGGCATCGCTTGCTGACGTAACGGTGCCGACGGGTGACCCCGACCGGGTCGAAGACACGTCGCCGCAACACCGCGGGTCCTTCCAGTTCGCACGCACTCCCGAGGGTGAGATCATCGAGATCGTCCATGACGAAGCCGTTGCGGGCGATCTGCTGATGTTCCGAGAGGGATTCGTGAACTCGCTCGCCGTTGACCTCGATGCCGCCAGCACAGAGGCCACGGTCGCTGAGATGGACCGGACCGCAGCGCAACAGAGCGCGTATGTGAAGGACCGCGATCTTGACGGACCGGTTGTGTCCCGGACAGCGAGCGTTCCCGAGCTTGGACTCGAGCGTCGAGCCGACATTGGTCTCGGTGACGACGGTGTGGTGCGCAAAGTCCAATCGCGTGACGAGATGACGCTTACGTCGACTGCCCTACCGTCGGTAGGCCAGAGTGAGCCTCACGACGATCGCGATGTGCCATGGGCGGATGGTTCGTGGCAGCCAGCTCCCGCAACGGGTGCGGCGTCGCCGGTGGACAGCTATGTGGTGTCCATCTCGAATCTCGGTCTCGTCACGACCCAACCGGTTGCGCCGAATCTTGTATCTGATGCCATGGCTGCCGTTGCCGCACCTGCGTTGCGCAACACACTTGACCCGGCTGTCGCACACTCACAGGTTGACCAGATCGCAGTGGAAAAGGCCCAGTCACGCTTCGATCAGGCGGTCGAGCTTTTGGCCTCGACACCGGCGAGCGAACAAGCCCGCGACGCGATTCGTCCCGAGATCATCCGGTTGATGACCATGGCGACCCTTGCCGACGCGAATGTTGCCTCGCAGGCAGCGAGCTTTGCGATTCAAGGATCGGATCCGTACTCAGGCCAAGTTGCTGCTGCAGCACTTGGGTCGGCCGCCGCGCTCGAAGCGCATGCGGCCGAAGCGCTTACGAGCATCGTCTCCAGCGGAGCGTCTGAAGAGGTTCGCGTCGGGGCAATGTTGAACGCGCTCGCCATACCTGATCCTGATGCCGAGCTTGTCACGGCCTTGTTGAGCGAGTCCCACGGCGATACCGAGTTCGCCGAGATGGCCACGATGGTCGCCGGCTCGCTCGCCGGCCGGTCCTCCGACGCGGCGGTGAGATCTCTCGTATCAGCCGAGCTCGAGTCACGTGCCGTCTATTCCGATGCTGCGGTTGCGGGTCTGGACAATCTGCGCCGCGCCGAGCGCAAGCCCGCAGCGTTCGCCGAAACCGACGTGCTGGGAGCAGCCGGCAAGACCGTTGAGCCCCGGCCATCGTTGCGATCGTCGAGTGACAAAGTTGCTGCACGCGGATTCCAGACGTGCTTCGACGATCTCTCGTCGCCCGAATGCTGGATGGACATGAACTGTGGGGTCCCGGAGCTCCCTGAGGGGGCTCAATGTGTTGCTGCGGCTCAAGGAATGTGTTCGTTCGCTGCGGGTAACGCGGCATGGGATGACTTCTGCGATACCGGAACCGGAACGGGCACAGATAGCGGCACCGGCACGACCGACCCGGATCCCGACCCCGACCCGACCGACTGTGACGATGCCATCTGCTTTTGGGATGTCTGCGAACAGGTGATGAGCTTCGATGCCTGCGGGTTCGCATTCGTTGAGCACTGTTTGGACCTCGCCTGGGCGAACTGGACCCCCCAGCCGCCCGAAGGCTGGAGCTCGTGCCAGTGGCCAACGATTAATCCCGCCGATGACATCGGCGGGACCGGCGGACCGTCATGCAGCTCGAATTGTTCGGCATTCGCACCACCGGAACCAGGCGATCTGATGTGGGATCTGGTGATGGGCCCAAGTTGGGCGCAAGGTCATCTGTGGACAGGCATTCGCCCCGGTGGTGGCGACGGGGCTCGTTTGGCGAGTGCCAGCGTCGAAGCCGGCGTCGAGTTGCGCTCCAACGGCACCATCAAGCCGTTGATCTTTGGCAAGGCTGGCTACTCGATGGACATGACTGATGGCAACAGTGCCGACAACCTTGATCTTGCCGGAATGACTGTCGGCCAAATCGAACGCCGACTCGAGGTGCGAGCCGACTGGCTTGGCGACACGATCTACTCCAAGACCATGGACTTCCCCTGTGGAGTCGGTGCTTCGGACCAACTCTTCCCCGGCGTTGATATCACCGAATCTTCGAGTTGGGAAGAAGAAAGCAGCCCGCTGAGCGCAACGAAAGGATCGTTCCTCGAGAACATCGTGTGGTCCGGCCCGGCCGTTGAAGGCAGCGTGCCCGTGCTCGGTGTTGTTTCGATCTCCCTTGGCATCGGGGTTTCGGCCCGGGTCAGCGGTGATTGGAGCTGGTCGCTCGATATGTGCGATGCACTGACTTCAAACGTGTTGGGTACGGCGGCCGCGCAGGTGAAGATCACGGGCTCGGTTGACGTGCAGGCCTATGCCGGCGTGGAGTTCATTCTGATCGAAGCTGGTGTTGGCGTTCGTGCGACGATATTCCGGGTCGACGCGCCGCTCAAGGCATCGGTGCAGCTGATCAACGACAGCGGAACCTTGCGTCTACGTCCGTGCTTCAGCTTCACGATCACGCCGACCGCCTGGGACGTGCATGCCTATGCCTACGCGAAGGTGTTCATCAACTTGGTGTTCAAGAAGATCGTGCTCTGGCACAAGGAAGTCACGCTGTTCTCGTTCAACTTGGGTGAGGAAGCCGGCCTCGGCGGTGGTGATGGAACATGGGAGGTCTTCGCATCTGAGTGCGATGCCGTAGATCCGTCACCGCCGATCATTGTGGCGGACGACGGCGAACCGCCGTTCCAGCTGAACGGCTTCTTCAAGAACCCGTTGATGAACGGCCCAAGCGGCTCATTGCCGATTGGTCTGCCTGGCTCCGATGGAAGCTGGAACACGCCAGTGATTGGAACCCCGTATCGAACGCCCGTGCAAAAGGTGCTCGATGCATTCTGCGCGGTCATGGGGCTTGATGCGAGTATCCAAGCTCCCGTGATCGTGCCATTCGAGGTGACCGATGCCGCGAACGCCATGTATTTCACCGATGTCTACGAAGAAGACCCGGAAACAGGGGCCGGCATTGGCTCGTGGATCACCGAGACGAGCGGGTCTCGGGTCGAACAGATGCAGTGCGGCGCCCCGATTGCCAACGACGAGGGGGACATCACCATCACCGCTGAGGTCGAGCGCTACCTCGGTTGGGTGAGCGCAGACAACAACACCAGCGAGCTCAAGCTCGAGATCGGCAACGACTACCCGGTTCGTATTCTCATCACGAACAACTCTGACGAAGACCACCTGATCACGTCGGTGAGCTCCGATGGGCAGCCGGTTCTTGGCTGCGTTGACATGGTGTTGGCGGCCAATACGACCGAGACCTGCAGCATTGCATTCATCGCCTTGCCGGATCCCGAGGCGGACCCGTACGACGACATGGCGATCACGTCGCACTACGTTGCCGTCTCGATCGAAGGCGAACCAACGGAACATCACGCGTGGCACCACGGCATCGATTGGTCAGGCACCGGCACCGGACTCACGCCATATCTTCAGATCTTCGGCCTCGGATGCGGTCTCTGTGACACGGTGATCAGCCCAGGCCCGAATCTGGGCACTGGCGGCGAGCTGTGGACCTCGTTGGCGATCGAGAGCCAGCATGAGATTGTGTCCGCTGACCCGCCGGCACCGTTCGATGTCTTGAGCGACTGCACCATCGACGCCGACGGGAAGTCGATCGCATGTCAAGGGCTCGTCGACTACCCGCGGACGACGAACTACGGGCCACATCAACTCGATGTTCCGGTCACGGTGCGGCTGCCGAACGACGTTGAGCAGACAATGACGGTGACGACGTGGTGGTACGCGCACTACAACCATCCACCCGACTTGTCCGTTTCGACCACGATCGGCTGGCAGGCAGCGAACACGTACCCCGGTCCAGATCTCCACGACGCAGCCAACAAGGACATTCTGTTCACGGTCGCCAACGCGAACCCCTATGGCGAGATCACCGAGATGACGGCGACCTGGACGGCGGCTGGTTCGACGTCAACGTCGGCACTGTGTGAGCAGAACTCGACGAATTGGACCTGCGAGGATCCTGGCGCTGATCTACCGAACACCGGTCAGATCGAGGAAGGATCGGTCACGATCCGCGCGGTGTGGGGACCGGACCCCAGCGACTTCACCGAATTCACGACCAACTTCTGGTTCCAGCCAGGTGTGACGCAGCCGGTCTTCTGTGATGCGAACGACGCCCAAGGCCTGACCTGCGGTATCGCCAAACTTTCCGAGGTCAACGTCCTCGACGAGAACTACGGGTTCGACCGGACGTGGGCGAATCCTGACGGCTCAATCGTTGGGATGTGGGCCGGAGGCCCCCACACCGGCGTCGTTATCCAGGTGGTGGATCGTGTTGGCTTCGATGCACTGTGGCCAGGATTGGGTGCTGACGAGACGACGATGTTGCAGGCGCTCAACGAACTCGAGGAAGCCTCGACCGTTGACATCATTATGATCAACGGTTTCCGGGTCGCACCCGAAAGCCAGATCGATGCGCTTATTCGGTCGATCGCGGCCAACTACGACACCACGTCGTCGGGTATGGGCAACCTTCTGGTCACCGGCGGCATGGATATTGGCTTCGCCGACTATGGCAACTACGACTCGGCCCCCTTGTTCCTGTCGGTTCTGTTCGACTCCGCGTCGGGATCACGGATCAAGCTTCGCCCGATCGAGGACCTCAGCCTCTTCGTTGGGCTGCCGACTGGCGTGACGAACGACGACGTGGCCGAACCATCCCAACTCGAAGCGCTCAATTATTGGGATCTCGTTCGTTGGGTCAATGTGGCGCTGGCTCGTCTGGCCCAACACGACGCGATGGCGGCGATCATTCGCGACGAACTCGCAATGCCGCCGGGGGCAACCCCGTTCGTGCAGACGAACGAGTTCGTCACGTCGGCGACATGGTCACCCGGCGATCCGATGCCGAATCCCATTCGACGCAATCTGTTGGTCGGCGCAATCCAGGCGTCGGACATCAGTGAGTTTGTTACCTCGACGACCGGGGGACCGTCGTCGCCAAGCGCAGATGCGTTGGCGGCCCGGTGCGAGCTTCTCGGCGGATGCGACCCGGCGAACCCGTACTCGGTTGAGCCGTTCATGGCGACGGATATCTCGGCGATTGGCTGGCAGACGATGGCGGGCGAGTCGATCAAGTCGCTCGACGGTCCTCCGCCGGAAAGCAGCGGCGGAATATGGACGGACACCAATGACCTGCTCGCTCACGAAGTGGCCTGGTACCGCGGTTGCGATTGGCTCTGTGACGAGGTCTTCGACGTAGGACAGATCGACATCGTTGCCCAGGACTACGCATATCTCGAGACATGGCGAGCCAGCGACGTGACGTTGTTGTACCAGTCTCACGGCACGTTGATCGTGCGCATCTTGCCTGGTCAGCCCGCAGGAGCGGTCACCTCGATGCTCGGGGCAGTATCCACCAGCAGCGACGCTCTGGCGGCCCTTAACGGGTTGGTCGACTCTGGTGTGGTTGAACTGTTGATGATCAACAACCGGCTGGTGGGTCACGACCCGGCAGATGTCGGACCGATGGTTGTCAAGATGGTGGCGGACCATTCGCAGGTTGCGAGCGTGGACGGCGTCGCCATCACCCCGGGCACGCTCCAGACACTTGCGATGACGGCGACGTCACCACGGGCCTCGGTCGGGATGCAGGTCTGCACCTCGATCCCACCGTTCGTGTTCGCAGCCCGGTACCTAGACGCCTCTGAGGCGCCCATGCGCGTCTACTTCTATGAAGCCGAGACGATGTGGGATGCAGTCAATTTCTCCGGCGGCTGGGACATCGTGGCGACGGGCTATCACGACCAACGCACGTACATGGATATTTTGCTCACGATCAACCACGAGCTCGTCCATGTTCGTCAGCTATGGGAACTGCAAGCATTGGTCCGAGCCCATCCTGAGGCCGCAGCCTTGGTTGCGAGCACTCCTGATGCTGGCGTTGGTCTCGCTTCTGATACGGCGATGTACAACGATTGCGACAACGACGAAACCCATGGTTACGAGGATCTCCCGAGCTTCGACCGGGCGATCGAGTCGGCGGCGGTGCGATTCGTGCAGGACATGGTCAGCTCGAGCGGTGAAGCCGTATCCGAGAACGGGGCTAACGCGGTGGCTGGTCAGTGTCAGCAACTCGATTGCAACAGCGTCTACCTGTCAGCGGCGTTCCCGATGTACGGCGTGGTCTATGGACCCGACGGAGACGGCACTGGCGCCACGGTGTTCACCGCCGAATTCTCCGAGCAAGCCTTGCTGGATGCAATGGATCCGACGAACTGATCAAGAGCGCCTCCCCGGCGTGCAAGGGCGGGGCATGGTTCTGTCTTGGTCGACTGAACTATGCCTCGCCAGGCTCGGCTGGGGAACAAAGGAGTGCGTGTCGGCCGCTAGCCGTCGGCGTCGCTGACGCAGCCAGAGGCAAAGCCCAGCAGCTTCGAGACGTCGTCGTCGGACAACTCGCCATCGTTGGCTGGGTCCCCGCCGAACTCGGCGATCACGGCGTCGGCGTAGCATTCGGCTTGTGCTTGGGTGTTGCCGATGCGTACCCGATCCTCGATCAGGGCTTCGCGATCGTCGGAGCCTCCGCCGCATCCGAGTGCCGTGAGGGCAAGGGTCGCGACCAGTGCCAACGATGCGATCATCGTCGTTGGTACCCGCCGCACAAATTCTGTCCGCTGCTTGTGCATCGCAGGAGTGTAGGACGCGTGCTTAGTTCGAACGAAGCACGACTTTTTGCACTTTGCCCATCGCATTGCGGGGGAGCTCGGGCAGCTGGTGGAACGACTTTGGGTGCTTGAACCGGGCGAGCGGTGCGAGCGCTTCGGCGAGCGGGAGCGCCTCGATCGTCTTGCCATCTTCGAGGACCAGATAGGCGGTGACAGCTTCGCCGAAGTCGGGGTCGGGCAGCCCGACGACGGCGGACTCAACCACACCGTCGAGTTCATCGAGGACCATCTCGATTTCCTTGGGGTAGATGTTGAGCCCACCCGAGATGATCATGTCGCTGGAGCGGCCTTCGAGGGTGATGCGCCCGGTGGCATCGGCGAAGCCAACGTCGCCGGTCGAGAACCAGCCGTCGTCGGTGCGGGACTCGGCGTCGGCGTCGGGTCGACCCCAGTACCCGAGACACAGGCTTGGCCCGCGGACTTCGACGGTGCCTGTCTCGCCGGCGGCGACCGGATGGTGCTCGTCGTCGACGACCCGAACCTCGTAGCCGGGCAGCGGATGCCCAACTGATCCCGCGAGCACATCGTCCATGCGGTTGCTGGTGATGATCCCGGCCTCGCTCATGCCGTAGCGCTCGACGATGCGTCGGCCGGTGCGTTCGGTGAACTCGGCGTGCGTGATCTCGGTCATCGGCGCGGACCCGCTGGTGAACAAGCGCATCGAGCTGCACGACTCGGGGCCGAAGCGATCGTCACCCAATAGCCGGTGGTAGTACGTGGGCACGCCCATCAACACGGTTGCGCCTGGCATGGCGGCGAGCACGGTGTCGACGTCGAACTTGGGCAGGAATCGCACGCTCGCGCCCGACAACAACGTGGGGTGCAGGGCGATGAACAGCCCGTGCACATGGAAGATCGGCAGCGAGTGGACGAGCACATCGTCTTCGCTGAACTGCCAGACGTCGGCGAGCGCACGACCGTTGTCGAGGATGCAGCCGTGGGTGAGCGTCGCGCCCTTGGGGCGTCCGGTCGTTCCGGACGTGTAGACGAGCGAGCATGGTTCGTCGTCGCCTACCTCGGCGACGGCGACCGGGCTGGCGTCATCGGCAGCTTCGACCAACGCGGCGAGGCTCACCGTGGCGCAGTCCACTGACGCGACCGCTCCGGGATCGTCGACGACCAGCAGTGACGCGCCGGCGTCGGTACAGAAGTAGCCGATCTCGTCAGGCGTGTAGGCGGTGTTCGTCGGCACGTACACGACGCCTGCGGCCAGACAGCCGAGCCACAGTGCGTAGCCGTCGACCGACTTCACCGTTTGTGCCACGAGACGCTCGCCCGGAGCAACGCCCTGGTCGAGGACCGCTTGTCCAAGACGTCTCGCGAGATCGGCGAGCCCGCCGTAGCTCAACGAACGGGTTGGAGTCTCGAGACACGCACGATTCGGATCGCCCGCAAACAACGCAGAGAAGAGGTTGGCCACGGCGCCAGCATTGCCGATTCCGACGAGCGGGCCAACGTTCGTGCCACGGCGCAGCCGGGACTCTTCTACTGTCGACGCCATGGCGGATGAAGCTCCGGGCGATGGTCGGCCTCTCACCCGTGCATGCGCCGAACATGGTGTTCTACGACGCGATGGCGATGCGGGGCGAAGGCGACCCGTCAACCTTCACCGAACGCAATCCGTTCTCGGCGGTCGGCCGACCTGCGCTACTAGTTTGTCGCCCTCGCACGACAAGATGCTTCGATTTTGGCCCCGGTGTCAACGATGTTTTACCAAAACAGTCTGACCATCGTCGTGTTGTGTTGGTAGTGTTGGTTTGACGAACAGGCCGCGTCTAGCGGATTTCGTAAACTATCCCTTACAGGCGCAACGCCGCCACGGATGCACTCCATGTTCACCGAACTCTCGAACGCCCACATTCGCCGACAGCTCGGCGATCGAATTCGTAGCCATCGCAAGAATCGACGGATGACGCAACAAGCGCTTGCGGACCGGGCTGGCTTGAGCCGTCCCACGCTGTCGAACCTCGAACGGGGTCACGACGTCAGTCTTGATTCTCTGCTTTCGGTCCTTCGTGCCCTCGATTTACTTGACGCGTTCGACGCCGCGCTGGCGCCGCCGCCCGCAAGCCCTATGGCAACGTTGCAGCGAACGTCTCGACCAGCTCAGCCCACGGCCCAAGGGTGGGCTTGGGGAGATGCATCGTGACGGTCACCGTTGCCGAGGTGCGATTGTGGGGATCTCGTGTCGGTGCGGTCCAATGGGACCTGGACACTCGCTTGGGGGCCTACGAGTACGACCCCCAATTCCTCGCCAGCGGCATCGAGCTTGCGCCGATCACCATGCCTCTTGGGCCGGGCGTCTGGACCTTTCCCGGTCTCTCCAGAGAGACCTTCAAGGGGCTACCGGGCATGCTCGCCGACGTGCTTCCCGACAAGTTCGGCACCGCACTGATCGACGCATGGCTGGTGCGCGAGGGACGATCGGTCGAAGACTTCAACCCGGTCGAGCGGCTGTGTTACGTCGGTTCTCGCGGCATGGGCGCACTCGAGTTTTCGCCATCGATTGGCGCCGTGCCTGACCCCGATGTCGTACTTGAGGTCGAGCGGTTGGTGATGCTCGCGCAGGCCGCAATCGCGACCAAGCAGGGTCTGCGCCGCACCGCCATCGATCCGCACGAAGAAGATCTGACCGACATCATTCGTGTGGGTACGTCAGCTGGTGGCGCTCGAGCCAAGGCCGTCATCGCATGGAACGAGACAACGGGCGAGATCCGATCTGGCCAGCTCAACCAGCCCGATGACTTCACCCATTGGCTACTCAAGTTTGACGGTGTCGACGGCAATCGGGACAAGGAACTTGCTGATCCGCTCGGGTTCGGGCGCATCGAATACGCCTACGGCGAGATGGCCCGAGCGGCGGGAATCAGCCTGCCGCGGACGCGGCTGCTCGAAGAGGGCGGTCGCGCCCATTTCATGACCCAACGATTCGACCGCCCCGTCGACGACAAGCTGCACCAACAGACGCTGACGGCCATTGGCCACTACGACTTCAATCAGGCCGGAGCCACTAGCTACGAGCAGGCGCTGCAGGTCATGCGTCGGCTTCAGCTCCCTCACCCACAGCTCGTCGAGCAGTGTCGGCGAGCGATCTTCAATGTCGTGGCCCGCAACCAAGATGACCACACCAAGAACATCAGCTTCCTGATGGATCGTGAAGGGGAATGGTCGCTGTCGCCTGCCTATGACGTGACGTACTCGTACAACCCTGCGGGTGCGTGGACCAGTGAGCACCAAATGAGTTTGAACGGGCGCCGCGATGACTTCGCCCGATCCGATATCGCGGCGTTTGCGACGGCGGCGGATCTCTCTGAGCGAGAAGGACTGCGCATGCTTGATGACATCTGCGCTGTCGTTGGTGAGTGGTCATCGTTCGCAGAAGCGTCCGGCGTGGATTCCGTCGTGGCTGAACAGATGCAGACGAGTCTGCGAGTCGCCTCGCTCGCTGCCTGACCCCGCTAGAGCGAGGTTGCGTCGAAGACTGGCGGCGGGGCGTCGGCCCCGACTCGGTACCAGTGCGATTCGACGAGCGTGCCGTCGGGTGCTTCGTACGGCGTGGAGCCCGGCTCGGGCACGTACCCGAGCGAGCTCATCATGTGCATGATCGCGTGGTTGGTGATCGAGGTGCCGATCCACACCGGCCCGTCGGTCAGCGCTCGCGTTGACGTGATCATCGCGGCGAGCAGCTCGGTGGCGAGTCCCTCGCCGCGATGCTCAGGCAGCATCTGCAACCCAATCGACAGACCCGAGCGTCCGTCGGCGTTTTCGGTGCCGAGCGTGGCCAGGCCGACGACGCTGTCGTCCTTGCGTCGGATGCCGACGAGCGAGGTGCGGGCCCACGCATCGAAGCTGCGCCGGTCGTGCAGCGTGTGGAGCATGGATTCGACGGTTGCGTCGTCCCAGTGGTTGACGGCCTTGAGCTCGGGGTCGGCATAGAGCGTCTCGAGTGCTTCGAGATCGACCATGTGCGGGTGGCGGAAGTCGAGACGCCCGCTTCGGTCGCGGAAGGCGCCCGCATCGAGCGCAACCTTGGGAGCGCCGCGGCGCAGGATCGGGCCGAACGCGATGAACAGCACGATCGCGGCGACGAGGAGCCCGAGCAGCAACGACATGAC
>CAZEMU010000084.1:0-1575 GCA_964513315.1 uncultured Acidimicrobiaceae bacterium | reverse complement strand
TCCGGTCGAGGAGTGAGCCGTCCTTGATGCAGGTGTGCCAGAGGGCGAGCACGGTGACGATGCACAGGGCCGCGATCTCGAAGTCGCCGTGCGCCCACTGCTTGAGTGCGGTCGAGAGCGCACCGGCGAGGACCAACATGGCGACCGGGCCGCCAGCGAATGGCCGGCGAGGAGCGAGCAGTGCGTTGCGTTCGATCGGCATGACCTTGGCGACGATGGCGGCCAGGATGACCGCAGCGAGACCCATCATGGGCAGCTTCTGAATCCACCAGTCGAGCGTGCCAACAGCAGCGGTTGGGAGCCAGCCGAGCGGGTACAGGATGGCGGTTGCGGCGATGGCGGCAGTGAAGTGCCACAGGTAGACCGACATGGCGATGGCGTTGGCGCCGACGACGGCGGCCCATGCCTTGGGGCGATCGGCGAGCCAGCGGCTGATGGCGGGGGCGATCACGATTGCGGTGGCCGAGTACGCCGCGCCGAACAGCATCAGGGCCAGCGATGGTGGGTGCGTCGGCGAGTTCTCGAGGCCCGGGAAGTGGACCATCGAGGCGGGGTACGGGCCAGCGGCGACGACGGTGATGGCGAGTACCCAGAGGCCAGCGGCGATTGCGGCGAGGGTCTTGCCGGTCGGCAGCAGACCGTCGCGCCAGGCGAAGCCGGCGATCTGGAACAGCAGCCAGCCGAGCACCCAGTTGAGGTGGGGAAGGAACGGGATGCCAGCGAAGCGGGCCGCTTCGAGCAGACCGAAGATGGCGACACCGATGGCCGGGACGGCGACGGGGTGCTTGCGGAACACTGGCAGCACGTACGGGGCGATCGCGGTGTCGATCGTGTAGTTGGCAAGGAACCAGAGAGGGATGGCGGCGGCGGTGGCGCCGACAGCGATCAGGCTTCCCTGGCCGATTGCGTAACCACCGGCGATGAGCACGGCCCAGGTGGCAGCGAGTGCGATGGTCGGGGCGAGCATCCGGCGGAGTCGAGCGATGACCCAGTTGGTTGCGGCTTGACCGTTTTCCTTCTTGGCGTTGAACGAGTCGAGCGACATGGCCGAGCTGAAACCGCCGACGACAAAGAACAGCGGCATGACTTGGAAGAGCCAGCTCATGACACCCATGCGGGGCGCAACCTCGAGTGCGTTGCCGGCGATGAGGCCACCGTCGGCGTCGACGCCGACGTGCATGGCCATCCAGTGGCCGACGGCGACGGCCAGCATGGCGATCGCCCGGTAGAAGTCGATCGCCCGGTTACGGGTCGCCTTGGCGCCAGCGGCGAGGTCGGCAACCGAGACCGTGGTCGAAGCGGAGTCGACGGGTCGGGTCGGCGTTTGGGGTGCAGAGGTGAGTGCAGTTGGGCTCATGACCACATTGGGCCAGAAAAGGGCCTGCCGAGGTCATGGGGGAAACCCCCAAAGGCTCCTGGGGGAACCCCGAATGGCTGGATTTGTGCGCATTCCACAGGTTTGTCCACTGCCTGTGGAGAAACTACATCGTTGTAATTACGGGCCTGCAACGGCCCAACATCCCCAGAACTGTGGAAATCCGGCCCCGAAGCCAGGTTCTGGGGATCGAGGACGGT
>CAZEMU010000083.1:4445-17469 GCA_964513315.1 uncultured Acidimicrobiaceae bacterium | reverse complement strand
CTTGCAGCGAGCGAACGATCGCTCGATCGGCCGGATGTCGCAGTTCCATCAGTTCACGCGTGCCATTAGGTTTCGAGCAAGGCCTCGAGGACCTGGGCGACGCCGTACTCGACGTTCGTGGCGGTGACCTCGTCGGCCACGGCTTTGACGGGGTCTTCGGCATTGCCCATGGCGACGCCGCGGCCCGCCCATTCGAGCATGGTGAGGTCGTTGTAGTTGTCGCCAAAGGCGATCACCTCGGATCGGTCGATGCCGAGCTTCGCGCACAGGCGAGCGAGTGCGGATCCCTTGTCGGCGCCGTGCGGCGTGACCTCGACGAAGCTGATGCCGCTCGTCGTGACGTGCATTGAATCGGGCACGTGTGGCTCCACAGCGTCGACGAGTTCGGTCGTATGGATCTCGGCGTGGCTGACGAACAGCTTGCCGATGTCGTGGTCGGTTCGATCGACGACGCTGACTCGTCGGGGGCCACCGTCGACCGAGTTTGGGAACTGTTCAAGGAAGCGATCCGAGAACCAGAAACCGCCCGCATGTTCGGTGCCGAAGCCGACGTTGTCGAGGTTGGTGTCGAGCGTCGAGATCAGGTCGCCGACTTCGGACTCTTTGAACGTCAGCCGTTCTTCGAGCTCTTGGGTGCGCACGTTGAGGCGGTGGCCTCCGTTGGAGCCGATGAACCAGTCGAGTCGGGCGCCAGTGCTGGCTGCTCGCTCGGCACCGCCGAACCACGATCGTCCGGTGACGGCGGCGACGATCACGCCAGCGTCGGCGAGCGCATTGACCGCGTCGACCGTCCGGCCTTCGGGCACATGGTCTGGTCCGAAGAGCGTGCCGTCGAGATCGCTGGCCACCAGCCGAATCGTCATCGCCCCCATCTTCCCACGCTCCCGCCGCACCCTCGCCCCATTTCAGGCTGGCAGTTCGGCGGAGCCGAACTGGGTAAGCGAGCGCAGCGAGCGACGGGTTTAGGAGCAGGTGTCGTCGGCGATCATGATCGTCTTGAGGTCGGCGTGGAACTCGAGCGCATGGTCGCCGCCCTCGCGGCCGATGCCGCTGATCCCACAGCCGCCGAACGGTGCGGTCAGGTCGCGAACCAGGAACGTGTTCACCCACACCAGACCGGTGCGGAGCAATCGGCCTACTCGCTCCGCCCGCTCACGCGACCCGGTGTAGACGATGGCCGAGAGGCCATACGCAGTCGAGTTCGCGAGCTCGATGGCCTCGGCCTCGTCCGCAAACGTTTGGAAGGTGAGCACCGGGCCGAAGATCTCGGACTGGACGACTTCGCTGTCGTTCGACAACGGTTTGATGAGCGTCGGCTCGTAGTGCATCGAGTCAGCCATCGGTTGCCCGCCGCGAACGATCGTGTCCCCCGCGGCACGGGCCCGTTCGACAAACGCGTGCACGCGGTCTCGATGATCAGGATGCGCCAGCGGAGCGATCTCGGTCGACTCGTCACGGGGGTCGCCGACCACAAGCGCATCAGCATGCGCGTGGAACCGCTCGAGGAACTCGTCGCGAATCGACTCGTCGACCAGCAGGCGGGTGCCGGCCAAACAGACCTGGCCCGAGTCGTCGAACTGCCACGCCGCCTTCTTCGCCGCAGCGTCGAGGTCACAATCGGCGAACACCAGCAGCGGCCCCTTGCCACCGAGCTCGGCCGTGAACGGCACGATGTTGCGCGCCGCGGCCTCGCCGATCTTGCGGGCGGACGGAGGCGAACCGGTGAAGGTGATGCGGCGGACCCGTGGATCGCGAACGAGGGCGTCGCCGACTTCGGCCCCGATGCCCTGCACCAAGTTGTAGGCGCCGGCCGGGAAGCCCGCATCGAGCGTGAGCTCAGCCAGCAGCGCTGCAGAGAGCGGCGACCACTCGGCGGGCTTGTGGATGATCGAGTTGCCGGCGGCGAGCGCGGGTGCGAGCTTCCAGGTCGCCAGCATGAACGGTGCATTCCACGGCGTGATCACGACTGCAGGACCGGCAGGCATGCGCTGCACGGTGTTCCACATTGCCTTAGCGTCCCAAGTGCGTTCTTCGTGGGCGACGATCAGGTCGGCGTAGGTGCGGAAGTTGAGTGCGCCGCGTCCGACCAGACGAGCCTTCATCGAGGCTTCGAGGAATCCCATGTCGAGCGTCTCGACGTGGGCGATCTCGTCGGTGCGTTCGTCGATGAGATCGGCGAGCCGATGCAACACCTCGGCCCGCTGGGTCACCGTGAACGACCCCCACTCGACGAACCCCTCGACCGCGGCGCTGACCGCAGCGGTCGCCGTGGCGTCATCGCCGCGAGCGATGTCGGCGAGGTGCATCGACTCCCAGTCGATGGGGGAGCGCGACTCGAACGTCGCTGCAGAGGCAACCCACTCGCCGCCGATCAGGTGGCCGGTCGGTACCAGGACGCCGTCCACATCAGTGTGAGTGGCTACATCTTGGTGAGTGGCATCGGTGTGCGTGCTCACGTTGCTACTTCTCTTCGACGGTCGACTCGTAGTGCTTCGAGTTCTTCGAGCGTGGCGCCCGGATGCCACGGAACTCCCAGTCGCCGCCCATTGCCGTCGACACGACCTCTTCGGACGAGCTCGGCTGGGCGCCGACGTCTTCGCGGATCGGCGTGGGGCCCTCGACGATCGGGTTGGTCAGAGCGCCCAAACCCTCGACCTCAACGGTCACGACATCGCCAGGAACGACCGGTCGGCTATTCGCTGGCGTGCCCGACAGGATCACATCGCCCGGCACCAGCGTGATGTTTCGAGCGAGATCGGCGACGAGATAGTGCATGTCCCACTCCATCTCGTCGGTGTTGGCGTCTTGCACGACCTCGCCGTTGACGAGGGTGCGGATCTGCTTGCCTCGGAAGTCCCAGTCGGTCACGAGCGCAGGCCCGATCGGGCACAGCGTGTCGCTTCCCTTGACCCGCAACATCGAGCCAGCGTCGGTGTCACGGAAGTCGTGCAGCCCGTAGTCATTGGCGACCGAATAGCCGGCGATGTAGTCGCCGGCCTCGTCCTGAGAGATGCCCCGGCATCGACGGCCGATGATGATGGCGATCTCGCCCTCGTAGTTGAGCCATTGGCAATTCGACGGTCGCACGATCGCACCACCGTGGGTGTTGATCGTCGTCGTCGGCTTCTGGAAGTAGGTCGGCGTTGCCGGCAGCTTGGTCATGAACTCGTCGACCCGACTGCGGTAGTTCAGGTGCACGCACAAGATCTTCGACGGATCCGTGGGGGCAAGATAGGTCGCGTCAGCGATGGCAACCGACCGGCCATCGTCGGCGACCAAACGGTCTCCGTCCGCGGTGGTGACCGTTGGATAGCCGTCGAGCAGGATGCGATGATGCGCCGTCATGAGGACCAAAGTTAGCAGCCGGTCTACATTGGTTCGGTAGCGAACCATTTATGGCTGAGAACGACCAAGCACCTACCGAAGAGCTTCTGCAACAAGAGCAGGACATACGCGCCCGCCTCTCTGGCCAGGCGTTTGACTTCGAAGCTGGGCAAGCAATTCAGAACATCTACCGAGCGGCTTCGGCCGTGCGGGTACGTGCTGAACGCGAGCTGCTGAACGAACAGAACCTCACCTGGGGCGGCTTCACCATGCTCTGGGTGCTCTGGGTGTGGGGGACGATGGACTCATCGTCGCTCGCCGCCGAATGCGGCGTCGCCAAGGGAACGATGACCGGAATGGTCACGACGCTCGAGAAGCGTGGCCTGGTGGAACGCAACCGGGACAGCGACGACCGTCGCCGCGTCGAAGTTGGCCTGACCACTGCCGGCACCGATCTCATCGCTGAGCTCTACCCGCGGTTCAACAAGCTCGAGATCGCGCTGACCGACGGACTGTCCGCCAAGGACCAACAGCAGCTGAGCACGCTGCTGCGTCGCATCATCACGAACGCGGATGGTCTCTAGGCTGGCCCGATGGCCTTCGACCCTGCCGCCAAGGAAGCCGAGCTCCTCGCCGAGGCGAACTCGTGGGACACGACCCGTCCTGTCCCGGCCGAGCCGGGCGACATTCCGATCGTCGACATCTCGGCGTGGCGTGAGACCGGCGACCGAGCGGCGCTCGACGAGGCGGCGGCCGCATTGCGTGCCGCCTGTGAGCAGGTCGGCTTCTTCCAGCTCGTTGGCCACGGCCTGAGCGACGAAGCGATCGCTGACATCTTCGAGTGGGTTCGGCGCTTCCATGCCCTGCCGCTCGAGGCGAAGCAGCAGATCAACATCGACAACCCGGATCATCCGCTCGGTGGCGTCGGCTACTTGCCGATCGGCGAGCGCCGGCTTCCCAAGCGCGCCGTCGGGAACCGCAACGAGGCGTTTCTCGTCAAGTCCGACAAGGACATCGCACCCGACGACAACCAGTGGTTGCCCGATGATGCACTACCCGGCTTCCGTGAAGCGGTCGAGGAGTACGGACGCACCTCCGAAGCGATCGCGTTGGAGCTGGTCAAGGTCTACGCCGCGGCGCTCGACCTCGAACCGGACTGGTTCGACGAAGCTATGGAAGCCCCGTTCTGGCGGCTCCGCATGACCCACTATCCCCCGGGCGAGCAGGTCGAGGGAGCGCACGGCATCGCGCCACACGTCGATACGACGTTCTTCACGCTGCTCTTGCAGGACTCGCCCGGACTCGTGATCTACAGCGCGGTCCGCGACGAATGGATCCAGGCACCCGTGATCCCGGGAGCGATCGTGGTCAACACCGGCGAGCTTTTGCGTCAATGGTCGAACGACCGCTTCCTGAGCACCCGCCACTTCGCCGACAACAACGGACCCGAGGCCCGCTACTCGATCCCGTTGTTCTTCAACGCGTCCGGCGACTGGCCCATGGAGTGCTTGCCGACCTGTCACGGCCCAGGCAACCCGCCGAAGTATCCGACGATCTCCTACAACGAAAGCCAAGCCGTCGTCCAAGGCGAGTAGGTCTTGGGGCTGCGGTGCTTGCCGCGAGTTGAGAGCGATGCGAGCAACTCGGTAAGCGAGGCGGAGCCGAGCGGCGGAGTGCGGCCGAAGCTCAGCACCCAAGGGGACTATGCGGTGGCGTGCGCCTCGGTCCAGGCGCCGTAACCGCCGAGCAGATCAGACACGTCGCTGAAGCCCGCGCTGATCAAGTGGCTGGCTGCGATCGAGGAGCGGAAGCCGCCGGCGCAATAGACGATGGTCGGCTTCGACGGATCGAGTGAGCCCAGTTCTGCAGTCAAGCGAGTGAGCGGGACGAGGGCGGCGCCGGGGATGATGCCGCCCTCGGTCTCGCCTGGTTGCCGGACGTCGACGACCTGCAGGTCATCGACGGTGGCGATTGCTTCGACCATCTGGCGGACGCCGACGCGCGAGCTGCGAGTGACGGCATCGGGGCGCTCTGCCATTGCTCGTTCTGGCTGGTCGAGGTGGCCGATCACTCGGTCGAAACCGATGCGGCCGAGACGAATGCGTGCTTCTTGTTCGTGGCCAGCTTCGGCCACGACAACGATGTCGGCGGCAGGGTCGATCATGCCGCCAGCGAACTCGGCGAAGCGTCCAGCAAGACCGATGTTCAGCGAGCCGGCGACGTGGCCGGTGGCGAACTCGCCCGGCCCGCGGGTGTCGAGCACGATCGCTCCGCCACGCTGGGCTTCGAGCACGTCATCGAGGTTCATCGCTGGCGAGTCGGCAGACTCGTCGAAGACGGGGCGGAGCAAGCGGTTGAGCTTGGCGTCGTGGGAGAAGTACGACGGCGGCGCGGTCTGGCCCTCGGTGACGACCTCGATGAACTCGTCACGGGTCATCGGCGCAACGGCGTAGTTGTTCTCGCGCTGGCGGCCGATGGTGCACGAGGTGTTGCTCGACAGGTTCTTGCCGCACGAGGATCCCGCGCCGTGGCCGGGATAGAGCAGGGTGTCGTCGGGCAGCGACATGAGCTTGTCGTGCAGCGAGTCGTAGAGCTGCGAGGCCAGGTCTTCGCTGGTCATGCCGACCGAGGAGAGCAGGTCGGGGCGGCCGACGTCGCCGATGAACAGGGTGTCGCCCGTCAGCACCGAATGCGGCGCACTGTCAGCGGTCTCGTGCACGACGATCGAGATCGATTCGGGCGTGTGGCCGGGTGTGTGGCGGATCTCAAGGATGACGTCGCCGAGCGAGATGCGTTCGCCGTCGGCCAGCTTGCGGCTCGGGAACTCGGTGTCGGCCGCATCGCCGTAGGCGATGGCAGCGCCAGTCGCTTCGGCGAGCTCAAGATGGCCGGACAAGAAGTCGGCATGGAAGTGCGTCTCGATGATGAGCTCGATTGTCATGCCATGTTCGGCGGCGGACGCGAGGTAGGGGGCGATGTCGCGACGAGGGTCGACGACAACGGCTCGACCGGTCGACTCGTCACCAATGAAGTACGAGGCTTGGGAGAGGCATTCGAGGTAGTGCTGTTCGAGGATCATGCGGTGCACCTGACACGTTGAGCTACCTGTACGAATGTACGGTCATTGTTGAAAGCTGTCAATTACCTGTGCATGCGACCTGATCAGGTGGGCCTATTTCGTGCCGGCTGTGGGGCGCAGCGCCGACCGCACGCCCTTCGACCAGTCGCTCACGAAGCGGTAGCGATCACCGCGAAGCACGGTGGTGCGCCACTCGACGGGAGCGTCGTCATGCATGCCGAGGCGCTCGAGATGAAACGCAGCGTCGCGTGACTTGAGGCCGAGCAGTTTGCGGTCATCGACGCTCGGCAGGATCGGCGTGAGACGCTCCCAACCCTGGTTCGGCGCCAAGTGGCCGGCCGTCTGCAGCTCGTCGTAGAGCGCGGTGCGTGACCAGTCGATCTTGTCGAACCCCATGTTGATCATCGGGAGCCACGCTCGATCAACCGCGAGGGGTTCATCGTCGGCGAGGCGCAACCGAGCGATCAGGGTCAACGGTGCGTCTGGTTCCAGACCGAGTTGGCTCGCAGCGACGGCGTCTGTCGTTTCTCGGAGCTCAAGGACCTCGCTGCGTTGGACCGCTCCGCTGGACTCGATGCTGTCGAACAGCGAGTAGAGCGTGCCGAGGGACTGTTCGAACTCGGTCTTGTTGATGACGGTGCCTCGACCGCGTTCGCGGCGGAGAAGTCCCGTGCTGTTCAGATGGCGGATGGCCTCGCGAACGGTGTGGCGGCTGACCTCGTACGCCGTGGTGAGTTCGAGGTCAGTTGGAAACTGGCCAGAGTCGAACTCGCCGTCATCGAGACGTCGTCGAAGATCAGCCTCGAGCTGCGCCCAGAGTGGGAGCGGGCTTGATCGATCGAGTGGCGCGGCGGGCATGGGGTCCTCGGTGGTCAGTTCGGAGTCAGAACCTATCGACGGATGACCGCACAACCAGTCATCTGTGCGGCGCGGCTTGATACACCGTATGTCCGTACATATACTGATCCGATGCAACGCCGCACCTTCGTCGTCGGGTAGCGAGGCGTCGGCTAACGAGGCGAATCACCCGGTCGGCGGCGCAACGGGTCGGGCAAAGAGCAGCACGACCGCCGCGGCAATCGTGACGAGCCCGGTGATGAGGAACGGCGTCTGGTAGCTGCCGGTCACATCCTCAGCCCAGCCGACCAGAAATGGGCCGAGCCCGCTGCCGACTTGGCTCATCAAGGTCATGAAGCCGAGCACTGCGCCGAGTGATACCAGGCCGAAGATCTCGGCGGTGAGCAAGGTCTGCATCATGTAGACGTTGCCGATCGTGAACCCCACGATCAGCACGAACACATAGGTCAGGACCCGGTTGTCCACGAGCGTTGCGCCGAGTACCGCAAGCCCCTGGGCGGCGATGATCGCGACGGTCAGCAATCGCTTGTCCATGCCGTCAGCGAAGCGGCCCACGATCAGCCGAGCCACGATGCTGCCAAAGGCCGTGGTGCTGAGCGCGAGCGCGGCTGCGTTGCGAGAGCCGAGACGGTCCTCGAGGAATGCGATCTGATGGAGCAGGAACCCGGTCTGGGCGAGCAGAACGATGACGAAGCCGATCGTGATCGCCCAGAACGACGTCGTGCGCATGGCCTCGCTGCGGGTCCACGCGCGTAGCTGGACCGCGTCGCTCAACGCGTCGTTCTGCACGCGGGTATCGGGCGCACCGGCGTCGGCGCCGAGCCCCAACGTTGCCGGATCGCCGACGAGCACGAACAGCGCGACCGGCAAGGCGCCGACCAGCACGATCACCGCCAGGATCGGTGCTGCAAGCGACGTACCTCCTCGTTCAACGAGCCAGGTTCCGACAGGGGCGAGGATCATGCCGCCCAGGCTGATGCCGGTGAAGGTCAGGCTCATGGCAAAGGCCCGTCGGGTCACGAACCATCGACTCATCATCGCGTTGACGGCGACGGCGCCGGCCAGACCGAACGCGACCGCTTGGCCTGCGTAGGTGACGTACAGATGCCAGGGCTCGGTGACGAAGGCGAGTCCGGCGACCGAGACCGCCATGAGCATCACACCGGCTCGGACGTACAACATCGGGCCGCGGCGGTCGACGCCAGGTCCAATCACGAAGCCAGCGATGCCACCGACCACGAAGAACATGCCGGTCGCACCAGACACGGTCGCGTTAGACCAACCGTGTTCCTCTTGCAGCGGCCGCAAGAACACGGCGAGGCCGTAGTAGCCGACGCCGATCGTGACGAACATGAGCAGTGCCGAGCCGAGCACGATCCACCAGCCGTAATGGAGGCGATCGGGGAGTAGCCGCGCGCCGACGGGCACACGCTCATCCCACGTCGGCGCTGGCTGTTGCATCACCGAGACGCTACTTCTCCTCCTCAATCGCACCATCACTGCGACGAGGGCTGAGCTAGCTTGCGCCGATGGCTGAGCTGGGCGAGACGATCGAACACGATGAGATCACGGCCGTACTCGCCGGTGATTTCAGCGGCGTTGTGTCCGTCCGCTCCGGAAGCAAGCGCACAGTCGTCGTACAAGGACTGGCCGATCGCGTCACCGGCATGGCAGTTGATGCCGGCACTCGCTTCGGTTGCGCGTCGGCGGCCAAGACGTTCACTGCACTCATCGCACTTCGCGCCATCGAAGCTGGCGCGTTGGAACTCGACACGTTGGTTGCTCCACTCGTGCCCGAGCTTGGGCAGCTCCATCCGAAAGTCACGGTTCGGCACCTGCTCGAACACACGAGCGGCATCGGTGACTATCTGGCCGAAGACGACGGCATCGATATCGAGAGCGTGGTGCTTCCGATACCGATCGCTGAGCTCGACACGCCCGCTGCGGTCCTCCCGATGCTCGACCTCGCGCCGCACGCCGAACCGGGTGAGCCGTTTCGCTACAACAACGGCGGCTATGTGCTGCTCGCCGTCACAGCCGAGCGAGCCGAACGGCGGAGCTACTACGACCAGGCCCAAGACATCTTTGATGCCGCCGCCATGTCGGACAGTGGGTTCTTCCGCTCCGATCAATTGCCAGGGCACACCGCCCTCGGCTACCTCGAGTCAGGCGCGACCAACATCGACAATCTGCCGGTTCGCGGCAACGGCGACGGTGGTGTGTATCTGACGGTCGGCGACGTCGACCGGTTCTGGGACGCACTCCGTAACGACCGGCTGTTGCCTGCTGAGCTGCGGGACCAGATATCGACGCCTCGTCACGACGCGGGTAGCGACGGTCACTACGGCTGGGGGCTGTGGCTGAACGCCGACGGCTCGACCTGGTCGATGGAAGGCATGGATGCTGGTGTTTCGTTTCGCTCGACGCACGTGCCAGCGACGGCGCTGACGTTGACGGTTGTGTCGAACACGACCTCGGGGGCGTGGCCCGCCCTGCGCTCGATCGAGCCGCTTGTCGGCCTGGGCTAACCCTTCCCCTTTCGGGTCGGTCGGTGGCCACCTGCGAAGATCAGATGCATGACCAAGGTTGTCGTGGCGATGATGGAACACGAGACGAATACGTTTTCGCCCGTACCGACACCGCTCGAACGATTCGGTCGAGGCGGGTTCGGTGTACCGACTGGCCCCGACGTCGTCGACCGCTTCGCCGGGACGGGCACCGGCATCGGCGCGTTCCTTGACGTCGCGATCGAGAACGGCATGGAGATCGTGTCGCCGATCGCGGCCAACGCCGCGCCAAGCGGCAAGGTCCAGGCCGCCGCCTATGGCGAGATGAGTGATCGCATCTGCGATGCTGTGGCCGCTGGCTGCGATGCAGTCTTCCTTGACCTGCACGGTGCGATGGTGGCCGAGACCACCGACGACGGCGAGGGCACGCTGCTCGCCCGCATTCGCTCGATCGCCCCCGACGTGCCGATCGCAATCAGCCTGGATCTGCACGCCAACATGACCGACGCGATCGTCGACAACTGCGACATCCTCGTCGGCTACAAGACCTATCCCCACCTGGATATGTACAAGGCCGGCCGCCATGCGGGCGAGCTGCTGGTGCGCAAACTTGCTGGCGAGATCGACCCGGTCATGGTCTGGGACAGCCGCCCGATCTTGGCGCAGACGCTGCGCATGGGCCACGAGGACGAACCGATGGGGCCGCTGCTCGAAATGGCCCGGGCTCAAGAAGCCGGCGGCTTGCTGGCATCGTCAGTGTTCGGCGGGTTCCCGCTCGCCGACATCTGGCACGCCGGGCTCTCGGTCGTCACGATCGCCGACGGCAACCGTGCCGCCGCCGAAGAAGCCCGCGACGCCATCCTTGAAGCTGCGTGGGCTGCACGCGACGAGTTCATCTTCGACTCGCAGCCACTCGCCGAAACGATCGCTGCGGCGAAACAGCTCGACCTGGGCGATGCCGGGCCGATCATCCTGCTCGACCACTGCGACAACGCCGCGTCGGGCGGCACCCAGGACACCGTCGCCGTCCTCGCTGAAGTTCTCGAACAGCAGCTCCCCGACGTCGCCATGTTCGCGATCTGTGACCCTGCGGCCGTCGCCGAGATGACTGCAGCTGGCGTCGGCAACGAGATCACATTGGATCTCGGTGGCAAGGTCGACATGCCTGCGATCGGGCGCGTCGGCGAGCCGCTGCGCGTGACGGGCACCGTTCGCGCCCTGACCGACGGGCGCTTCACCATCACCGTTCCGATGGGACGCGGCACGACGAGCGACATGGGCAACGCAGCCGTGCTCGAAATCCCATCGGGCGACAGCTCGATCAAGGTTGTCGTGATCTCCCGCAACAACGAGCCATGGGATCCGGGTTGCTTCCGCAGTGTTGGCATCGAGCCGACGCACATGCAGTACCTGATCCTCAAGTCGCGCATCCACTACCGCGCCGGGTTCAGCGAACTGTCCGCTCGTGACATCCCCTGCAACGGCGTTGGGGTCACGAGTAGCGACAACAGCCTGTTCACCTTCGAGCATGTGCGTCGACCGATTCACCCGCTCGACGAGAACGTTTCCGCAACCCCTGAATATGGACCCGCCCCCGCATGACCCAGCACCCGATGACCCAACACCCCATGACCCAGAGCACCTCATGACCCAGCGAAGCCGAGCGTTCATCGCCGGCGCGTACGAACACCCGCTACGCACGATCCCCGACAAGACGGTGCCGCAGATACACGCCGAGGTCGCTATTGGTGCCCTCGCCGACGCGGGCCTGACAATGGCCGACGTCGACGCGTACTACTCGGCTGGCGATGCCCCAGGCTTCGGTGCGCTGTCGATGATCGACTACCTCGGCCTCGACGTCAGCCACGTCGACGACACCGAGACCGGCGGTTCGTCGTACCTGGTGCATGTCCGCCACGCGGCCGAAGCAATCGCTGCCGGCAACATCGACGTTGCGCTCATCACCCTCGCCGGCAATCCACGGAGCGGGGGAGCAGGACCAGGCGGAAGCGCACGGTTCAGTTCCGCCCCCGAGGCCAGCTTCGAGAACTTCTTCGGCATGGGCGTCATCGGCGGCTACGCCATGGCGGCGCAACGGCACATGTACGAGTTCGGAACGACCAGCGCGGATCTCGCCGAGATCAAGGTCGCCGCATCGACCCACGCCCAGCACAACCCAAACGCGCTCCTCCAAGACGTCGTGACCGTCGAGCAGGTGCTCGAGTCACGCATGATCAGCGACCCCCTCCATCTGCTCGATGCCTGCGTCATTACCGATGGCGGCGGCGCGCTCGTGGTGGTGAGCGAAGCCGTCGCTAAGGACCTGGAGCGCCACACCATTCCTGTGCTCGGCACGGGCGAGGCCATCAAGGGCACGAACGCTGGCCGGGTCGATCTGACCCACACGGCCGCAGTCGTGTCCGGACCGGCAGCCTTCGCCGAAGCAGGCGTGACACCGGCCGACATCGACTACGCCTCGATCTACGACAGCTTCACGATCACCGTGCTCGTCACGCTCGAAGATCTCGGCTTCTGCGAGAAAGGCAAGGGCGGTGAGTTCGTCCGCAACGGAGCGCTCCAAGCGCCGTTCGGGAAGCTGCCGTTCAACACCGACGGCGGCGGTCTGTGCAACAACCACCCAGCAAACCGCGGCGGCATGACCAAGGTCATCGAAGCCGTCCGCCAGCTCCGTGGCGAGGCACATCCGGCAGTGCAAGTGCCTGATTGCAAGCTCGCCCTGGCCCACGGCACGGGCGGCTCGATGGCCACCCGGGTCGGAAGCTCCACGCTGATCCTCGGCCGGGAGGTCTGACATGAGCGACACGACCACCCCAGACACCGCCTCTAGTCAGCTGCCGACTGGCGAGCCGAACATCACCCACGACAACCGCCGCTACTGGGAAGCCACCGCCGAAGGTCGCATCGAGCTGCCTCGCTGCACTGCATGTGATCTGGTCATCTGGTACCCGCGCTCAATCTGCCCCGACTGCCAGAGCACGGACCTCAGCTGGGAGACGATGTCCGGCAACGGCACGGTCTACAGCCACACGATCACCCGAGCGGGCGTCGGTCGGAAGTGGCGCGAGCACCTGCCGCTCGTCGTTGCATACGTGCAGCTCGATGAGGGGCCGATCGTGCTGACGAACATCGTCGACACCGATCCCTCGATCATCGAGATCGGCATGTCCGTCACCGCTGTCTTCCACGACACCGGCCATCCGATCAGCGACGAAGACGGCGCACCCAACTCGGCGAT